>JALVVK010000142.1 GCA_027023445.1 Deltaproteobacteria bacterium | reverse complement strand
CACGTTTCAGGGACCTGGCAGCCTCCTGCAGCCTGCCTTCATTTCTCTCAACAAGGGACCACAGAAAATAACAATAGGCAGGGGCCTTGGAAACAGCCGCACGGGCATCCGGCGTACACGGGATAAACAAGGCCACAACCAAAAAAAAGATCAGAATGCCTTTCATGCATCCTCCACAGCCGAAGGGTATGAATCCAGATCGGGTATCCGCTCCCTAAGAAAATGCCTGAGTTTTTTCTTAATCCGGGACTCTATCTGCCTGACCCTTTCCCTGGAGACACCAAAGGACTTTCCCAGGGCCTGCAATGTCTTTGGATCATCCGAGATCATTCTTTCCTCGAATATCAGCCTCTCCTTGTCGGAAAGCTGTTCCTTAAAGACCTCCAGATGTTCCCTGAGCGCCGTATCAATTTCTTCTCTTGCCACCGCCACATCCACCGGGGTATCACTGCTGGGAAGAAAGTCCAGATGCCTGTCTTCGGAATCCGTCCTTACAGGGGAATCAAGCGACACCTCCCAAGACCCCATGCGCTGCTCCATATCTATGACTTCCTTTTCAGACACGTTCAAACGGTGGGAAATAAGCTTGGGTACCGGATCAAACCCAAGGGCGTAAAGCCGGTCTTTTTCCTTATTGAGGTTGTAAAACAACTTTCTCTGGGCCTGAGTCGTACCTATTTTAACCAGCCGCCAGTTATCCATTATAAACTTCAACATATAGGCCTTAATCCAGAACGAGGCATAATAAGAAAATTTGACCCCTTTGTATGGATCAAACTTCCTGACCGCCTGCATGAGACCGATATTACCCTCCTGTATAAGATCAAGAAAATTCTGCATCCAGAATTTCTGGAAATCCAACGCGATTTTCACCACGAGCCTCAGATTGGCCGTGACAATCCTGGACGCGATCTTTGGGTCCCTGGTCTCGTGATATATTTTTGTCAATTTCTGTTCCTCTTCCCTGGTCAGCAGCGGATACTGGCTGATTTCATCAAGGTACTGCTGAAGCGGATCAGGAAGTGAGACCGGCGCTGGTTGTTCCACCCCGGTACGCGGCACAGGCAGAGTCCTTTCAAAAGGGGGCGGCGAGGCCACATTTTTCTTTTTTTTATGACGGGTCGTCTTTTTTTTCTCAGCAATCATCTTTAATCCAATCTGGCTAAAACTCCCTTGTTGACCTCAAGCATCCGGTCCCTGCCGACCAGAAACTCCACCAGACGAAAGGCAAGTTCAACGGCAGCGCCTGCCGCCTGACCCGTTATAACAACGCCGTCCTGCTTCACCCTCTCCCCGGACAACCTGGCCTGTTTGACATCCTTATGACAAACGGGATGACATGTGATATTCTTGCCGGACACAAGGCCGTTACGGTCCAACACAATGGCAGGGGCAGCGCAGATGGCGCCTATAGCCCGGTTATCCAGGTGCTGGTCTTTCAACATTTTCACCACCCTCTCATCCCTGGAGAGATTTTCAGCGCCGTCTATTCCACCTGGCAGGTATATCAGGTCAAATTTATGGTCCATGATATCGTCAATATAGGTATCAGGGACGATTTTTATCCCTCTTGCAGACGGCACAGCCCCCTCTGTTGTGCCCGCTACGACGACCGTTATACCCGCTCTTCGGAGTATATCAATCACGGCAACCGCCTCCATCTCTTCATACCCAGGGGCTAAAAGCACCAATACCTTTTTCTCTGACATGCCTTTCTCCTGTTACCGGTAAAGAAATCTCCGGACACGCCGGAACAATCAATACAATGGCCGGATACAAAATATGAGGAATCATCCACCATCTGCCATATAATAGCTGTACCGTACCTCCTACAAACCCGGGAGCATCCACGTTTAAGTATACACTACCACAAAAATTAATCCGCCTCTACAAAGGGGAAAATCAGAATAATGTCAAAATCAATCACCACCCCTGAAAGGGTCTTTGTCTGAACCCGGATTATACGGCTCGCAAGTTCGTCTAAGGCGCAAGGCGAAGGGCAGGCAGACGTACTTGTGTAATTCAGGTGCCCGACAACGCAGCAAAGCGGGCGATGAAAAAAATACTCCTACTTACCCGTATAGCAAAAAAAAGATCATCAGTATAGCTGAAGGTTTGATAAGGGATCAATTAATAAAAGGGAAAAGATACCACACCGGTTCAGATCTGCCTGGCCGACACGGCCTACAGATGCGAAACGGCGGACACGAAACAATAATCTGTTCACGTGTCCGCCAGCTCAGATATGATGCCATGTAAAACTAAATGAAATTTTTGTTCTGGATATACACTAATAAAGGCATTTGCCTATAGATTAGCCTGACAGCAGGTTATTAGTGTTCTTCCGGTTCTTCCTCCCAACCAGTTATCATTGTTACGAAATGTGCCCAAAACGTATGGCCAAGTGTTGCCAGATACATATGGACAAAAAGAAATGCACAAAACGCGCACGCAACCAGGAAATGTATTCCGATCACTACCTTTATCCCGCCCAGGGCCATCAACCAGCTCTTCGCAAAGAGTAAGAGCAACAGACCCGTAAAAAGAATAATAGGCACAAGTACTGTCATGATCATCAAGTATGCCCCCTTCTGCATGGGATTGAACTTATTATCGGGCGTACTATGATGCGGGTTCGGAAGTCCTCGAAAATAGCCATATCCATAAAACTTCAACTGTCTTATTATTCCGGTCGTAAGATCGTCCATGGTAGGGACATAGAGCTTCCTGAACTTACCGGAAATAAAGACGTAATAGAAAAACCATATCAAATAATCAAAACACACCATTATTCCCGTGTAGTTGTGAACCTCTATAGCCGTTTTGTATGCGTCAAAGAATTTAAAATACTCCGGAAATCTGATCTGTGCTCCGGTAATGCACAATGTTACGATTCCAAAGGCGTGGACCCAATGCCATATCCTGACGGCAATAGGATTAAGGTAGACCATTTTTGGCTTTTGCATGATCAATGTTTCCTCCTGTTTTTTCTCGTCAGAAATCTAAAGGTACCATGAAGCAGGGCCGCACCGAACCCGCCGGCCAGAATTAACAGTCCTACAATATTCAGGATATTGTTCCTGCCGGCCCCTACCACATAAAAGTCCGGGGTAGCAAAAAGCATATCGAGAGGCGCACCTTTTTCAACAGCAACCCTGCTGTATGTACCATCCTGCTTGGGAAAGGCCACATAACTTGTCTGCATAGCCTTGGGCCCAGCGGCGTGACAGAAGGTACAATCCTGACGGTTCTTAAATATCCCGTATTGATGGCTTACCGTATCCGTTGTCAGCATCCCCCAAAGTCGTAATTTTTTATATTGTGGGTTGGAATTGAACTTTTTTAATTCCGCCAAGGAAATGAGACCATCACCATCGGTATCTATGATAGATTGCACCTTATTCTTATCTCCGACCAATTGCCTGAGATCTGCATAGGTTGCGAGGTTAATTGCATTTTTGTTACCGACATTAACGCCATCAACCTTTTCAAGATAAAAAGTAACAACGAATTTCTTCGTATCGGTGTGGCAGGTGGTACATGATACTGCCTGCATGTGAAGTATGGGCCTGGGAAGCGCATCACCGTGACCAACGTCCTCGTGACACTTGGCGCATTTCTTATCCACATCAAAACCAGACAGTGCCAAGGGGTCCTTAACCTTGTGCGGGTTGTGACAGTCTACGCAGGTCGCATTTTTGGCATGGGGGCTATCCCCGTATTCTGCACTGATGTCATCGTGACACGTATCGCAACTCTCAGTTGTAGGCTTAACTCCATCATCCGGGTGGTCGTCGGTTACAGAATGACAGGCCGTACAGCCTTCTTCTGCGTGCGCAGTACCGGCAAACTGCGCTCCATCAATATAAAGGGCTTTACCGCCCTCATCGATAATGGAAGAATCGCCGTGGCATCCAAGGCAATCATCGGTTTCCATGGCATTTACCGAGGTGATACCGACATAACCCAACAACACTACGACACCTATCAGACAACTAATCAGAAATTTTGAATTAAACCCCATTGCTTCTCTCTCCCCCGCCTAAAAACCTGATAACGGAATGTGCTGGTTCAGCTCGTTCCGATATTGCCATGTCTTTCCTGCGGGCAACAATCCCTGAGGGACGCCCCCGCACCAAATGCATCCAATCCTTATCCTCCCGCTAAAATCGCTCATGCTTCGCCCATACCTATATAACCGCAATCATAAGTAAGGGTGCTCCGCTCCCCTGATCAAAAAGTTGGCTCATAGCCCATGGGTAATCTGTCACAAAAAATGACCTTGTTTACTAAACCATGAGCTATGAGCTATTTTTTCTAAGTTAAGTTTGAAAAACGAACTCCCAACAAATCCTTAAATAAATTACACAATAATCGTGCAACATCCTGTATCAGATACGCAGATTGTGCGCGGTATTGTGACAGTCCCCACACTTTGGAAACTTTTTGAGTATGACGGCATTATGCGGTTTCCCATGACAGGTCTGACAGGATAAGATTTGTTTGTGCTTGGGATGACATTTTGCACATGCCAGTTTTGAATGTTTGGTCTTATGGGCCTTGAGCTGATCAAAGGGCTTTTCATGACATCCTGCACATATCGCATTGTTTTTCACATCAGCAGAATACGTGATCTGCAAAGGAGTATGCACAGGGTGGCAAGCCAGACAATCCTGTGTATTCATGGCCACCATGGGACTATGGGATTCATGACACTCTGAACAATCGGGCTTCCTTCCATGTTTTTGTGAATGGCAGGAAGAGCAGTCTTGTTCTGAGTGCGCACTGGGATATTTCTTCATCTCCCTGGCTACCTTGCTATGGCATATCCTGCACTCGGATTCCATATCTGATGGATCGGGTAGCGACACAATCGGAGCGTGAGGATCCTTATGGCAAGCCAGACAATTTTGTACCGCCTTATTCTTGCCATGGGGCTCATCATGACAACTCGAGCACTTTGGCATGATCTTAGCGTAATTTTTCTTCAAAGGATTATACGCGTGGTATATTTCATGACAATCTGTACATGCAACGCTACGGTGCTTGGCCCCATATTTCTTAATCCTCATGAATTGAGCAATATGACACCTGGCACAATCCGCTGTAGTAAGCGGCTTAACGTTAATATCATAAATGCCGCCTTCCTTAGCCGAAGCTGCGGTGGTATTGGTGGTGGTAGCAGGTGATGCCACCTTTACCTTTGTTGCACTCTCTTTAACGGTTGGAGTTGAGCCCTTTGTGACAGCGGCCTGTGGTCCGACACATCCAAAACTGACGCAGACAAGAAAAAGACTCACCAACCCGCCCTGCATTGCCAATTTAAAGTTTCTTTTCATTGCTTTGCCCCTCATTTAAAGTTTCTATTACTTCACAAGATCATGTGCATCCATATGGCACTCCAGACATTTAGGAAAGGCCTTGTGCAACGCCGCTGTGTGCGGTTGACCATGACATGTTTCACACTCAGGAATCACGCCATGGACTCCTCTATGACAAAATGCACAAGTAAGGGTCCCATGTTTGGTGGTAGTTTTCTTCAAGAG
>JALVVK010000141.1 GCA_027023445.1 Deltaproteobacteria bacterium | reverse complement strand
GGCTCCCTGCAAAAAAACGTCCCTTTGCCATCAGGGAATCTGGCACCATAGACCAGATCCATACAGGCTGCCGTGCATGCCTGAAACAGGTAACAGGAGCTTACGGATTGCACCCCGTACTCTTCCAGGTAGCGGCCCGGGTCATAGGCGTTACGCACGACAGTAACCAGTTTTTTGCCCGGAATCAGCTCGTTGAGTTCTATGTATCCCACACCAAACACATTGATAAAGGCAACCAGCGCGGCCACTTCGTCTTCCGGGGTTTCGATCATGGGGGCGATGTATTCCCGCCAGTCCATGGAGGTTCTGGCGCCATGGAAGGTATAGTAGGCGCAGTCCACAACCGCATCATAGAGTTTTTTTTCAAGGGCAAGGGCGTCGGTATCGCTTACTATATGCCTTACACGGGAAACAACCTGAAAGAAGAATTCATTGTAATTAAAGGCCGCGTAGATACCAAAGGCCGCCATAATGCCCTTTTCGTTACTGCACAAGGGAAGGCTGGATCCTACATCAATGACTTTTTTTACGTCAACGGCCATTATTTCTCTCCGAAACAACAAATCTGCAAGATTCTGATCCCAGGATCATGCAGTCTGTTTCCTTTACCACGTAATGTTCCGGTTCGGTCTGGAAAATGGCGGCCATTACACCCTGTATAAATCCTCGGGTGAGATGGCATACAGGACTGGAACGTCTGCCATACCTGGCAAGCCATCCAATCACGTAATAAGAGGAGTCAGCCGTTGCGGTTCCTCCCCTACTGTCAAGCTGGTCAAGCCTAATGCGCCCGTATCCGAGAAAACGATAGATCTCCGCGGAATCCTTCAGCAGAATTTCTGGAGTGATTTCGCCTTTGGCCTCCCTGAACATGGCCTTGAGGTTTGCGTGGAATTGCTTGGCTGCCTCTTCCCTAAGGATTTCAGGGCCGTCAATATATGGTATTTCCTCCAGCGCCTTGAGAAGTCCGCAGTTAAAATAATGGCAGTGCAGGGAAACAAGTGCCCCGTTGAGCCTCATGAGGTTGTTTTCTGCGTCAAAGGCAAGGGATGGAGATATCATAAATTAACCTAACTGCCGTCGGGTCTTAAAAGGGGTTGCCTGTATACGGCTTAACTGTCTGTTTATAACAGTTATCGGCAAAACAGTATTTTTCTAAAAAAGCAAACCCTCCATCCGCTTAATGTCGACTCCAACCTTTTATCCATCACTAACAAGGAGAGGTTTGGATGTCAAGTTTGGTCATTATCTTAGGCTGAATAGTTGTGTTACCGGCATTGCCTGAGCCCATAATTTTATGGAGAGACAGGATGTTGATCCAGATTATGCAGCTCGCAAGTTTGCCGACGATTCAAGACGGAGGGCACACAGAGGTAATTGTGTGCTTCAACTACGCTATAACACAGCAGATTCGACGAAATTGCAAGCCCTTTGCGGCTTCAGGTGCCTGAGATATAATGCTGGAGAAAACCGCATCTTTTGGGTGAACGGAAAGCCTGGTAAAATTGTAGCTAACTATTTAATTATTTTAGAAAAATCTTTCTTTTATGCATTTGAAGTGCGTAATCTGGGATTGAAAATTAACCGACGTTATGCTCCTGATTGATTGGCCAAGATGCCGGTTGCCATTAATTAGGGACAAACAGGAAAAAGGCATACATTCCATGGAGCGGATCATGAACATTGATGAACAGGAAGATCGTATTATAATCACTACCACAGGGGTCCACATGGTAAGAAGGATCGGTTGAGGCATTGGTCCGTGCCTATCAGGGGATCTCAATTTTCACTACTGTGACGGCGAGAAGAGTATCCGTGTGAACCGGGAAAGATAATCTCCCCATTTTCCCGGATTAATTAAGTTGCCGGAGGCAAGAGATGCGGTTTCTGGATTGCAGAGGCTTGGCCTGTCCCAAGCCGGTGCTGGAGACAAAGGACGCCATTGAGGAACATCCTGAAGAAGGTGTCCAGGTTAGGGTTGACAACGAAGCTGGCAAGGTGAACGTCACCCGTTTTCTTACCAGCAGAGGCTGGCAGGTGGACGCGGCGCCTGACGGGGAGGGGGGCTTTGTTGTTACGGGTACTCCTTCCGGGGAGGTCTCGGTTGCCTGTGAAATCATGACAGATGTTCCGGAACAGGAACAGAAGATCCTGGTGGTTATTCCGACGAATCTTCTGGGCAGGGGTGATGAGGTCCTTGGTCGGGGGCTGATGAAAAATTTTATAGCCACTCTCAGGGAACTTGAACCTGATCTGTGGCGAATTGTGTTGCTTAACAGCGGGGTAAGGCTTGCTGTCCAGGGTTCAGAGCACCTGGATGAATTCCGGGTGCTTGAAAAAAACGGCGTTGATGTCCTTGTCTGCGGTACCTGCCTTGATCATTATGGACTCCTTGAGAAAAAGGCAGTGGGTATTACCACGAATATGCTGGATATAGTTACTTCCATGCAGGTGGCTTCAAAGGTGATTTGCGTGTAGTTATATTTCTTTCAAACTTTTATGCTGAGCGGGGTTTTGATTTTTTTAGCATGAAAGTTAGCTGAAAATTCAACCCGGATTATGTGCTTATGTTAAAAAATGGAAGTCGGGGATGACGCGCACCATCGGAATATTCAGGGCTTTTCATAATAACCGGCATATACTATTGTTAGATTGAGGTAGCGGTTCACGGATTCCAGGATATGCTTCCTTCGTTCGTGAGCGGTTCATGCCGGTTGTGCATGAGCTGTATAAAGGTTTAAAGCGGGATGAGATTCCGCATGCAATTGGAATACAACTCAAATCAAAAAATGGAGGAATATGGCCTGATGGATGCAAAAAAAATTGTTTTTTTGATTGCTTTATTATCTATGTCCGCTGTTTTCCTGGTGTCTTGCCAGAATGCCAAGGAGTCTAAAAAGACCGAACCCAAGGCGGAAAAGACGGCCTCTGCAGCCGTTAAGGTTGAAAAAAACGCGGATGCCACACAGTCCCCTGCTGATAGCGCGCTTAAAGGTAAAGTTGTTGAAACCATGAACAGCGGTGGATATACATATGCGCTTTTAGACAGGAATGGGGTTAAGACATGGGTGGCTATTCCAGAGACAAAAATTAAGGTGGGTGAAGTTGTCACATTCCAGCCAGGTGCCGAGATCCTTAATTTCAGAAGTAGAACCCTTAACCGCGAATTTAAGAGAATTATTTTTTCCGGGGGCCTCCTGTCTCCCAATGCCGGAGCGAATTCCACCTCCATGTCCATGGGAATGTATTCACCTCATGGTGGAATGACCGCTCCTGTTACCTTCACAGGGGATGTTCATGTGAAGAAGGCCACAGGACCGAATGCCTATACGGTGGCGGAGCTTTATGAGAAGGCAGCCTCCCTGGACAGGAAAAAGGTCAAGGTAAGGGGTAGGGTAGTAAAGGTCCTTCCGAACATAATGGGGAAAAACTGGATACACATTCAGGATGGCAGTGGCGATCCTGCCAAAAGCACCAATGATCTCGTTGTTACTTCACAGGATTTGCCCTCTGTTGGTGATGTGGTCACGGTCAGCGGGACCTTATACAAGGATAAGGATTTCGGGGCTGGCTACAAGTATAGGGTGATCGTGGAAGAGGCCAGTGTAGTCAGGAAGTAAAAGGGTGTAGCCCAGTGAATCCAGTGAATGTTTTCAACAAAAAAGCCGGGGGAGTTTCCCCCGGCTTGGATTATCCTGTTTGTTGAACAGGCAGGCTAAAAATCGAGCTGTGATCTTACGCCAAAGATGTAGACATCATCTGCCGTGGAGTCTCCTCCTGGATTCTTTACCCACTGAAGATCTCCGGTAAGGGCCAGGTATCTGTTAACTGTCCATTTGTAATAGCATTCCACATACTGTTCGTCGTCTGTATTGGTGTGGGCCTTCTGGTAATCATTGGTGAGAAGTGTTTTGCCGTAACCCATGCCGATGTTGTCGTTTTCCCTGTTCCAGAAGGAGCCTGAAAGATCAAGGCCCAGGGTCCACAGCCTGTCAAATGGGATCATTTCCCATGTGGTACCGTTCCACTCGGCAAGGTCGTCCTGGCGTTGGCTGTAACGGAAGAATCCCGTGATTCCATTGTAAAGGACCTGATCGAAGCTCACGCCCCATCCAAACTGCGCGTTATCCGTATGTGGTTCGTTGTAGCTGTTGGAGGCAGTTGCAAGATATGCGTTGTCCAGGTGTCTTCTCTCGTCCCGCCAGGTATAGAAGCGGTAATTACCCTGCATGCCCATTATCGCGGGCCGCAGGTTGATCTGGCCCGCAACAAATCCATTGTCAAAGAGCCCTGTCCAGTTATCGTCCTGGACAGCGGCTCCAATCAGTCTTATTTCCACCAGATTTATCGGTGCCGCCTTTAACATGATGGCAGGGCAGTAGAAGTTGTCAGGCTCAGGGATGGTAAGTCCCATGCTCTTTACGAATATATTGGACATGAATTGGGTGGTTTCATCTCCTGCCGCCTTGTTTTCGTCAAAAAGCACGCTGATATCCATTTTACCTGCATCCAGTGTAAATTTTTCATCCAGGTAGTTTATCTCATAAAATGCCTCGGAGATGGTGAGATCGGCCTCGCCACTAGAGTTTTTCGTGACATAGGCATCGTAGTTGGGATGGCTGAAGCTTGTCAGGTCGTCGTTGATCCCTTCGCCTTCTCCGCCCTCAAGGTGAATGAAGAAACTGCCATATTGGGCAAAGGATGTTGAAAGGTTGAGGTCAAATGAATAGGAACCGTAGGCCTTGTCTCCATTGTCTGCGTTGTTGTTCTGGCTGCCCATGATGATGCCGGTAACATCCGCTTCTGCCTTGAGCATGTCATACCATGCCGGTTCTTCCTCGCACTTTGCGGTCTCTTTTGTCGGCGCCACCTCGGTCTTTTTCCCCTTCAGGGTATTTAGTTCATTTTCCACCTGCTGAAGTCGTTTGGTTAAAAGTTTGTTCTGTTCAATGAGGTCCTGTACGGTTTTCTCAAGGTTTTGGCTGTCCATTGCCCATAAGGGTTGGGACGCAAGGACAACGAACAGGGTCAATACCACAATAAACATCTGTTTCACGATTTTCCCTCCTTTTCCCGGTTATTGTTTATGACAAAGTATTTTGTCACCCATACTCTCATGCTGGTCGGTGTTTCACACCCCTGGCCATAAAAATATTGAATCGTAAATATTGAATTGTAAATTGTGGCAGATTAATTTTTATTAAATTCAAAAAATAAAACAGGTTAGACCGTAATTAGACCGTAATTTAATACTCAGAAATTACCTGTTAAACTTCGTATTTTCACGGGGGAACCGTTTCTTCATCATTTCTTTTGTCGGGCACTACATACAGTTTTGTAACACTTAATCTATATAAAAAGCCTGAATATCATAATCGTATTACCTTTTCAAGACCGATGGTACTGTGATTGTCGCTTTTTTTGTTCCCTTCCACATGAGAGGAATGAGGAAAATACCACCTGCGAGGGCATAGTATGCGCTCGCGTAAAAGGTGTCCTGAAAGGCGTAGCTAAGGCTTTGGAGACTCTGGGCGTAGGCGATCACCGCCTTGGCCTTGTGGGTTGCTGCGGGTTCGGGGAAAAGGACAGATATGCGTGATGCCGTATTTTCGATGACGCTTCGCAGGTGGGTG
>JALVVK010000140.1 GCA_027023445.1 Deltaproteobacteria bacterium | reverse complement strand
AGTGCATGCCCCTTTGGTAAAGATGATAACAGAAGATTTCAATGCCCGGCTGAGAGATTCCTGACCGGATGGAAACCCTTACGAAAAAAGAACTTGCCCGGGCAGTAAGCGATCGGATGGGGTATTCTAGGAGAGTCAGCCAGGGGCTTGTGGATGAAATATTCAAATACATATTCAATGCCCTTTCAGAGGGCAGGAAAGTAAAGATAGTCAGGTTCGGCACTTTGCAGTGGATGGAAAAGGGGCCGAGAATGGGAGTTAACGTAAGGGATGGTTCCCCGCTTTATATTTCTGCCAGAAAAACAGTAAGTTTCAGGCCCAGCAGGACCCTCAAAGGGGTTGTAAATGCCTGTACCTCAGAAAAAGTATTATCGAATCGGAGAGGTAAGTAAGCTTACCGGGGTAGAGCCTCATGTGCTCCGTTACTGGGAGACTGAATTTTATCAGATCCGGCCCCGCAGGGTGGCAAGGCAGCGTCTTTACCGTCAGGAAGACCTTGATATTATTAGGGAGGTCAAGGCTATGTTGTATGAGCGGGGTTTTACCATAGCCGGCGCGAAAAAACAGCTTGCCCCCAGGCGGAAAAGGAAATCGACGCCAGAGGAACTCCTGCGGGAGATCCGCCGGGAACTGGTCGCCATAAGAGATGGTTTAAGTAATGGATGACAAGCAATTTCAGCGTTTAAAATCACTCAGGAACAGGATTGACCAGATAGACCAGGAGCTTGTGAGCCTGTTGCAGGAACGCATGAACATGGCGGTTGAGATCGGCAAGATCAAGGCCAAAGGTTCAGACAGGCTTCAGCCCCTGGATGTGACCAGGGAACGTGAGGTTATCCAGAATATCCTGAAGCACAACAAGAATCATTTCCCATCTGACGGTCTGAGGGTGATATTTGGTGAAATCATTTCTGCCTGTCGTAATGCTCAACGCCCGGCCCAGGTGGGATATCTGGGGCCTGAGACAACCTTTACCCACATGGCAGCCACCAAATTTTTTGGAAACGCTCCGGAATTTATTCCCCAGACAAATATCACTGAGGTTTTCGAAGAGGTGGAGAGAGGCCGCAGGGATTTTGGCGTAGTGCCCATAGAGAATTCGGTTGAGGGTACAGTGGCGCTCAGCCTGGATGGGATGTGTGATTTCAAGGTAAAACTCTGTGGAGAGATCTACCTCCCTATTTCCCACGACCTGATAAGCCAGAGTGGCAGAATCGACAGGATAAGAAGGATTTTGTCGCATCCACACGCCCTTGCTCAGTGCAGGGTGTGGCTACAGCGCAATCTGCCGGCAGTTCCCACGGAAGAGGTCGTGAGTACGGCCCAGGCAGCAAGATGGGCCGCGGTTGATTCGTCAGTTGCGGCCATTGCAAGCCCGCTTGCAGCCAGAACGTATAATCTGCAGGTGGTTGCCAAGCGTATTGAGGATTTCGCGGGGAATACTACCAGGTTCCTCGTTCTTGGTCATGAATGCCCGAGGCCCAGCGGGAATGATAAAACATCCCTTCTCCTGAGCCTTGAAGACCGGCCGGGTTCCCTGTTCAAGCTTCTTCAGCCCCTGGCGCAGCGGGAGGTGAATCTTACAAAAATCCAGTCCCGCCCGGTAAAAAACGAGCCCTGGCGATACCTTTTCTATGTGGACATAGCTGGTCACATAGAGGACCCGAAGGTAAGAGAAGGGGTGGAGGCCATCAGAAAAGGCTGTACTATACTGAAATGGCTTGGGTCCTATCCCAAGGGAGAGATGGTGGGCTGATCAACGTGAAAGCTCGCTTATTTTAAACCTCACATAATCAACGTCCTGGGATTCAGGCCTCTGGCCCAGGAATTCATTATACGCGTCAAGAGCTTGTTTCCGCTTGCCCAGTGCGGCCGATACCCTTGCCAGGTCCAGAAGCGCCACCGCCTCATAGCCTGTTTCCCCTGAACCTGCTTCCCTAAAGAGTGCCTGTGCGTCCTGTAACTTACCATGTTCCTCATTCATGTAGGCTAAGCCCATGGTTGCAGAGGCCCTGCAGACGCTGTCTTTCGGGAACACTTCCCTCGCTCTCCTGAAAGCGTCTTCTGCGGCGGAGACATCTCGAAGGTTTTTTTCCGCAGCCCCTAAAAGCAGAAGTGCCTGATTCGCGGCATCTGTATGCCGGTATTTTTTAATGAGTGTTTTAAGGGCATGTGCCCTGTCGTCCATGTCCGTATTTGCCATGGCTATTCCCAGTTCCGCGGCAGCGCTGTTTTCCTGCCGGGTTGTATAAATGCTGTAACCGATTCCAATAATAGAGACCAGAACGACTATGGCGATACCTGACAATATTTCCCTGAGATAGTTTCTGATAATATCGGCAACCTGTGGGGGAAGAAAGGTCAGGATCTGTTCCTGCAGGTCCATGGTCTCCGATTGAGCATGTAATGGTGGATGTTCATTAAGCGTTTTTTTTCCCATTATACAGATTATCCTTTCTTGCCAAAAAACTGATTCCAGTTGAACAGCATGGGTTTTGCGTCAGGTTTCAGGTCATTGATATCGATGATTTCTCCATTGAAAAGGGTGTGGTCGCCAGCCTCACATGTGTTTATGACCTTACATTCCATGTAGGCGTAGGCGTCTTCCAGTACGGGAGATCCTTTTAACGCGTTCTTATAGTTGATTCCCTTGAATTTATCCGTTTCTTTTCCGGTCTTGAATCCGAAATGCCTGGCCGTTGCCATGGCATCTTCCGGGAGGGCGTTTATGCAAAAATAACCGGATTCCTGGATCAGGCCATGCGTGTACCGTGCGGGTGCTATGGCTACGGTAAGCATGGGCGGTTTGAACGAAACCTGTGTGACCCATGCGGCCGTCATGCCGTTGATGATATCACCTTTTCTGACGGTGACCACATATACGCCCGTGGAAATAGTCCTGGAAATCAATTCTTGCATATGTCCCTCCTCGCAGACATTGATCGGGTATAATCCAGGATCAATTATACATTGAAAGCATTACCTGTCAAAAGCATGGAAGATGATTACCATTCATTACCATTGGGGCGGGATTCGTCAACGCCTTATTTCTGTGTGGTTTCTGCGTCTCGGTAGAGGTGGGCGTGAAGAAAGATCGCTTTCAGCTATCAAAAAAGAATTTTATCGCCTTTGCCTGATGATTATCTCTTGACATATTGAACAAAGTTTTGCATAGGTATGCACGCACGGATGATGCGTGGCGGTGTAGCTCAGCTGGTCAGAGCATGCGGCTCATATCCGCAGCGTCCGGGGTTCAAGTCCCTGCACCGCCACCAATTTCTTTTTCCCCTGCCAGGGTTCATTTGTTTTCCATCATGCCACCATACCCAACACAAAAGGTAACAGGGATCTTATGAAGTTTTTTGTCGCTGTCTTAGGGCTGGTAATGATTATAGAGGGTATGCCTTATTTCGCCTTTCCTGAAAAGATGAAAGAGCTTTTGCGGCAGTTACAGGAGGTCCCCCCGCAGTATCTTCGCCTGATCGGTTTTTTCAGTGTGCTTCTTGGCCTTTTTTTATGTTACCTTGCCCGGCGCACCAGCCTTTTTTCATGAACATGAAATATTCGCTCTCAAGCTATAGCTATGACCTCCCTCCGGAGCTGATTGCGCAGCATCCTCTGCCGGATCGGGCCTCGTCCAGGCTTATGGTCCTGGACAGGTCCTCTGGCGAGATAAGTCACAGGTCTTTTGTTGATATACTGGATTATGTCGGTCCGGAAGACTGTCTTATCCTGAATAACAGCAGGGTGTTCCCCGCGAGGCTTCTGGGGCGGAAGCCCACGGGAGGACGAGTCGAGCTGTTTTTATTGAATCTGCCCCTGCAGCGCGGCCCGCACACCGCAGAGGCCGAGGCCCTGTGTAAAAGTTCCAAGCCCCTGCGTGCCGGAATGAATATAAGTTTTAACGGAGGACTCAGCGCCACGGTCAGAGAGGTTCTGCCGGCTGGAAGGGCCAGGGTTGAGCTTAAATTTGATCAGGGGCTGATCCATGCGCTGGAGGCGTGCGGCAAGGTGCCGCTGCCCCCGTACATCAGGAGGGAGCCCGATCTTTCTGATCTTGAACGCTATCAGACGGTGTTTGCCCGGCAGCTTGGGTCAGTGGCCGCTCCCACGGCAGGACTGCATTTTACCCCTGAGCTTCTGGGCCGGATCAGGTCCCGGGGCACGCAGGTGGCATGGGTTACCCTGCATGTGGGTTACGGAACATTTTCTCCTGTCAGAGAGGAGGATATCCGGAAACATCGTATTCATTCGGAATGGGTGTCAGTGCCGGAGCAGACAATAAGGGCCGTTGAACGGGCAAAAGAGCGGGGCGGTAAGGTGATAGCGGTTGGCACAACCAGCGTAAGGGCCATTGAAAGTTGTATGCCCGAAGGCCCCCATGGGATCAGTGCCTTTGAAGGTCCATGCGATTTGTATATATATCCCGGATATGTCTTTAAGGTGGTGGACAGAATCATTACCAATTTCCATCTGCCAAAGTCCTCTCTTCTTCTCCTGGTGTGTGCCTTCGCGGGGCGGGAGAGGATACTTGCTGCCTATTCCCAGGCAGTTTTGAAAAAATATCGATTTTACAGCTATGGGGATGCCATGATGATCTTATAGGGTCAAAATTTTATCCGGAAATGCATTTTTTATTAGCCATGAACACACAGGGACATACATGGACAAAAAAGCAAAATGTTCCCATAGGTGCATTTTTATACTTCGTTGTGCCCGCCCCGGTAATGGCGGTTACCGTGAAAATACCATGTTAAGGGAAGGGCTCCTTTTTGTGGGATGTTTACAGGGCAGATGTGTTGCTGCCCGTTTTTTGGGGCGCACGGATTAAATTAGGATATTGACTTTTTGGGCCTCATAGGGTATTAATTGTGTCTCGTTCGGATGCGGGGTGGAGCAGTCTGGTAGCTCGTCGGGCTCATAACCCGAAGGCCGGAGGTTCAAATCCTCCCCCCGCTACCAAGAAAATCAAGGGGTTACGGACAACAGGCCGTAACCCTTTTTCAGTTTTTCTACCTTATTGCTGACCAAATATGGGATTTCCATATCAAGATGCATAGTCCGAAATTATGAAGCTTGGTTGGTTGATGCCTTCTGGATATCGATAATGCTGAGTGATCCCGGGTAATCCTTTTTTGCGTAGCGTGTAATGCTTGTGATCTGGCCGATCAACTCTTTCAGTATGTCAATCTGTCTGCATATGGATTCAAGGTATCGCTTGTAGGGCTGGGGTGCCTTCTGTGAAAGCATGATTTCGCTCCAGCCGAGTATGGCCTGAAGGGGTTGGCTCAGTTCATGGGCAACCGCGCCCGCCATCTCCAGTGTGCCTTTCAGCCGTTCCTGTTCCATCCTCGATTCTTCGGCCGTTTTTACCTCTGTGATGTCCAGGAAGAGAATGGCGGTTAGATGGAATTTGCCGTTGAGATCCCTGAGGGGAGTAAGGGTTATGAGGAACCATTTTTTTGAAGCGGTATCGCGGTATTCCATGGATTGCCCCTTGCCCGTCTGAAGTGCCTTTAGTCTTGGTTCCTCAATCATTTTCAATACATCGTTTTTTATAGACTGAAGAGCCTGGGGGTTCGGAGTTTTTGTGGTTTTAATAAGCAGTTCTTCGGGAACCTGATGCGTCCGGTTAATGTTTCCCTTGGCATCCATGAGGAGCAATCCCGCTCCCAGGCTTTCAATCGCCCTGGACCACAGGTCTCTTTCCATGGCCAGGCGCTGTTCCAGTGCCCGCCGTTCAAGGGCCATGTGAATCTGGGCCTTGAGCTGTCCTGTGTCCACTGGTTTTTCAATGTAGTTGAACGCCCCGTGTTTTATGGAATCCACCGCGTCATCAACCGTGCCAAACGCGGTCATGATGATGACCGGCAGGTGAGGATCCCGGCTTCGTAATTCCTCCATGAGTTCCGTGCCTGTGATCTCTCCCATTTTCTGGTCAGTGAGTAGCAGGGAGAAGTTGTTTTGGGCAAACAGCTCCATGGCCTCTCTGGGGTCGTTGCATGCGGTGACTTCATAACCCATAAGTTGCAGGCGCATTTTAAGTACCTGTAATATATTAAGATCATCGTCTACAATAAGAATCTTTGAGGCATTTTCATGGAGGTCTGTCATTTGTTTATATCCATGCGTGCTGGGTGCAGGTTTATTTTTTTAGTTCAACAGCCAGTTGACATGTGCAAAAAATGATCCTGATGGTGCGGATCCGTAATTTTTTTTATTATAAACTTGACCAGAATCTGTACCTGCAATACCCTTTTCAAGAGTCGATACGGCTGATAACTGTTTTATGGAAAGAATTATGAATATATTAGTTTATCCTCATGAAATTTTAAAGACAAAAGCCCGGCCTATCAAGCTTATCGATGGCGCGCTCCAGGAAATGATCGATCAGA
Organism: Deltaproteobacteria bacterium; assembly: GCA_027023445.1. Classification (GTDB taxonomy): domain Bacteria; phylum Desulfobacterota; class Dissulfuribacteria; order Dissulfuribacterales; family JALVPX01; genus JALVVK01. The sequence continues at coordinate 15,877 of JALVVK010000140.1, read as the reverse complement.
TGCTTTCTACCATGTATGAGGCAAAAGGCCTGGGGCTTGCCGCAAATCAGGTTGGTGAGCTTAAACAGCTGGTGGTTATGGACGTTGCCGGCAAGGGTAAGCCTGAAAAGCCCATTGTCTTGATAAATCCGGTCATAGTGGCCTCGGAGGGAGAGGAGATCGGCGAGGAAGGGTGTCTCAGTGTGCCTGACTACAGCGCCAAGGTAAAACGCGCCGCAAAGGTGGAAGTTGTAGGATATGACAGACACGAACAAGAGATACGTCTGCAGGCGGAAGGGCTTATGGCCAGGTGTATCCAGCATGAACTGGATCATTTGAACGGTCTGTGTTTTGTGGACAGGCTGAGCCCTGTAAGGCGTGTCATGTTCCGAAAGAAGTGGGCACGGATAAGGCAGGATAAGACATAGGGGGCGGGATCGAGAGGGAAATGGGCAGGTTCAGGATAGTTTTTATGGGGACCCCTGATTTCGCGGTCTCGAGTCTCAACGCCCTGTTGGATGGGCCGGATGACGTGGTGGCCGTGGTGACTCAGCCTGACAGGCCAAAAGGCCGGGGCAGGAAACTGCTTCCTCCGCCGGTTAAACTGGCGGCTCTGGCCGCGGGGGTAAGAGTGCTTCAGCCCCATAAGGCCCGTTCGGGGGAGTTTATCCGGGATGTGGAAGCATTGACTCCGGATCTGCTTGTGGTGGCCGCCTATGGCCAGATATTACCCGTGGAGCTGCTGAATGTGCCCAGAATAATGCCTGTAAACGTTCACGGTTCACTTTTGCCAAGATACAGGGGCGCGGCCCCCATACAATGGGCCATAATAAACGGAGACGATCGGACCGGAATCACCATAATGAAGATGGATGCCGGCATGGATACCGGTCCTGTGCTGCTCAAGTCCGATCTCGAGATCGGACCGGATGAGACCTATGGAAATCTTTATTCAAGGATGTCCAGCCTCGGGGCAGGCCTGCTGATGAAGGCCCTGGATCTTCTGGAGAAGGGGGAGCTTGAAGAGAGGCCTCAGCCTGAGCAGGGCGTTACATATGCCCCTCCCATAAGCCGTAAAATGGCCTTTGTTGATTGGTCAAGGCCGGCAGATGAGCTGGCAAGGCTCATTCGGGCCCTTGATCCCCATCCCGGCGCCTATACCATGTGGAAGGGCCAGAGATTAAGGCTTTATATGCCTCACGTTGTGTCAGGAGATGCGCCGGAGTCTTCTCCGGGAACCGTGTTTAAGGTGGATGAGACAGGGGTGTGCGTTGCTGCCGGCAGAGGCGCTCTTTGTATTTCCGAACTTCAGATGCCGGGGAAAAAGAGGCTCAGGGCAGCCGAATTTCTGAGAGGCAGGCGGATCCCCGCGGGAACCAGGTTTGAAGGCCCGAATCAGGAAACGTCCTAAGCGTGGGCAGTCCGCAAGCCCGAGGAGTGTGGCGGCAAGGGCACTTGTTTCGTGGATCTCTGCGGATCCATCTTCACGTGGCCCGTTATCCCGGATCATAAACGATTTCCTGGGACAGATCCCTCCCCAGGATCCCCGGGACAGGGCGCTCGCCAGGGAACTGACATTCGGCGTGGTCCGCCATCTGTCCCTCCTGGAGTATCGCCTGGGGCGTTTTCTTCGTTCAGGACGGCGCCTTCACCCGGTGGTCAGGGTGCATCTCCTGCTGGGCGCGTACCAGATTCTTTTCCTGGACAGGATACCTCAAAGAGCGGCCGTGGATGAGGCGGTCAAGGCGGTAAGGTCGTCGGGGCAGGCATGGGCCTGCGGGGTGGTGAACGCTGTTCTCCGAAAACTGGCTGAGAGAAAGGAGAAGGATAGCGGTAATGAGGCTGCCGTTTTTGGCGGCAGGGGGCTGAGCCCGGTCGAGGTACTGTCTCTGGAGACGTCCCATCCGGCATGGATGGTTCAAAGGTGGGTTGATCGTTATGGACTCCAGGTGGCAGGCTCCCTGTGCAGGACAAATAATCTGCCGGCCTCCGTCGTTCTTCGTGTAAATCGAATCAGGATTTCGAGGGATAATGCTGTGAAATTGCTGGAAGACGCCGGGATAGCTGCTGAAAAGGGCCTTTTCAGCAGGGACGCCGTAAGGCTTCCGGACTTCAGAGGCGATCCTTCGCTGATTCCGGGGTTTGAGACTGGTCTGTTTCAGGTCCAGGATGAGGCCTCCCAGATGGCCGCCCTGCTTTTATCCCCCATGGCCGGAGAAAAAGTGCTGGATGCGTGCGCCGGACCTGGAGGAAAAACCACGCATCTGGCGGAGATCGCGGGTGATAATGCGTCTATTGACGCCATTGATCCCAGCGGACAAAGGCTGGATCTGCTTCGGGAGAATGTGAGGCGCCTGGGGATAAGGTCAATAACTGTGCTTAATTACGAAAGATTCATGCGGGAGAGCGCAAAGTCCGCGGGCATGTATCAGAAGGTTCTGGTTGACGCCCCCTGTTCGGGCCTGGGAGTAATCAGGAGACATCCGGACATAAAATGGAACAGGTCAGCTGAGGGTATCAGCGAGCTGAGCCGGATTCAGGCGCGATGCCTGCGCGATTTTTCAAAGATGGTCGCGCCGGGAGGGGAGCTGGTTTATTCGGTGTGCACCATGGAGCCGGAGGAAACCAGTCGGCAGATAGAGGCCTTCCTTTCGGAAAACCCGGAATGGCGTGTGATTAATGCGGGAGAAAGACTTGATGCCAGAGCGGGAAAGTTCATTACAGGGGAGGGGTACCTCATGATTTTGCCTGAATCCCATGGGCCGGACGGCTTTTTTGCCGCACTTCTGACTAAGACGAGGTAGACCTTAAGATGGCTGTGCGAGGCATGACCTCTTTTATCAGGTTAGCTGTACCGATACACATGAGCGTTATTCCAATGGGCTTGTAAAAGTCCGCGAGATTCGCATAACACCAGCTGTATCCATGGGTAAAATCAAACAGTAGATAGCCGTGCACAGGGATAAAATCTATAATGGGAAAGACTAAAGACTCAAAGGCCTGGATCAACGCGCCAAGAATAAAGCCGAGGCCGGTGGCAAAGAGTTTCAGGCATGACCCGGATAGGTAAAACCTGCCGATGTTTAATACAATCAGGCCGCAGAAGAAAGAAAAAACAGATAAGAAGTAACTACTCTTAATGGTGAACAAAAAAATACCATCAGATATATTATTTAATATAACCTTTTCTGGGAATATAGTAAAAATTGTCAGCTTGATAGCTAAGTCAAGAAGTGTACAGATAAGGCTTATAGCAACAATAATTATTAAAAGTTTTTTAAAACTCATTTGAGGTTTATGGTTTCCGTATAAATTTATTTTTTAAATATCAAATGGCCACGGATTTGTCAATCTCAGGCGGTTATTTTGTCACATGCCCTTTTGAAACCATCCCTTGAGCGTTTGATCACCTCGTCTTCAACACAGAAGGCCAGGCGGAAAAAGCCCGGACTCCCGAACCCTGTGCCGGGTACCGCAAGGATCAGTTCTTCCTGCAGCGCCGCCACGAACCGGGTGTCATCCTGGACGGGGCTTTGCGGGAAAAAGTAGAAGGCCCCCCGGGGCATTATGAATTCAAGGCCGGCGTCCTGCAGAATTTCGGCAAAGAGATCCCTCCTTTTCTCATATATTGCCACATCCACGCTGTTATTCAGGACATCCGCCGTAACCCGTTGCATCAGCGCCGGGGCATTTACGTATCCCAGGATTCTGTTTGCCAGGGTCATGGCGCCGGTCAGCGCGTCGGAATCCTGCGCTTCGGGATTAATGGCAACATAGCCGATCCGTTCGCCCGGTATGGACAGATCCTTTGAAAAAGACGTTGTTATCATGCTGTGGGGATATTTTGCCAGTACGGGCGGTACCGTGTTGCCGCTGAAGGCAAGTCGCCTGTATGGTTCATCAGACACCAGGAAAATGGCCCGGCCGATTTTCCGGCTTAGGGAAAGCAGGAGGCCGGCAAGCGCGTCCAGTTCCTCATCGCTATAAATAACTCCTGTGGGATTGTTTGGCGAGTTGATCAGAACCGCCCTGGTGGATGGACCGATAGCCCTCTCAATGGCTGTGAGATCCAGATGGAAGTCCGCCTTTGAATTAACGGCCACGAGTCTTCCCTGGTGATTGTCCACGTAGAAACCATATTCCACAAAGTAGGGCCTTGGGACTATGACCTCTTCTCCCGGATTCAGCAGCGCCTTGAAGATTATGTTTAATCCGCCTGCCGCGCCGCAGGTCATTATTATATGTTGTGGCTCCAGGTCTACTTCCTGATCTGTCCGGACCCTTTCAGCCACCTTTTGTCTGACTTCCGGAAATCCTGCGTTGGGCATGTAGCTGTGGGCATTGGGCGATCTGTCAGCCGCGTGTTTTTCCAGACTTTCCTGAAAGGATGCGGGCGGGGCAAGGTCAGGGTTACCGAGGCTGAAATCGCATACATTTTCAGCGCCGTGACGGGCCTTTAAAATCGCTCCCTGTTCAAACATCTTCCGGATCCAGGAAGATTTTTCAATGAATCCCATCATTTTTTGTGATACGCATGAATTCTCTGATCTGTTCATTTGTGGGCTCCTTATCCTGAAGTAAGAATCAGCTTTGCACCTTGCGGTTTCAATCTTATAATAATCTGCCATGAAAATACAAATAGCTCCATCAATACTTTCAGCAGACTTTAGCAGTTTGGGTGAAGAAGTGAAGGCCCTTGAGGCGGCAGGCGCGGACGTGATTCATGTGGATGTCATGGATGGACATTTTGTGCCCAACATAACCCTTGGCCCTCTGGTGGTAGAAGCTGTCAGGCCCCACACTTCTTTGCCCCTGGATGTTCACCTTATGATAGAGGCTCCGGACAGGTATATTGAGGACTTTAAAAAGGCCGGAGCAGACTGGATTACAGTGCATGCAGAAGCCTGCACCCATCTTCACCGGACGGTTGAAACCATAAAGTGCCAGGGGCTCAGGGCCGGGGCAGTGCTAAATCCGGCCACGCACGAAAGCAGCCTGGAATATGTCCTGGAAAACCTTGATCTCGTGCTGTTAATGAGTGTAAATCCCGGCTTTGGAGGTCAGGCTTTTATCCCGGAGGTTTTGCAGAAGATAAGGGCTGTTAAGAAAATGATGAAAGACAGGGGCCTTGATATCCCGGTGGAGGTGGATGGCGGCGTAAACGTGAAAACGGCAAAGGCGGTAGCGGCGGCGGGAGGAGAAATCCTGGTGGCGGGTTCGGCCATTCTTGGAACCGGTGACTATGCCACCGCGATAGCCGATTTGCGGCGGCTTGCGATGGAGGGCGCCAATATTCGGTAATTTTTACAAAAAAAACGGGGGCCTGCCGTGGCCCCCATAATGAATCGATTTTTTAGTTTTTTAGCAGCCTTCTACCTGGTGGGCCCTTTTCTTCTTGACCTGGACCTTTTCCCCAACCTTGAATTTTTTGGCCTTGCTGCCGCAATCAATGGTAAGAACTGTGCCCTCGACGGCCGTGATTTTACCCATGCACTTGGTGCTGGCAAGGCTTACCCCGGCAATGCTCATGGAAAAAACAAATGCCAGGCATGTTGACAGAATCTTTTTCTTCATTTTTTGGTCCCTCCTTGTATCTGATTTGCCAGATCGTTGGTTGTTTATAGGCTACACACTATGTGAACTTCATGCCTATGTCAAGACAGAGTATTCAAGACTCGTGCCTCAGGAGCTCCCCCCATGCTGAATGCTGAGTGGTGCTTCGCACCCCTGGCCATGAAAATGTTGAATGATAAATGGTGAATTGTAAATTGTGGCAAACAGATTTTTATTAAATTCAGAAAGATATGCTAGCTTAGCACCTTAATTTAACATTCAGAATTTACCACTTAACATTAGTATTCTCACGGTAACCGCCATTCCCGGCACGTTGGGCACAATGAACAATGAAAGTGCCAGGGTGTTTTCGGATAAAAATATGGCACCGGGCGGATTGCCTATCTTTTGCAGTAGTGGTATAGGTTATTGATTTCGTTTTATGCCTGCATAGGATAAAGGTGTTTTTACGTGAAATAGCAGGCTGTTACCAGGAAATTTTATAACCTGAGAGCCTTGTCGGTGAAATCGGCGATAATTTTGGATACATGGATCACTGGATTGAAAATGCGTGCTCAGGATTTACCTAATATAGGCAGCTGTTTCTGGGCGCACGACCAGGCCAGGGGGCGTTGGGGGCGGATGAGGTTGTTATTCAATCTGGCCTCAAAGCTTAATCAGGCCTTTTTGCGCGCCCAGGACCTGGATGATATTCTTTATGCCATAATGGTCGGGGTAACCGCCGGTGAGGGCCTGGGGTTTAACAGGGCCTTTCTCGTAAGGTTTGATAAGGACAGGCAGGTTTTGTCAGGCCAGTATGCTCTCGGGCCGTGTGACTCGGAGGATGCATCCAGGATATGGTCTACCATTAACCGGAATGGTCTGGGCCTTTTCCAGATTCTGGAAGGAGTGAGGGACCATTTTTCTGACAAGGACCATCCCCTGAACAGGCTGGCGCGCCGTATTCAGATTCCCTTTTCCCCTGATTCTTCCAGTGTTTTCGTCAGGGCACTCAGGGAACAAAAGTCTGTTGTTTACCGGAAGGATAGTGGATTCGACGCCCTTGGCATAGAGGATCTTTTGGCGGTTCAGGAGTTCGCCGTGGCGCCCCTTATCTGTGAGGAGCAGCCCTTTGGCCTGATAATAGCGGATAATTTCGTAACGGGAAATCCTGTGGAGGAGGGTGACCTGGAAGATCTGCAGCTTTTCGCGGGCTTTGCCTCTGTTGCCGTGGGCAAAACCAAGATGTGCGAGGATCTTGAAAAGAGAGTTCGTCAGCTTCAATCCCTGAACGAGCAGCTGGAGCAGAAAAAAAATATGCTGGTCCAGGCGGAACGTCATGCATCGGTTGGAAGGATGGCCGATCATCTGTTTCACGAGATCAGGAACCCGGTTTCTTCCATTGGCGGTATGGCAAAAATTCTGAAGAAAAAATTGAACGCCCCGGACCTTATCCCATATCTGGACATAATTCTGGATCAGAGCGAACGGCTTGAGCGTACCCTGAAGGCAGTTTTTGATGTGGCCAATGAGCCGGTGCTTAACAGGGAGAGGGTGAATCTGTACCAGTTAATCCGGTCGACAGTGGGGCTTATGAAGGGGGAGTGCGATGGCCAGGGCATTGACCTGAACCTCGATCTTCCATCTGGAGAGATTGTATTGTCCCTGGACGGTGCGCAGTTCCAGCAGGCCTTTCTGAATATACTGAAAAATTCTATGGAGGCCATGCCTGATGGGGGGCTGCTCATGATAACAGTGGTCAGGGTCAACCATATAATTGAGATTCGCGTGACCGATACCGGTATGGGTATGCCAAGGGGGCATCTGAACAGGGCGCATGAGCCATTTTTTACCACTAAAATCCAGGCAATGGGGCTTGGCCTAAGTATGGCAAAGAGGATTTTTGAGCTCCATGGCGGCAACCTCTGTATACAGAAAAATAGAACCGGTGGCACAAGCGTTGTTATAACCCTTCCCATGGATGAGAGCCATGGAATTGATTGATTTGATCGACACCCACGCCCATCTGGATATGCCGCCTCTCTCATCTGAGCCTGAGGAAGTGATGACGCGTGCACGTTCTCAGGGGATATCGCAGGTAATTACCATCGGTATAGATCCAGAGAGTTCTGGGCGTGCCGTGGACCTGGCCCGTAATTTGACAGGGGTCTATGCGGCAGTGGGAATACATCCCCACGATGCCCTGAAGACTACCGATCAGGAACTGAGCAGGATCGCGGCCCTGGCCCGGGAGCAGGTTGTGGTGGCCTGGGGTGAGATCGGCCTTGATTTTGTCAAGGATTATTCTCCGCGCGGAATCCAGCTCTCTGTTTTCCGCTCTCAACTGGAAATGGCTTCCGCTGCTGGCCTTCCCGTTATCATCCATGATCGTGGCGCCCATGAAGATGTGCTTGAGATTCTGCAGGAATACAAGGGGCGTATTTCTGGTGTAATCCATTGTTTTTCAGGGGATATTAAGGTGGCTCGCAAGGTCCTTGATCTGGGGTTTCATCTCTCGGTCACGGGGGTTGTAACCTTTCCAAAGGCGGACGATCTGCGGGAGGTCGTTGCCTATGTACCCCTGGACAGGCTTATGCTGGAGACAGATTCCCCCTTCCTGAGTCCTGTGCCCTTCAGGGGGAAACCTAATGAACCTGTCCGTGTCCTTTATGTGGCCCGCAAGGTGGCGGAAATAAGAGAACAGCCTCTGGAGGAGATTGCCCGGTGTACGAGCGAAAATGCCAGGGCCCTTTTCGCGTTGCCCAGCCCCTGATACTGGCCTCGGCCTCTCCCCGGAGGCGGGAACTGTTGCGTTCCCTGGGGCTGGATTTCAGGATTGTTCCCAGCCCCGTGGAAGAGCCCCTGCCAATGGCAGGTGAATCCTGTGATGCCTATGCCAGGAGGGTATGTGAGATAAAGGCCCGGGCCGTTTCCGTGCTTTATCCGGATGCCGTGACCCTGGCGGCAGATACAATTGTCGTGGTGGATGACGAGGTCCTGGGCAAGCCCGCGGACAGGGCTGATGCAGTAAAAATGCTTACAAGGCTTTCCGGCAGGTCTCACACGGTAATTACATACTGCGCGGTTATCTGGCCAGAAAAGGCGGAAAGCCATTTCTTTTCACGGAAAACCACGGTCTGGATCGGAAAATATCCTGCTGATGTCCTGGGGCGCTATGTTGATTGCGGCGAATCCATGGATAAGGCCGGCAGTTACGCTGTTCAGGGAGTCGGGGCCTTCATGGTGGAGCGGATACAGGGCTCATATACCAATGTTGTGGGATTGCCGGTGGATGCGGTTGTTTCTGTTTTAATGAAAATGGGGGTGCTTGACATAAATGGAGTTTAGTGTTGCCGGAGGCCAGGGTTTATGTGACAGGGTTTCCAGGATACGTGAAAGGATTGAAGCTGCCGCCAAAAGATCGGGCAGGGATCCGTCAGATGTCTCGCTGATGGCGGTTACCAAGACACGCGGAGCTCGGATTGTGCGGCAGGCTATAGGGGCCGGCCTATCCCTTTTTGGGGAAAATTATATCCAGGAAGCAGACGAAAAGATACGTGAGCTCAGAGACGGGAGCCCGAATATACGATGGCATTTTATCGGGCATCTTCAGAAGAACAAGGTGAAGAGGGCCGTGGAACTTTTCGACTGTATTGAGACGATTGACAGCATTAAGCTGGCAGAGACTCTGGACCGCCGTGCCAGGGATGCCGGGCGCAGGATGCCGATACTTTGTCAGGTAAATCTCGCAGGCGAGCGGCAAAAGGCGGGAATATCCCCTGAAGGCCTTAAAAAGCTGATAGAGAAGGTCATGGATTTGTCCGGCCTCCGGCTTGACGGCCTGATGATTCTGCCGCCGTACAGTCCTGATCCTGAAAAAACACGGGAGTGGTTCAGCGCTTTAAGGCGGCTTAGAGATAATCTGGAGTCTGAGCTTTGTTTAGATGGCCGTTTAAAGGAACTTTCCATGGGCATGTCACATGACTACGAAGTCGCAGTCGAGGAGGGGGCTACCATCGTCAGGGTGGGCACCGCCCTGTTCGGTCCAAGGGATATAAAGTGAAAGGCATAAAGGGGCAGATCCATGTTTGAGATATTTGTAAGGACCCATTTTTCCGCCGCGCATTATCTGAGAGATTATCCTGGAAAGTGTGAGCATCTTCACGGCCATAACTGGGATGTGGAGGTGGCGGTTGCCGCGGAGAATTTGAACGAGATAAACGTTGGAATCGATTTCAGGGATCTTAAGCAGATGGTAAATGGTATTCTGAAGGGGCTGGACCATATTAATCTGAATGACCATCCCGCGTTTCAGGAGGTAAATCCGTCTTCAGAGGGCATTGCGCGTTATATCTTTGATCAACTCGCAGGGCAACTGAAAGATTCGTTCCCAGGGGTAAGCCCTCTCAGGGTGACGGTATGTGAGACTCCGTCATCATGTGTGACGTACCGTCCTGCCCGTTGACGTGTATCCCGTTCCGGAATTCTGCCCCGAACCGAAAATCCATGGACTCTCAGCTAAAGGTCTCTGAAATATTTTCAAGCATACAGGGAGAGGGGCTGTGGGCCGGTTTTCCCTGTTTTTTTATCCGTCTTTCAGGATGTAATCTCCGTTGTGTTTATTGTGATACCACCTATGCCTATTACGGAGGGCAGCCTGTCACTATTGAATCACTTGTGTTTGCCTGGAAGAATTCAGGGCTCAGGCTGGTCCAGCTTACCGGAGGTGAGCCTCTCATGCAGAGTGCCTCGCTGCCGCTCATGGAAAAACTACTGGCTGCCGGGGCCAGGGTAATCCTTGAGACCAATGGGAGTTTTCCGCTTTCCCGTGTGCCTGCCGCGGTAATAAAGGTGGTGGATGTTAAAACCCCTGGAAGCGGTGAGGAACAGGCATGGATGCCGGAAAATCTCCGATGGATAAATTCAGGGGACCAGGTCAAGTTTGTGGTTACAGGCAGGGAAGATTATGAATGGGCAAGGTCCTTCATCCTGTCTCACGGACTTCATCTTTTTACCACCGTACTGATTTCACCTGTCTGGGGGCAGGCAGATCCGGCTGAACTTGCCCGCTGGATCCTGGAGGATCGCCTGTCCGCGAGGTTGAATATCCAGTTCCACAAGGTGCTTTGGGGAAATAAAAAAGGCGTATGAGCTTGTTAAGGCATTGACAGGTTTGAGTAAATGATGTAAAAGCAACGAGTAATAAATTCTGAATGGGGGTTCATTTACTCTAATTTTTTGAATTTACTAATTTTTTCACTAAAGGGGTTCGGGGGGCCCGGAGATAGATGATAACATTAGATCTCTCTTTGTGGATACAGGTCATAGGAATTTTATTGCTGACTTTCATCCTTGACGTCATTCTTTACAAGCCCATTCGGCGAGTTCTCAAGGAGCGGGAGTCCAGGATGTCCGCTGCTCGCGAGGACATTGAAAAGTTTGAGCGCAACGCCGAATCGCTGCTCTCCTTGTTTCACCGCAAGTTGGCTGAGGCCCGTAAAAAGGGGCAGGAGGAAAGGGAGCGGCTGAAGCAGGAGGCCAGGGATGAAGAGAAACGGCTCTTTGAGGAAAGTAACAAGGAGGCTGAGGCCAAAAAAAGTGAGCTGATGGCAGAGCTTACGGCCGAGATTGATGCGGCCAGGAAAGAGCTTCAGAGTCAGGCGGAGTCCTTTGGCGTGGAGATAGCTCAGAAGTTGCTGGGGAGGGCATTATAAATGTTCAACGCGAGGAGGAGAGGGGTCTGGTCTGGTAGTCTGATCGGGATATTTTCCCTGGTAGCCCTGTTGGTTTTCGCTCCGCGCTGTTTTGCGGCAGATGGGGAGGCGCATCAGGCTGCTGCCAATGCAAACGAGGCTGTTCAGGCATCCGGTGGGGCCGTGCATCAGGCTGTTACGGATGCAGCGAAGACCGTCCAGCATGCAGTCAAGCATGAGGAGGCGACAGAAGGTCATGGTGAGGAGGGGCGTTATGGCCTTACTCACGGACAGATCATGAATTTCATCTGGCACTGTCTTAACTTTGCCATTCTGGTCATTCTTCTGGTCAAATGGTTGCGCAAACCGATTTCCGACGCACTCAATGATAGAACAGAGTCCATCCGGGCAGCGTTTGAGGAACTGGATACGAAAAAGGCCGAGGCGGAGCGCAAGTATGCGGAGTACGAGCGCAAGCTGTCCAATATGGATGAGGAGGCCGCGCGGATTCTGAATAACTTTATTGAGCAGGGCAAGGCGGAAAAGGAAAAAATAATAGCTCAGGCGCACGATGCCGCGGAGAGGATCAAGGCTCAGGCGGAGTTTTATGTGCAGCAGGAGCTTGCCATGGCCAAGGCAGAGCTTAAAAAAGAGGTTTCAGAAATGGCCATCAAGATGGCTGAAGAGCTGATCCGCAAAAACCTTGATGAGCAGGATCATCACAGGCTCATCAGTGAATACCTTGAAAGGGTGGTGCAGAAAAATTGACTAGTACAGTAATAGCCAGACGGTATGCCAAGGCCCTCTTCATGGTGGGCAAGGCGGAGGGTAAGCTTGAGGCCTTCGGGGAGACCATGAAGCAGGTAATGGCCTTTATCGAGGAAAATCCCGAGGTGGAGGCCGCGCTGATAAGCCCGGTGTTCCCGGCGGATATCAAGCAGAATGTAGTCAACGAAATGATTCGTGCCTTTGCCATGGATGAAATTATGGCAGGGTTCATGAGGCTTTTGGTGCAACGCCGGAGGATTCAGCACCTCAGGCAGATAATAAGTTGCTTCCAGGAGCTTCTGGATGAGGAAACAGGTGTGGTTCGGGCAGTTGTCCGCACAGCCGTTCCGTTGCCGGAAGACCTCAGGGATAAAATCGCGGAGATCATGGCCAAGGTGTCAGGCAAAAAGGTCACTCTGCAGCTTGAGGAAGACCCGGAAATTATCGGCGGTGTGGTGGCCCGTATTGGCGATATGGTATGGGACGGTAGCATAAGAAGCCAACTTCAGGCTTTAAAGAATCTATAGGGAGGGGCGAGCTGGGATAATGGCACAGATAAAGGCATCCGAAATCAGTGACATCATCAAGAAGCAGATCCAGGAATACGAAAAGACCATAGACTTGGCCGAAACCGGAACGGTTTTGTCCGTTGGTGACAACGTTGCCCGTGTCTATGGCGTGCGCAACTGCATGTCAATGGAGTTGCTGGAGTTCTCCGGCGGCATCATGGGAATTGCGCTTAACCTTGAGCAGGACAACGTCGGTGTGGCCGTTATGGGTGAAACCGAGGGCGTTAAGGAAGGTGATCTTGTCAAGAGAACCGGGCGCATTGCCCAGGTTCCGGTGGGAGAGGCGCTGCTCGGCCGTGTTGTGGATTCCCTGGGTAACCCCATTGACGGAAAGGGACCAATTGATGCCAAGGAGTTCAGGCGCATTGAGATGAAGGCTCCCGGCGTCATCGACAGGAAACCGGTGCACGAGCCCTGCTATACCGGACTCAAGGCGGTGGACGCCATGACTCCAGTGGGCAAGGGGCAGCGCGAACTTATCATTGGTGACCGTCAGATCGGAAAGACCGCCATCGGTGTGGACGCAATTATCGCCCAGAAAAATACCGATGTGTACTGCATCTACGTTGCAACCGGTCAGAAGCAGGCAACGGTGGCCCTGGTTGTTGAGGCCCTCAGGCGTCATGGCGCCATGGACTACACCACGGTAGTGGCATCCAGCGCCAGTGAGCCGGCATCCCTGCAGTATATTTCGGCATACGCAGGATGCGCCATGGGTGAGTACTTCAGGGATAATGGTAAACATTGTCTGATTATTTATGATGACCTTTCAAAACAGGCGGTTTCATACCGCGAGCTGTCCCTGCTGCTCAGGCGTCCTCCGGGACGTGAGGCCTATCCTGGCGATATTTTCTACAATCACTCACGCCTGCTCGAGCGCGCCTCCAAACAGAATGACGCGCTGGGAGCCGGGTCTCTGACCGCCTTGCCTATCATTGAGACACAGCAGGGTGACGTGTCGGCGTACATTCCCACCAACGTTATCTCCATCACGGATGGCCAGGTGTATTTGGAGCCAAGCCTGTTCTTCGCAGGCGTCAGACCGGCCATCAACGTCGGCCTGTCGGTCTCCAGGGTCGGTGGCGCCGCCCAGGTCAAGGCCATGAAGCAGGTCGCGGGTACCCTCAGGCTGGATCTGGCCCAGTACAGGGAGCTTGCAGCCTTTGCCCAGTTCGGCAGCGACCTTGACAAGGCAACGCAGCAGCAGCTGAACAGAGGCGAACGACTGGTGGAAATCCTGAAGCAGCCCCAGTATCAGCCGCTTCCAATGGAAAAACAGGTCACCATTCTTTATGCTGGAACAAGGGGCCTGCTTGACGATTTGCCAGTGGATACTCTGCAGGATTTTGAACGTGAACTGTACGAGTACGTCGAGGCCAAGCATTCATACATCTTTGAGGAGCTCAAAGAGAAAGAGGCCATCGGGGATGACCTGGATAAAAAGATGAAGGCGGCCATCGAGGACTTCAAAAAGGAGTTCAAGGCAAACCGTAATCTGTAGAAAGGAAAGGGGCGATTTTAAATGCCATCCTTAAAAGATATTCAGCTTAAGATTGTCGGGGTCAAGAAGACTCAGCAGATAACCAAGGCCATGAATATGGTTGCGGCCGCAAAGCTCCGCGGGGCACAGAGCCGCATGGAGGAATTCAGGCCATATGCTGAGAAATTCGGCTCTGTGATGGGAGAGCTGTCCGCCACGGCCAATCCCAGTGCGTTTCCTTTAATGGAGCGCCGGGATGTTAAAAAGGGCCTTCTCGTGGTGGTCACCTCTGACCGCGGTCTGTGCGGGGCCTTCAATGCCAACATACTCAATGCGAGCGAAAAGTATCTTAAGGCCCAGCAGGCAGAAGGCAGGAAAATGCGTCTTGCCTGCATAGGAAAAAAGGCAGCCTCGTATTTCAGGCGCGGACCATACGAGGTGGTTCATACCCTGGTGGATTGCATGGGCAATGTTCAGATGTTTAACGCCCGTCAGGTAGGCCAGGAGATGATAAGGGCCTTTCTCGATGGTGAGGTGGACGAAGTGCAGCTTATGTATGGCCGTTTTATCAACGTGGCTGTGCAGAAACCCACGCTTAAGCGCCTGTTGCCCATAAGCAGTGAAGGGCTTGGTGAGCAGGCCTCTGAGGAAAAGAAAGGGCCACAGGCTACATATATCTATGAGCCGGAGCCAGAGAAAATTCTGAATCAGCTCATGCCCATGTATGTCAATGTGCAGATACTGCACAGCATGCTGGAGACGGCTGCCAGTGAACAGGCTGCGCGAATGACAGCCATGGACAATGCCACCAGGGCATGTACCGATATGATTCACAGCCTTACTCTGACCTTCAACAAGGCGAGGCAGGCTGCTATTACCAAGGAGTTGATGGACATCGTGGGCGGTGCTGAGGCCCTCAAGGGATAGAGAATAAACTTTTCGGCCGTGAAAGCGGTTCGTCAGGGGAGGTAAAAAAATATGGCTAACGAGAGCGCAACCAAAGTCGGCAAGGTGGCCCAGGTTGTTGGTCCTGTTGTGGACGTTGAGTTCGAACCAGGGCAGCTTCCGGCTATTCTTAATGGCATGACAATCACCAATCCGGCTATTGACGATACGGAGGATAACCTCATCATAGAGGTGGCACAGCATCTTGGCGATAATATGGTCAGGTGTATTGCCATGGACACCACGGACGGTCTGGTACGTGGCATGCCGGTCAAGGATACCGGGGCCCCCATCAAGATTCCGGTGGGAGAGCCCACACTGGGCAGGATCATGAACGTGGTGGGGAAGCCGGTTGATGGCAAGGGGCCACTGGAATCAGACGTAAAATATCCGATTCACCGTAAGGCTCCCGCGTTTGTTGAGCAGGACACCACGGTCCAGGTCCTTGAAACGGGCATCAAGGTTATCGACCTGCTCGTGCCTTTCCCAAGGGGCGGTAAAATGGGCCTGTTCGGCGGTGCCGGCTGCGGCAAGACCGTTATCATGATGGAGATGGTTCACAACATCGCCATGCAGCACGGTGGTATTTCCGTGTTCTGTGGCGCAGGTGAGAGAACCCGTGAGGGTAATGACCTTTACCTCGAAATGAAGGAATCCGGAGTTCTTCCCAAGGCGGCCCTGATTTACGGGCAGATGACCGAGCCACCTGGAGCAAGGGCAAGAATCGGTCTTACAGGGCTGACGGCGGCAGAGTACTTCAGGGACGAGCAGGGTCAGGACGTGCTGTTCTTTATTGACAACATTTTCCGGTTTACCCAGGCTGGTTCCGAGGTTTCGGCGCTTCTGGGCCGCATCCCATCAGCCGTCGGTTATCAGCCTACCCTGGCCAC
>JALVVK010000139.1 GCA_027023445.1 Deltaproteobacteria bacterium | reverse complement strand
CGGTTCGGGGCCGCGGATTTGGTCCGGGTTTCGGCCGCGGATTTGGTTTCAGGGGCGGACGGGGCCGCCGCTGGGGCGGAAGATTCCGTGCCGGATATGGTTATGGTGCCTTTTACGCAGGGCCTTATTATCCCCCGGCACCTACTGTCCAACAGGACCTGGATGCCCTTCAGGATGAGGCGCGGTATCTTGAAGACGCCCTTGAGGGCATCAGGAAAAGGATTGCTGAACTGGAAGCCGAGAAAGCAAAATAACTGCCCCCGGCCTCTGGCCCCGGGTTGATATTGTCTTAAATAAGCCGCCTGGATGCCTGGCGGCTTATTCATTGATTGACATCTGAATATCATGTGGTAATGAGCTAATGCTGAATAATTTTAATGCTGCGGGAAAAGGTGACGGGTCATACGCTCATCTCATCATTTTCACTATCAAAACAGTTGATCTTAGTGGAGGAAAACAGAATGTCGAATCAGTGCGCTATGCCTAACAAGAAGGAACTTGAGGAGAGACAGAGGCTGGAAGAGGCCCAGTTGGCCGGTCGCATGAACCGGATAAAGCACAAAATTCTGGTCATGTCCGGCAAGGGCGGGGTGGGAAAAAGCACCGTCTCCACCAATCTGGCCTTTGCCCTCTATCAGGCAGGGAAAAGCGTCGGGTTGCTGGACGTGGATATCCACGGGCCAAGTATCCCGAGAATGCTTGACCTTGAAGGCAAACATCTGAACGGTACGGATACGGCCCTTTTCCCTATTGCGCCGTATGAAAACTTCAAGGTTATATCCATGGGTTTCCTCCTTCCTAAGGGCGATGAAGCGGTCATTATGCGCGGCCCGCTGAAATACCACACGATCCGCCAGCTCCTTAAAGATGTCGAATGGGGTGACCTTGACTGCCTGATCGTTGATTCGCCTCCGGGCACAGGAGACGAACCCCTGACTGTGGCACAGTCCATAGAGAACCTGGACGGGGCGATCATAGTAACCACTCCTCAGCAGGTCGCCATAACGGATGTTCGCAAGTCTGTTAATTTCTGCCGCAAGATCAACCTTCCGGTTATTGGCGTGCTGGAGAATATGAGCGGTTTCGTGTGCCCCAAGTGCGGGGAAAAGGTGAACATTTTTGCCACTGGCGGTGGAAAGCGGATGGCATCTGAAATGGGAGTTCCTTTCCTTGGCCAGATCCCTATTGAGCCCCAGGTAACGGTATGCTGCGATACAGGGCGTCCTTACATACAGGCCTTTCCTGATTCAGCCACGTCCAAGGCCTTCAGACAGGCCATAAAGCCTATATTGAGGCTTTTTTAAGGCGTCGCTGGTACAGGTGACAGGAGAAATGAACAATGTTCGTCTTTGGGCCCGTCCCGTCGAGGCGTCTTGGAAAAAGCCTTGGTATCAATAACATACCGTCAAGGACATGCTCGTTTTCCTGCGTGTACTGCCAACTTGGGCGCACCTCCCGAATCCTGGCGGAACGCGCGGCCTTTCATGATCCGCATGAGGTCCTGGACCGGGTCAGGGAAAAGGCGGGGAAGGTAAGGGCGGCCGGGGACGACGTTGACTACCTCACCTTTGTGGCGGAAGGCGAGCCTACCCTGGACCTGAACCTGGGTCGCCATATTGAGCTTTTGAGGCCGCTTGGAATCAGGACAGCTGTCATCAGCAATTCATCTCTTATATGGCGCCAGGATGTGAGAGAAGATCTTATGAAGGCGGACTGGGTGAGTCTGAAGGTGGACTCCGTGCGGGAAAGGACCTGGCGCCGGGTAGACAGGCCGCATGGATCTCTCCGGCTTGCCGATATCCTGGATGGGATACTTCGGTTTTCAAAGGAGTTTGGGGGGGAGCTTGTTACCGAGACCATGCTCGTAAAGGGAATCAATGATTCCAGCGAACAGGTCAGGGATACGGCGGCTTTCCTCAGGCGCGTGAAGCCCGCCCGCGCGTATCTTTCCATACCCACAAGGCCGCCTGCTGAAAGCTGGGCCGGGCCGCCAGGAGAGGATGTAATCAACCGGGCCTTCCAGGTGTTCAAGACGCAGCTTTCAGAGGTGGAATACCTGATAGGATATGAGGGAAACTCCTTTGCATGTACGGGCAATATCGAGGAAGACGTACTTGGCATCACTGCCGTACATCCCATGCGGGAGGAGGCAATGGCGGATTTTCTTTCCCGCGCCCATGCCGACTGGTCCGCCGTGCGGAGGCTGATTGACAGGGACCTCCTTGTTGAGACAGAATATCATGGGAAAAGGTTTTACGTAAGAAGGATCAATGCGGTATAAGCGGACGCCCATTTTATCCGAAGCGTATTTTTTGATTAGCCGTGGACACACAAGGACATACATGGACAAGAAGTGAAATGTCCACGGAGGTGCAATGTTATCCAATGGGATATAAATACATGAGTGTTATTATAGAAATATATAGACAGTGTCACGATCACTTGAAAGAAACAGATAAGAAACGGGATCAACTTGTTGGATTTTTTCTGGTGGTAGTTGGTCTTGTCTTTAACAATATAGATAGCTTTAGTGAAGCATATCAGCGAACTATTAGTTTTGGGGTTGCTATTGCGGGATTATTTGTTCTATTAACTGTTATTCATTATAGAAAGTGGCATATTTTATATGTACGATGTATCCAATTTTTGAATATCTATTTACAAGTAAATGACTTTAATATAACCATTAAAGAATACAATAAAAAATATAAAATTAAATGGACATCATGGATTAATCCATTTGCGAGTACAGAGGTGAGTATTTTTTATCTTATAACCGTTATTGCTTTTATGCCTTTCCAGCTATATATAGATACGGCTCATATTGCTTTTATCAAGCTTCATACCCAATATAATTTTTTACCTGTTATGCTGAATTTATTAGTTTTTCTTGTTGTCATGAACTTCATTGCGTTTTTCTTTATTAGGAAAGCAAATAATAAGGACATGCTAAGCATATGGTTATTATATGGGTTAAGAGATTGATGTTGGCGTCAAGTGAGTCTGGACATTAAATTAAGGTGCTAAGTTATTATATCTTTCTGAATTTAATAAAAAATTGTTTGCCTCAATTTAAAATTTAGCAATTAACATTTTCATACACCGGAGGGTGAAACACCACTTGGCAGAAAGTTTGTGGGGGGAACCTGGTGATTATAAAGATTGTCTTCAATAATTACTCACAGTTAAAAGGACCGGTCCCTGCCTGGGGCATGAGTGCTCTCATTGACAATGGCGTTGAAAAAATACTTTTTGACACGGGTTCTGATGGAGAGGTGCTTATTGAGAATCTGAGGAGGCTTGATCTTTCCGTGGAATCCATTGGCAAGGTCGTGTTGTCCCATAATCACTGGGACCATATTGGTGGCCTTTCCGAACTGGCAAGGGTGAGTCCTTCCCTTGAGATATACGCTCCGGATCTTGATGAAGAACTCCTGTCCGAAGTCAGCTCAAGAGGGGCAAGGGTCCATATGGTATCCGGCTCTGTGGATATAGCCTCTGGCATACGGACCACAGGCGTGCTTTCACGTCCTCTTCCCGAGCAGGCCTTATGGGTGGAAACCGGAAAGGGTAACGTGATTGTAACAGGCTGCTCCCATCCGGGCGTTGAGAACCTGGTTGAGCTGGTTCCTTCACCAAGGCACCTGGTAACCGGCGGGTTTCATCTGCTTAAATCGGATATGTCGGTGCTGGAGCAGACAGCGAAGGCCCTTGATGAAAGCGGCGTTGAATTCCTGGCCCCTTCCCACTGCACGGGGGATTCGGCAATGGAATATTTCAAACAATATTTTGGAGAAAGGTTCAAATACGGCGGCCTTGGCGCCAGATTTGAGATATAGGCAGCGATCCATTAAAAGGGTAGCGGATGACTTAAATGTCTCAAGGAAAGGCACAGGGCCGGCTGGATATATGAACAGGAAACAAAAAAGGCCAGGGGGCTTTACCAGACCTTTTGATTGCATTTGGCGGTCCCAAGGGGAATCGAACCCCTGTTTTCGGCGTGAGAGGCCGACGTCCTAGGCCGCTAGACGATGGGACCATTTTGGGCCGAAAGGCAGTGCCAAACTTAAATGCCTTGCATGAAGCTGTCAAGTCTTATTTTGGAGATCAGAATTTACCACCTGCCATTCAACTTTCCCGGAAATTTTATTCCTCACGCCCACTCGCTCCAGTCGTTCGAGACGCAGAGAACGCGGAGAAGATTTTTTACATTCACCATTCACCATTTCCTTCCCTCTCAGCCCGTCTGTCTGGAAAGGATAGCGGCTCCGAGCGCGCCGGTAAATTCAGGCTCTGTGGGCACCAGAACCTTTTTCTGGATAAAGTTTTCCAGTTCGCGCACAACCGCCCTGTTTCTGGCCACGCCTCCGCAGAAGGCTACATCTGATTGTATGCCCACACGCTGAATCATTGTGCTGGATTTTTTTGCCACCATTTTTACCAGTGCCCTTGCCACATCAGGCGGCCTGGCCCCCCTGGCCCTCAGGGCAACCACTTCTGTTTCCACAAACACAGTGCACATGCTGCTGAGGCTTACCGATTCGTCGCCTTTCAGGGCAAGGTCAGCAAGCTCTTCCACCCTGCATCCAAGGGCCTGCGCCATTACCTCCAGGAATTTTCCCGTACCTGCCGCGCACCGGTCATTCATCTCAAAGCGTGTTACGCGTCCTCCGCTGCCCATTGCTATGGCCTTGGTGTCCTGGCCCCCAATGTCCAGTATGGTGCGGACCTCTGGATGCAGGTGATGGATGCCGGCGGCATGCGCCTTGATTTCCGTGACGTGCTTAAGGCCGAGTTCCCTGGAGACAAGGTGCCGCCCGTAGCCTGTGACCAGAATGTGGTCGCACCCGTGTTGTTCAAGCATGCCTTTTACCTGGTCAATATAGTCAAAGGAGGTATCTTCCCGCTGTTTATGCAGGATCCTGTCACCGTCCAGGATGACGAGTTCCATGCTGCGGGAGCCGATGTCTATACCTGCGGAGAGGGTATTCATGTTGAAATGCCTTATGTGCGCGTGCGTACGGCTGAGCCTCAGGACAGCATTTCCACAAAGGCCTCGATCCGGGTTTTCAGCGGCCCGATGTCTTCCATGGAATAATCTGTTTCCACGCGGAGCAGGGGAATGCCTTGCGCCTCAAGTTCCTTTTCGACCCTGGAAGCCTCTATCTGGTAAGGCTGACAGAATTGCAGGGCGTAATGGATCACACCGTCCGCATTGAGTTCTCCGGCAAGCTGCTTTATGTGCTCAATACGTTCATCGTTCGGGGTGAAACAGGCGCAGTCAATGCGCATGTATCTGTCCACCAATGCGTCTATCATCTCATCCAGGCTGCGGGCGTCCTCGCTTACAAGATCCCTTGTATGTCTTTGGCCAATGCAGCTTTCCTCTCCCACTATCACTGCCCCGGAGCTTTCCACCACATATGGTATCTTCCAGTTGGGCACTGCCATGGGGCAACCGGATATAAGTATTCGCCTGGTGCCGGCAGGTACCACCCCTTCTTTCCGGCTAACCCTGTCTTCAAGTTCGTCACAAAGCTTTTCAATATTTGTTGTGAAGCGTTGCGGATCATCATAAAAGGCCACCTGGTTTACAAGAAGCGCGTCCCTTCCGCTTATGGCGGAAGGTGTGGCAGCCCTGAGGGTGTTAAGCCTCTGGAGGGCCTTCCTTCTCCTGTTCACCAGCCTGATAGCCCTGCCGAGGCCCTCTTTGGTAATCCTGTTGCCGGTGAGGGC
>JALVVK010000138.1 GCA_027023445.1 Deltaproteobacteria bacterium | reverse complement strand
TATCGGCAAGCCACAATCCCGGAGGGCCGGAAGGGGATTTCGGTGTCAAGTACAACATTCAAAACGGCGGTCCGGCTCCGCAGAAGGTTACAGAGGCCATCTATGAGACCTCCCTGCGTATAACACGTTACCTTACCGTGGATTACCCGGATCTGGATCTGGACTCCGAGGGCATTTCAACCCTTGGGGACACGGTGGTTGAGGTCATAGATCCCGTGGCTGATTATGCTGCCCTCATGGAAAATCTGTTTGATTTTGACGGGATCAGCCGTCTTTTTTCCAGTGGATTCCGCCTCTGTTATGATGCCATGCATGCGGTTACCGGCCCTTATGCCAGGGCCATTCTGGAAGACCGGCTTGGCGCGGGGAGGGGAACGGTTGTAAGGGGGGAACCTCTTGAAGATTTTGGCGGAATGCATCCGGATCCGAATCTGAAATACGCGGAGAAACTGGTAAAACTGATGGCATCACCTGACAGCCCGGACATGGGGGCCGCCTCTGACGGCGACGGCGACAGGAATATGATTCTCGGCAGGGATTTTTTTGTTACTCCCAGTGACAGCCTTGCGGTCATGGCGGCTAATGCCCATCTCGTTCCGGGCTATGCTGGTGGCATAAAGGGCGTGGCACGGTCCATGCCTACAAGCAGCGCCGTTGATCTCGTCGCAGATAAACTTGGCGTGCCATGTTATGAGACCCCTACCGGCTGGAAATTTTTCGGTAACCTTCTGGACGCCGGCAAGGTCACGCTCTGTGGAGAAGAGAGCTTTGGCACGGGATCGGATCATGTCCGTGAGAAGGATGGCCTGTGGGCAGTACTGTTCTGGCTCAATCTGCTGGCCGCCACCGGAGATTCGGTCCAGGGGCTGGTTAAAAGGCACTGGGCCAGTTTTGGACGAAATTTTTATTCCCGTCACGACTATGAAGGCCTGGATGCGGATATTGCCCGCGGCCTTATGGAAAACCTGAGAAGGAAACTGCCGTCAATGCCTGGCAGCCTTATTCATGGTTTCAGGGTCAGAAAGGCGGATGACTTTCAATACAGGGACCCTGTTGACGGGTCACTGGCCACCTCCCAGGGCGTAAGAATTATTTTTGACAGGGGGGACAGGCTGGTGTTCAGGCTTTCCGGCACAGGCACAGTCGGGGCTACTCTGAGGGTATATATCGAAAGGTTTGTGCCTGACACCGCGTTACATTCGGTTCCGACGCAGGAAGCCCTCTCAGACATGATCAGGCTGGCTGATGAGGTGGCTGAAATTAGGGAAAGAACCGGAAGGTCCGCTCCGTCGGTTATCACCTGAGTACGCCGGACACAGGCTTTCCGTGGAATCTATGTGTGGAAAAGGCAGTTTTTCGCGCACGCGCACGATGGCATCTATGGTTTTACCCTTATGGTGGAAAGCCTGCCTGTCTCTGGATTCATGAACGATATCGCAGCCGAGATCTTTTTCTTGTCTGCCGGTTTTTTCATCTTAATGACAATCTTGTATGTTCCGGGTTTAAGGTCTTTCAGCAGCCACTTGGCTCGGGCCCTTTTGGGGTGATAGGCGGAGAAGGCGGGCTCGGCATCTACGATTTTGTTCCCTCGGGGCAGATGCTGGGAAACAATTATGTTGCCAGGTCCTGTTGCCGCTGTTTTGATCTTAAGTATCACGGTATTGTCTCTAATCGTATATTTTGCGGTTACCAGGGATCCGGCATGGCTCTGCCCTGTAGAAATGAGGACCAGCATAAGGCATATTGCCCCATAAGTTATTGAATAAAAAGATACTTTTTTTGTCAGGCGGTATTTCTTTAAAAGATTTTCAGAGTGCAGCATTTATTCTTCCCTCCATCTTACGGGATAATTACGAATTTTTTCGTTTTCCCGTTCCATTTATATCCGTTTGCCGCCCATATGGCCTCTATTTGATCCAGGCCAAAATCCGCGCCTTTTATTTCGCCGAATTCCTCATAGACGGTAAGGATTTCTTCATCGTCTATTTCCCCGTCCCCATTGGTATCCGCCCAGTGCAGGGGCTTTATCTCAAGTTTGTTCTGGCCTGCCACAGGCCTTGATCTGCCCTTACCCTTCCGGATAACAACCGTGCCTGAAAAATTCAGAACCGTGTTCATGGGAATATCCCTTTTAACTGATCCGAGGTAGAAAAAGGTGATCTCTTTATCCTGTGAGTGACAGATCCATTCCAGGCTGCGACTTTTTCTGTCCCACGCCGTGTAGGCGGGCACGGCCTTTACTGGAACGCAGCCCCGAGGCAGATTCTCCCTCAGTATGAAGGAGGATGATCTGCGGGAATCTGTTTTAACCCTGACAAGCACGGGAAATGTCTGCCCGGGGGCCGCATGGGATGGAAGTATTCTGCACGCCTCAAAATTTACCGATACATCGTGATGAAATACGTAATACACCGACAAGGCAACAGCCGCAAAAACACAGATAATGGCAGGTATAAGGAATTTTACGGGTAGGCGGGCTCCATGGCTGTCCTGTTTCGTTGGTTCTGTTGTTTGGGATTTGTTTGTCGGTTCCTGTTCAAGGATTTCATCCAGGCTGACCTCAAGGGCCGCCGCAAGCCTTTGGGCGTTGTCCCTTTTGACGGTGGGATAGCGGCCATTTTCCCACCTCGATATTGTATCCGTGGTGACGCCGACCGCTGTTGCCACATAAAGCTGGGTCAACCCGAGGGATTCGCGGATTTCGCGAACGCGGGCGCCGTCTATTTTTACCCCGGACGCCTTGCCGGATGTCTGGTTAGCGTCTGTCAATAAACTACCTCTCCATAGCTCATGGGTCATGGCTCATAGCTCATGGGTCATGGCTCATGGCTATGATGGATGCTTTTTTGTCTTCAACCGTGCCACATGATCCAAAAGACCGAGAGCCGATATCATGATACCCGAAATATACCATACATCTATCGATGTCTGCCAGGATATAGCCCGATGTCATCTGGATTAACAGGGTAGGGGGGTATTAACTTCAAATCAGAAAGGCCGGCCGGATTTTATTTTATGAGAAAACGGAGGATTCAGACATGAAGGACTTGAATGAAAAAAGAGCAACAGATGTTTTGTTCGCGAGATGGGCCTCAGCTCTGATTTTCACGATGTCCCTGCTCCTTATGGCGGAGGCACCGGTGTTGGCCGGGAATGAAAAATTGGTCAAATCATCCATCCCTGATGTTATTGACATAAATACGCAGGCAAGGTGTCCGTCCATCAAGGGATTACCCAAGGATATCAAGGAGGTAAAGGGGTTTAAGCACGCCCTTCACGCGGAAAAATACCTGAAGGGTAATTCAGCCTTTTCCGGATACGCCGGTTACACGGATGATTTTACATGTAGAGCATGTCATGTCGGGGCAAGCAGGGCGGAGGATATCTCCGGGGACAATGTTTGTGACATGATCGACCAGGAACTGAATGGCGGTAAAAAAAGACTGAGACCCATGGAGCTTTATCATAAAATGTGTCTGAAATGTCACAAAAACATGAAAAAGGCCGGGAAGACCACCGGTCCTGTAAGCTGCAAGGGTTGTCACTCAAAGAAGGCCAGGTAAAAGGATAGAGGTTTTAGCCGGGATAATTATTTGAATATGATAACTATTGAAAAGGAGTATCGTCATGAAAACAAACAGATGGACATCTATTCTGACAATGGTATTTGTGTGTCTGAGCGTGCTTGCATTCTCATCCTTTGGGTATGCGGCCCGTACAAAGGGGAGGGTTTCCATGAGCGCGCCGGATAATATTGATGTATGTACTGCCCTGATCCGGATTTTCAAGGATGATAAGCAGGAGGTCAAAAGCTGCACGGTAAAAGGGGATGTGGCCGGCATAACAGGTATACGTGGTCCCCTGCCCAAGAAAATAAAGGTTGGCCAGGCGGTGATACTCAGGGTTAGGGGCGCAAAAAAGGTAATGGGAACCGTGGTGGCCGTATTGGATAATGCGGCTGACCCTGACAAAATAGCGCGGCTGATTCTGAAGGAGGATGCAAGGGTGATATGGCATGAGGACGGCGGAAGAATCTGCCTGATAAAGGTCAGGAAAAAATTCGAGCCTGACGTGGATGCCACTGTAAAGTTGAAGGTGAGATCGGCCATGTCCAGGATCGAGGGATGTTGACCGGATAACTTCTTGCCATTAAACAAAAGAGAGCGGCCCGGCGTTCTGCCCGGCCGTTTTCTTGTGTTTCCCTGTCCGGTCCCTTTTATTTTTTCAGGATACCTGGATTTGTGCGTGGAATTTGTTAAGATTGCATCTGGCCTGTTTACCGTTTATGTCAGGCAGGAACCGCCAAATTTCCAGGCGCCTTTTTCGGTGGTCTGGCTCAGGAGATATTTATGGCCTACAGGGACCTTCAGCATTTTATCCGCAGGCTTGAAGACAAGGGTGAACTCGTCCGGGTAAAGGAGCCGGTAAGTCCCGTGTTGGAGATTACAGAGATAACCGACAGGGTCTGCAAGCTCTACGGGCCTGCGATTCTCTTTGAAAACGTGCCTGGTTTCCAGATGCCCGTGCTTATGAACGCCTTTGGTTCCTACGCCAGGATGGCCATGGCGCTCGAGGTGCCCAACCTCAATTCCCTTGGTGAGGAAATACTTGCCTTCATCGAGCTTGAGACCCCGGATACCCTTTTAAAGAAACTGAAAATCGTACCTAAATTAAAACGCGTGTCCAGTGCCTTTCCCAAAATGGTAAACAAGGGCCGGTGCCAGGAGATTGTGTTCAGGGGAGATGACGTGGATCTTGGCAGGCTTCCTGTCCTTCACTGCTGGCCTGATGACGGCGGTCCGTTCATTACCCTGCCCCTGGTGTTCACCAAGGATCCGGAAACCGGTATCAGGAACGTCGGCATGTACAGGATGCAGGTCTTTGATAAATGCACCACGGGAATGCACTGGCACACCCACAAGGGAGGCGCTCATCATTACCGTAAGGCGGAGAGGATGGGAAAGCCCCTTGAGGTCGCGGTTGCCATTGGAGCGGATCCTGCCACCACATACGCGGCTACCGCGCCCCTGCCGGATAATATTGATGAGATTGTTTTCTCAGGTTTTCTGAGAGAGGAACCCGTTGAGCTTGTCAGGTGTCTTACAGTAGACCTGGAGGTTCCGGCCAGTTCACAGATAGTGCTTGAGGGTTATGTAAACCCGGGGGAGAGACGTACGGAAGGACCTTTTGGCGATCATACCGGTTATTATTCTCTTGCCGATGAATATCCTGTTTTTCATGTCACCTGCATGACAATGCGCAGGGATGCCGTGTATCCCGCAACCATCGTGGGACAGCCACCACAGGAAGACTGTTACATGGCCAAGGCGACAGAACGTCTGTTCCTTCCCATGATCAAAAAGACCCTGCCCGAGCTAAGGGACATGAATCTGCCTCTTGAAGGGGTGTTTCACAACCTTGCCTTTGTCTCCATTGACAAGCGTTATCCGGGACATGCACGCAAGGTGATAAACGCCCTGTGGGGGCTTGGCCAGATGATGTTCTGCAAGATTATCTGTGTCTTTGACAGGGAAGTGGACGTCCAGGACATATCTCAGGTGCTGTGGCGCCTTGGTAACAACGTGGACCCGCGGCGTGATATAGTCTACACGGACGGCCCTGTGGATGCCCTTGATCATGCCGCTCCTCTTCCCCATTACGGGAGCAAGATGGGCATTGACTGCACGAGGAAATGGCCGGAAGAGGGCTTTGAGAGGGAATGGCCCGATGTGATTGAAATGGACCCGGAGATAAGGGCCAAAATAGACCGCATATGGCCAAAGCTCGGTTTGGATAAGAGACGATGAGTCCAGGTCTGGAGGCTTCGGAGGGAAGGGCGCCCGTGCTGCTTGCCGTGACAGGCGCGAGCGGATCACTTTATGCCCTTAAGTTTGCCGGGATACTGGATCGTCTCGGGCAGGAATATCACCTTATCATCTCAGAGACAGGGCGTCAGGTAGTACGGATTGAAGAGGGAGATGAAGGGCTGGAATCCCTGGAGAGCAGGGCAGCTTGTGTGTATGACTTCCGGGATCTCGCGGCACCCCCTGCCAGTGGTTCAAGCCTCTGGAAAGCCATGGTCATACTGCCATGCACCATGGGAACCCTGGGATCAATTGCCCGCGGAATTTCGCAGAACCTTGTTCACCGGGCTGCAGACTGTTTTCTCAAGGAACGTAGAAGGCTTGTGCTTGTCATAAGGGAAACCCCGTTCAACCATGTTCATCTTGAAAACATGCTGGCTGCGCACAGGGCAGGCGCGGTAATATATCCGGCAATGCCGAGTTTCTATCACCGGCCTGCTGATCTTGACGAAATGGCGTATTTTTTCGCGGGCAGGCTGGCTGAATTTCTTGGTTTCCGGGTTGAATCCCTGAATCGCTGGGGAGGAGTAAGAGAGTAAAATGAAGGTTTTTAAGAGGATAGGCATCCTTCTGGAGATGATAAAGTTTGAACACACACTTTTCGCCTTGCCGTTTGCGTATCTGGGCGCCTTGCTTGCTGCCGGCGGGCTGCCGGGGCTGGGGACGTGCCTGTGGATACTGCTTGCCATGGTTGGCGCCCGGACCGCGGCCATGGGGTTTAACCGTATTGTGGATCTTCCCTTTGACGCGAAAAACCCAAGGACCAGGGTAAGGGCCCTGCCAAGGGGAGAAGCGAAAAAGGGAGAGGCCTGGGCCATGGTGATCATTGCGGCGGCCGCGTATTTTTATGCCGCCTACAGCCTGAATCCATTGGCATTTTCACTCTCTCCCTGGTTTCTCGCCATTGTGCTTGTTTACTCCTACACAAAGAGATTCACTGCCTTGTGTCACGTGTTTCTGGGCCTGTCCATAGGGCTTGCGCCAATTGCCGGCTGGGTGGCAGTGCGTGGTGATATAGGGATAATCCCTGTGTTGCTGGGTGTTGGAGTCCTGTTCTGGGTCGCCGGATTTGACGTGCTGTACGCCTGCCTTGATGAAGAATTTGACCGGAACATGGGTCTTCATTCAATTCCAGCCGCTATTGGTAAAAAGGGCGCGTTCCTGGTCTCCGCCTTTTTCCATATACTTGCCTTTACCGCTTTTGTCATGATCGGTCCTCTTGCCGGTCTTAACTGGGTTTATTACATTGGTCTTGCCGCTACTTTTATTCTTCTCGTAATGCAGCGGAGGGTCATCAGTCCGGACGATCTTTCCCGTATGGACATGGCCTTTTTTACCTTCAATGCCGCTATTTCCATTATCCTTTTTATGGGAACAGCCATATCAGTGGTCTGGGGGGCCTGATTTGAAATATTTAGACGTTAGGGGCCTGGTGGTGGCCCATGGACAGGTGGGTCCGGGAACGCACATATTGGGCATCAGGGCCCCTGAGATCCGTAAAGGGGCAAAACCAGGCCAGTTCTGCATGATTGATCTCAAACCGCCCGGCGCCATAGATCCCCTGTTGAGACGTCCGTTATCCATACATAGGGTTGGACCAAAGGGCCTTCTTATCTTTATGTACAAGGTAGTCGGGAGGGGAACCGCCCTGTTGTCGCAGCTTTCTCCAGGAGGGTCTCTGAGGATTCTGGGTCCTCTTGGTAACGGATTTCGGATAGATCAATCACGTCCGGGGCTGCTAATAGGGGGTGGCATAGGAACAGCGCCTCTGGTTTTTCTCTCAGAGGCCTGGCCAAAAGATGTGGAACAGGTAGCGATCATCGGAGGCCGGACCCGGGCCGACATCGAGTATGCGGCCCGTTGCCTTGAGGATACTCCTTCCAGGGTGCATCTTGCAACAGATGATGGCAGCCTTGGTCACAAAGGGCCTGTCACGGATCTTATGTCCAGGGCAATGGAGATGTTTGAGGGCAGGTCGCCCGTTGTTTACTCGTGCGGACCAGGTCCCATGTTGAAGGCCGTTGCGCGAATGGCCGCGGATTTTAACCTGGAATGCCAGGTTTCGCTTGAGGCGAGGATGGCATGTGGCATGGGACTTTGTCTTGGCTGCGCGGTGCCGGGCTCCAGGGGGGATGATTCCGCGGATTCAGGTTATCTGCATGTGTGCAGGGAAGGCCCGGTTTTCAGGGCGGATCAGGTAAGCTGGGAGGACTATCCATGTCCATAAATCCCGATCTCGCGGTAAAAACAGGTCCCCTGAATCTTAAGAATCCGGTTCTTCTTGCATCCGGTACGTGTGGCTACGGCATTGAACTTCAGGGATTTGTTGATCTTGAAAAGCTTGGCGGTATTGTGGTCAAGGGACTTTCTCTTGAACCAAGATCAGGGAATCCCCCGCCCCGGCTGATGGAAACTCCCTGTGGTCTGCTCAATTCCATAGGGCTTGAGAATGTAGGGGTGGACCGGTTTATTTCAGATAAGCTGCCCGCGCTTTCTGCCCTTGATACAGCTGTTATTGTCAATATCCTTGGGGATTCTGTCCGGGATTACCAGGAACTTGCGGGCATTCTGGATCAGGTCAGGGGCATTGATGCCATTGAAGTAAATATTTCCTGTCCCAACGTAAGGGCCGGAGGGGCGGCCTTTGGATCAGATCCGGATATGGCTTCCGAGGTTACCGCGGCGGTGCGGAAAGCCACATCCCTTCCCCTGATCGTCAAGCTGTCTCCCAATGTCACGGACATTACCCTGATTGCCAGGGCAGTGGAGCACGCCGGCGCTGACGCGATCTCTCTGATTAACACATTGCTTGGGATGAGTATCGACATAAAGGCAAGGCGACCGGTTCTCGCGAATACTTTCGGTGGCCTTTCCGGTCCTGCCATAAAGCCTGTGGCTCTCCGCATGGTATGGCAGGCGGTAAGGGCCGTGAATATTCCTGTTATTGGAATAGGAGGGATTCAAAATGCCTCGGATGCCCTGGAGTTCCTGCTGGCAGGGGCTGCGGCTGTGCAGGTAGGTACCGCGACCCTTGTGGATCCCTTGGTTTCGGTTCAAATCCTGGAAGGTATCCGTATGTACATGAAGGAGACGGGTATCAGTGATATTTCAGGCCTGCCTATCTGATTCTGCTGCCATTCATAATCGAACGAAACATGAATCGCAGATATAATCCGGGATAATCTGCGGGAATTTGCCTGATCAGCGGACAGTTTCAAGGATTTTTAAGTTCGTTGATCATCAACTTCATCTAATCATCAAAAAATGTCAAAATTAAAGATTTGACCCCATATTCCCCTTTTCTTTTTTGCACGCATTTTGCGTATGAATTCTGGACCGGGGCAGGACCTTCTGTTTTGTGATCAGGTTGCCTCTGGCCCTTTAATTTATTTATTTTCAAAAGAAAAATATTTAGGAAAATTTCATTGTATTCCGATTAAGAAACCGAGATAAAAAACCCACAGATTCTTTGGAGGGAATCATGGCCGGCAGACGTTATTTAGTCTATTTTTTCAGTTCACTCCTGCTTTTATTGCTTTCCGGTTGCGGTCAGCAAGTGAGAAATTCCCTTGCTCCGATTCAGACATCCTCAAGGGTGCCCGTTACTGACATCTCACTGGTTTTGATGCCTCTTGCGGATTATAGCGCCGGGTTCACTCCCTATGACGCCATGCATCGTCAGCTCAAGGTTCAGCAGGCCCTTTCCTATTATCTTGCTCAGAAGGGATATTATCTGCCTCTTCAGGAGGATGTGGTGCGGTATCTTTCTGATCTTAATGTGATAAAAATCCAGGATTTTCCCAAATCCTCCATTAATCCGGCCAATCAGGCAATATACACTGAGCTTGGCAATGGGTGGTCCAGGGAGATAGTCAATGTGGTTACGGGCGTTGTTCAGAGAAATGACCGTCTGGCTCAGGGGCAGGGGAGCGAGATGAAACTTACAGGCCTTACCCCTAAGGTACTTCAGAAAATAGGGGCGCATTTTGGCGCCAATTATGTGTTGAGAGGCAGGATTTTTGAATACGGTGTGCGAAATGACAGCGAACTCAACCCTGTAAGACAGGGAATTCTGTCCTTCATTTTTGACGCCAGTTCCAGAACATTGCTCGGTTTTGCCCAAAGCAGGGACTATGATTCGTGGCAGGATGTGGCTATTGGTTCAGGCGCCGGTTCGTGGATGGCAAATACCTCAAACGCGGTCTGGGGAGGCTTTATTGGCGGCGGAAGCGGTTATCTGATTTCAAAGGGTGGAAATGAACCCGTGGCCGTGGTAAGAATCGGTCTTGCCTTGCAGGATCCTGAAACAGGCAGGGTTGTATGGTCGAATTGGGTTGAGAAGCAGGTCCGGCCATCAGGCGTATGGTCGGACAAGGACAGCCGTGCCCGGTTAGACAGGGCGCTGGATGAGGCGGCCTATGAACTTGTAAATGACCTGGTAAATACCCTTTCCGGTATCCACCCTGTAAAGGTGACCGAGGCAGTGGTTCCTGAAAAGCCTGTAAGCAAAAAGCAAGTGGCTGAACCTGAAAAAAAAGTGGCTCCTGCGCCACCAGAACCCATTGAAGAAGAACCGGTCCTGTTAACCCCCAAGAAAGATGTCCCGGCAGATTCCTGGGGATCATAGATTCCGCAGATGGCAAAGGGGCCTCCAGTGCCCCTTTTTTTAGCGGTATGTTGCGTTTTGTTCATATGATACTGATTTTGGCATAGTCCATGTGCAAGGTCTTGTAGCCCATCCGGTCAAAACAGATTTTGATCTTTTTGTCGTTTATCATCTGAATTACCTTACCCGGTCCAAATATGGGATGCCTTACCCTTTGGCCGGGCCTGAATTTATTGCCTGATCCGAGGGATGTTCCGGTTTCCTGTATTTTTGAATCATCCGTATAACGGCTGCTGCCCCCAAAGGTATGTCCCTTGCGGGAAGTGTCAGGGTTCCAGGGCTTCATCAGTTCCGCAGGGATCTCGTTCAGGAATCGAGATGGATCGGCTGGAATGCTGCCGTAACCGGAGACATTCACAAGGGAGGGAAAACAATAAAAGATATGATCCCTTGCCCTGGTGGAACCCACATAAAACAGCCTTCTTTCCTCTTCTATGTCCACATCGTTTTTCAGGGCGCCTGATGCGGGGAACCTGCCTTCTACAAGAGAGATCATGAAGACCACGTCCCATTCCAGGCCTTTTGCCGAGTGGATAGTGGAAAGGACAAGTTTTTTTTCTTTTTTTTTGCTGGTATCCGTATTTTCCGGCGGATCCAGGGCGAGATCGGCAAGCATTGTGGCGGCATCATCATAGTTGTCGGCCATTGCGCATAGCTGCTGGAGTTCAATGAGCCTTCTCGGATAGTCTCCGGCATAGCTGTTTTGTACAAGCGGACAGATCCAGTCTTTTATGGACTCGAGGATTTTGGGAAGACGTGTCTCCTTTCTCAGTGACAAAAGCATTGAGGCAAGGCCGTGAACCTGATTTTTCCACCGTGATCGCGTCTTATATTGTCGCAGGGCATTGAGGGGGTCTGGTTCGCCCAGGGTGGCGGTAAGGATCCTGTTAATACCTTTGGGCCCTAACCCCTCTATCATGATAAGCACCCTGGTCCAGCTCACCGGATCATAGGGGTTAACTGTTAACCTGAGCAGGCACAGGAAATCCTTTATGTGGGCCGCCTCAACCAGTTTGATCCCGCCTCGTTTTTCAAAGGCAAGTCCGCGCCTGTTGAGTTCGGCTTCAAGCTGATAGGAATGAAAACCCGCCCGGAAAAGCACGGCGATCTTCTCTGGCGAAGTCCCTTTTGACAGAAAATCCTGGATACGGTCCGCCACAAAAATGGCCTGCTCCCCCTCGTCCTTTGAACGGAAGACAACCGGCATTGATCCGCCCTTACGGTGAGCAATGAGTTTTTTGGCGAATTTTTCACGCGCATGTGCGATAATAGCATTCGTGCAGTCAAGGTTGGGCTGGGTTGACCGATAATTGCGTACCAGTTTGATAACCGAGCAGTTGGTGAAAAGATTGGGAAATTCCAATATGTTTTTAAAACTGGCTCCCCTGAACGCGTAGATGGACTGCGCGTCATCACCCACGACCATTACGTTGTCGTGCCCGCAGGCCATGAGCCTTACTATTTCTGCCTGTGCCGGATTGGTATCCTGATATTCATCCACCATTATATAATTGAATTTTCTGCCCATGTTCTGGCGGACTTCCCGGTTTTCTCGGAGCACCTTGCGCCAGAGCAGCAAAAGATCATCATAATCCATCAGATGATGTTCTTTTTTATAGGTGGCATAGGCCGAAAGAACCTTCGCGATATCATGTCCCTGGTCCTCAAGATGGGAAAAATCCGATTCCAGGAGTTCCTCAAGGCTGCTTCCACGGTTTGCCATTCTGGTGGCAATGGTAGCCATGGTCTTTTTCGGGGGGAATCTTCTGCCTGTTCCGGTAAGGCCCATTTCATTCGAAATATATCTGAGAACCTGCAGCACGTCTGCCCTGTCCATGATGGTAAAGTTTGTGGGATAGCCAACAAGGGGCGCATACTGTCTGAGCATCCTGTGTGCAAAACCGTGAAACGTGCCGCCTGATACCTGATCGCAGCTTCTTTTTAAAAGGGATGAGGCCCTCTGGAGCATGGTGGCAGCGGCTTTTCTGGTGAAGGTAAGGAGCAGGATTGATTCCGGAGGGATTCCGTTTTCAATAAGCCAGGCCACCCGGTAGACAAGGGTCCTGGTCTTTCCGCTTCCCGCGCCCGCGATAACCAGAACAGGCCCCTCGGTTGTTTTTACCGCTTGAAGCTGCTGGGGATTAAGATCACGTTCGTAATCTATGTTAAATGCCTTCCGTCTGGAGGTTACAGAGTGCGCCTGGGTCATGTTGTCTGGTGCCTGGGTTTTCGCTTTTTTAGCATTGAATGGTCGATTTCTTCAGGTAAAGGCAGGATGAAGTAAAAATTGTTTCCAAGGTGCGTTGGTTCGTATCCAACCACACCACCATGGACGTTAATTACCTTCTTTACGAAATGTAGTCCGTGGCCGGAGCCGCTGATTTTGCTGGCCTCTGAGCCCCTGAAACCCTCATCAAAGATGTGACGGGCCTCATTCTGTGGTATGTGGGGTCCTGTGGAGAAGACATTAAGTTTTACCCCATGTTTTCCCGGAGCGAAAAAATCTTTTATTATCTCCATGCCATAGGAGATAAATTTATGGGACTTTCCGTTTTCGTCCCTGACTTCCTCGCAGTATTTTTCCGCGTTTGAAAAAAGATTGGCATACACCTGGGATAAAAGGCCAAGATCAACGGCAAGTGTTGTGTCCTCATCCGGCATTTCTCCCAGTACGCTGTTGATCTTTATGCCTTTTTTGCGAAATCTTTCCTGGTATCTTTCTACCTGGGGATCAACGATTTCCTTGCCGATTCTGCAGGACCTTCTTTTGAGTACAAGCTGGCCCTTTTCAAAATGATCCCTTCTGAGAAGACTTTCAAGAAACAGGCTTGTGTTGCGGTAATGTTTTTTTACCTCCTCGTATCCGTTCAGCAATTCTGAATGGAGTCGTTCAAGGGATGTCTTTATATGCTCTAATTTTGACTTGTTGGGGCAGTTTATTTCTTCAGCCGTCTTAAAGGCTTCAGCCAGTTCATTGTCAAGGTGTTTCAGGTTCTGGATTTTTTTCCTGAGGGTGTTGAAAAAGACCTTGTAGAGCATGTTTGGCACAATGACATTGTGCTCAATGTCAGCAACAAGATTGCTTATAAATTTTAGATGACGTTCGTTTTGCAGGGATATTATTTTGTAATGAAGGTTATAGCCTATGCGATTGGCGTATTTTTCAAAGAAAAGCCGGTCATTGGATTCAAATCTTGACAGGGGGAATACCTCAAACAGGCCTATTACCTCATCCGCCTTTGACAGGGGGCGGTTGGAGAACAGGCGGATATTGCCAAGGATGGGCGCCACAAAGGAATCACCCGTATCATAGGGCGTGCTCGATATGTTTATCCCCTGGGGGGGATCCATGCCGCACACCATAAGACCGCTCAGGGAGTCACAGGCGACTTTCACCCTTCCCGTATCCTGATCCACAAGATAAAGACACGAGTCAAATCCCATGAATTCCTTTGGAACGAACACACATACCCGGTAAAAATTTTCAAGGGTCTCGTATTCCTGGGCAAGATCAAAAAAGGCCCTCAGTGTCCTGCCCTGGATATGAGTGAAGGAATATCTTTCGTAGTCCGCGCGTTTCCTGCGGATACGTGAGAGAACCGATGCCAGCTCAGGCGGATCAGTAGGACAGTATATGCTCATTGGATCCGTTTAACCGCTTTCGAAAAATTCCTCAATGGCCTTTACCAGGGCCGGAATCGTGAACTTGTCCGGCATGATATGCACTGTGAGCCCGAGTGATTCAGCGGTGCTTGCAGTAACAGGGCCTATGCAGGCCACCCTGGCAGTCGCAAAGATTTTTTCCAGCGCCTTTTCAGGCAGAAGCCGGAATAGATTCTTGACCGTGGACGAACTGGTAAATGTTACCACGTCCGGGATGTCATCATCAAGTTGATCAAGGAAATCCGGTGGCAGCTCAGGCATTTTTGTCTCATAGGTGGGCGCGATAAATACCTCGGCTCCCATTTTTTCCAGGCCCTCGGGAAGGATTTCCCTTGCTTTTTTGGCCCTTGGTATGAGTATCCTGCGGCCTGTCACGCCAATTCGCTGAAATGCCTCCAGCAGGCCCTCCGCCCTGAAGTTGTCCGGCACAAGATCAGGTTTGAGGTTCATGTCTTTTAATGCCTGCGCCGTGCTTGAGCCAACCGCAGCAAGGGCGCACCTCCCAAGTGTCCTCAAGTCGCGGCCTGAAGAGAACAGCCTGTCAAAAAAGAAACGCACCGCATTGGTACTGCTGAAAATGATCCAGTCATATGAGGGCAGCGTCTTGATGGCGTAATCAAGCTTTGAGAGGTCTTCCGGCCATGTGACTTCTATGGTGGGACATTCCATGCAGTAGGCGCCTTTTTCCTCCAGCAGCCTCACAAGTTCGCTGGCCTGATCCCTTGTTCTTGTTACCAGAATCTTTTTTGAAAGAAGCGTGAGCTTTTCGAACCAGTTTAGCTGTTCTCTCAGACCCACCACGTCTCCAACGACTATTACGGCAGGTGGCCTGAGCCCGGCTTGCTTCACCCTGGTTACAATATCTGCAAGGGTTCCGGATACGGTACGGTGCCTGTGAGTGGTGCCCCAGCGGATTACTGCCACAGGCGTTTCGGGCCGCCTTCCAAAATTAATGAGCTGCTCGGCGATAAAGGGAAGGTTCTTGACCCCCATGAGGAAAACAAGCGTTCCCACACCCTTGGCAAGGTTTTCCCAGTCTATATCGGCCTCGTCCCGGTCAAGGCGCCTGTGCCCGGTAATAAAGGCAACAGAGGCGGTATGCGCCCGGTGGGTCAGGGGGATGCCGGCATATGCAGGCACCGCTATGGCCGATGTGACACCGGGCACCACCTTGAAATCTATACCCGCCTCGGCAAGCACCTGGGCCTCTTCACCGCCCCGTCCAAAGATAAAAGGATCTCCGCCCTTGAGCCTTGCCACGGTTTTGCCTTCCCGTGCCTTCTCAAGGATGAGCCTGTTTATCTCTTTCTGGTCAACGGTGTGTCGTCCGGTTCGTTTGCCAACATAGATATGTTCGGCATCCGGCCTGGCAAAGGCGAACAGCCTGGTGCTGGCAAGCCTGTCATAAATAATAACGTCTGCCATGGACAGTATTTCTTTTCCCCTCAGGGTGAATAGACCGGGGTCTCCAGGTCCTGCTCCGATGAGATACACCTTGCCCGGTTTAATTTTTCCCATAGACTTCATTTAATATCTCCCTGCCGCCAGCGTCCAGCAATTCGGTTCCAAGATTTCTTCCAAGGGTTTCCGGATGGGATGCGTCCCCCTTTCTTGTGATTTTTATGACTCTTTTGCCCTGTTCGTCCGCGACCAGGCCCCTGAGAGTGAGGATTCCGCTGTCATCCATGGTGCAGTATCCGCCGATGGGGACCTGGCAGCCTCCCTCAAGGCGGATAAGAAGCGCCCGTTCCGCCCTTACGCACAGGGAAGTAGGTTCATGGTGCAGGGGGGCCAGGATCTTTTTTGTCTGTTCGTCATCCGATCTCAGTTCTATGCCAAGGGCCCCCTGACCAATGGCGGGAAGCATCCGGTCA
Source organism: Deltaproteobacteria bacterium (assembly GCA_027023445.1). GTDB lineage: Bacteria > Desulfobacterota > Dissulfuribacteria > Dissulfuribacterales > JALVPX01 > JALVVK01. The sequence goes on along the minus strand of JALVVK010000138.1, from coordinate 6,643 downwards.
GGTTCAAGGAAACCTGTGATCCTTCCGGAAAGGCCAAGCCGATTGAGTCCTGCCGCGGCCAGCAGGATACAGTCGAACTGTCCTGAGTCAAGTTTGTTAAGCCTTGTGTCAAGGTTGCCTCTCAGGGATATCACATTAAGGTGCGGCCAGTTGGCCCTTATCTGGGCCATTCTCCTGAGGCTGCTTGTTCCCACCCTGGAATTCTCCGGAAGCTTGGACAGAGCGCGGCCATCCGCGGAAATAACCGCATCCCTTGGATCCTCACGCTCAGGGAATACGGTTACCTCAAGTCCCTCGGGAACCTCGCTCGGCACATCCTTCAGGCTGTGCACGGCTATATCTACCTTGTTTTCCAGAAGGGCCTGTTCTATTTCCTTTACGAAAAGGCCCTTGCCACCGACCTTGGCCAGGGGGACATCCAGGATCTTGTCGCCCCTCGTGGTAATCTTGACAAGCTCCACCTCAAGACCAGGCCAGAGTTCCTTCAGCCGTGCGGCGATCCAGCCTGTCTGGGCCAGGGCCAGTTTGCTTTTACGCGTTCCTATTCTTATCAGTTCAGCCAAGGTTAACCTCCGCATGAGCTGCAGTTGGTGCTTGTGCATCCGCTGCAGCCTGCTGAGGCCTTTTTGCCGGTTCCCGCGAATTTTGTCCCTGTTTTAAAGGCAACGGCAGATATTTTTTTCTCCGAGTCAGTAGAGCCGCATTCCGGACATTTTATCTCCCTGGTGGAGGAGAGAACCAGCTGCTCAAATTCGGTTCCGCATTTACGACAGACGTATTCATAGATGGGCATAAAATTCCTCCTGTAAACGGTTAACACTATCGATGTTACTGGCTGCGGCGTCATTTCATGCCATCAATCCCTTCCAGCACAAAGGAGAAGAGAAGGGGAATCATGAGTTCATGGTGGCCGGTAAAATGAAAGCCTCTGCCGCCTTCTAAGGTAGGCCGGTGGACCACGTTGGTCAAGGGTCGATAGTGCCGGATGAAATCAAAGTTTGCGGTTGTAATCTCCCTGACTTCATGGCCCAGGTTGCGCACAAGTGTCAGCGCCTTGAGGAACACCTCCGGCAGTATTACCGCGGATCCGACGTTGAGAAATATGCCTCCTGAGAGACGGGATACCAGGGTGGAGAATATCCTGAAATCAAGATGGGATGTCTTGCCGATGGCGGCGCCGTCCGCCGCGGGATGAAGATGAATGATATCCGTTCCCACCGCCACATGTACCGTGACAGGCACGTCAAGCTCTGCGCATGTGGCCAGTATGCTCATGTGGTTATACTGGAAACCCTGCTTGAGCAGGGCCATTCCCACGCCCCTGCCAAGGCCGGTTTCCTGGTCCGCGGCATCGGTTATGGCGCGGTTGATAAACTCACCCGTTTCCCTCGCGGCTCCGAAGCTGCCGTCTTTCAGCGCAAGGGCCACATCTTCAGATGTTTTCCCGGCCATGGCGGTTTCACAGTCATGGATTATTCCCGCGCCGTTCAGGGAAATGGAAGATATGATTCCTTTCCTCAGGAGGTCGATAATGATCGGGTTGAGCCCGACCTTGATTACATGGGCGCCCATGGCAAGCATTACCGGCCTGTTGTTGCGGAGTGAGGCGCAGATCGCGCGTGAAAGGGCAAGAAGATCCTTTGCCGCGAGTTGTGAGGGGAGGCTGTTCATGAAGTCCCTGATGCGCATGCCTGCGCGAAGAGGCCTGGCAAAATCGGATACGCCTACCTTGCTTGGGCGGTCAAACAGTGAATATGTTTTCAGGTTCGTGAGATCAAGGGGCTCAGGATAGTTTCCGGATGGATGTGTCATCTTTGCTCTGTCCCTGCGAATATGATCTGTTCTGCGATTTCGCAGATCATGTGGCCCATGAATATATGCGCTTCCTGAATGCGCGGCGTGTCTTTTGATGGAACATCAAGCACGACATCGCAGAGTTCGTTTACGATTGAGGTGTTTTTGCCTGTAATGGCAATCGTTCCCGCACCGATATGCCTAGCCGCCCTGAGTCCGGCAATGACGTTTGAGGATGTGCCGCTTGTGCTTATGCCTACCGCGATATCTCCGGGCTTTGCCAGGGCCTGAATCTGTTTGGCAAATATCTGGTTGAAGTCATAGTCATTGGCAACAGCGGTGATTATCGAGGTGTCGGTAGTAAGGGCAATGGCCGGCAGGGGGCGTCTTTCCATCTTGAAGCGGTTTATAAACTCAGCCGCCAGGTGTTGCGAATCAGCCGCGCTTCCCCCGTTTCCAAAGAAAAATACCCTTGAGCCCCGGGACAGGGCGTCGGCGATCCTTTCAGCGGCACGGATTATTTCTTGTTCAAGGTATTGTACAGTGTTTGTCAGGGTGGATTTGGCAACATCCAGTGCGTTATTTATGGTATTTTTGTGATTCATGAGCCTTTTTGTGTTGTCTTTTGTGTGATTCTGTTATGAGGTCCGCCTGTGCAGAAAGTCGATTTTCCTGATATCCGATCCTGACGCAAGGGCGCGGCCCAGGGTCTGCGCCTCCTCCAGGGCCGAGGGATGAATCCTTACCTCGCCCCTTTTTTCTATGCCCCTGTAGAGCAGGGAGCCCGCGAAATCCGCGTCCACAGCGTCAAAAAAGTAACGAATAACCCTTAAGACCCCGTCAAAAAGAAGTTTGCCCTTCGTGGCGCCCAGGGATAAAAATATACCGATACGTCTCTTCCCGCCTAAAAAGCCCTTTCTGAGAACATATTTTGATACCCAGCATGCCTGTGATCTTTCCACCAGGGCCTGGGTATAGGCCGTGATGTTGTAGAAAAATATGGGAGATGCAACGATCAAAGCGTCCGCTGCGGCAATGGAGGGATATATGTCGGTCATGTCGTCCTGCAGAACGCAGGTGCCGGTTTTGTCACAGCCACCGCATTCTGTGCAGGGACTGATATTTTGTGTGGCGAGGTTTATCCTGGTAACATCCGCGCCCCGGGATTCCGCTGCCTCCAGAAAGGATGTCAGAAGGATGTCCGTGTTTCCTCCCATGCGTGGTGAACCCATAAAGGCGAGTATGTTCATGGAAATTCCTCTTATCTGTTTAATCATCAGTTAGTTGTATCCGGCCTCTTATGGATGCCTGTTCAAAAACAATAAGCTATGTTTCTATAAATCAAAAAAAAAAGCAAGGTAATGAATACCCAAGTCTCTGAGCCGGGTCTCTGAGTTAAAATAATCTGGTGAAGGTAAAGACAGATAATGCATCCAGGATCAAAGACTTTTTTAGCCATGGACCCACAAGGACATACATGGACAAAAAAACAAAATGTTCCCATGGGTGCATTGAAAATACAATGTTAAAGGATAAATTCTGAATGTTAAATTAAGGTGCCATGCTATTATATCTTTCTGAATTTAATAAAAATTTGTTTGCCACAATTTACCATTTACCATTTATCATTTAGCATTTTCATGTTTCATGCTCAGGGGTGCGAAGCCCGCCGAGGCGGGGTGAGTGGTAATCCTGAGGTGCGGCAGCACCTGATAGTTCTGTAGATGCGCCGGCGGGCGGTATTCATTGACTAAGTGAAGCTTTTCGTATAGTTTGAGCCGATTTATTTATCAATTAGGAGGCTCTGTAATGACTGCGAATACAGACAGAATCACCATCAACCAGGACGGCACCCTTGTTGTGCCTAACAACCCCACTGTGCCATTCATCGAGGGGGACGGTATTGGTCCTGACATATGGCGGGCCACCCGTATGGTTATTGACGCTTCAGTGCAAAAAAGCTATGGCGGCGAGAAAACCATAAACTGGAAGGAAATTCAGGCTGGAGAAAAGGCCAAAAGGGAGACTGGAGAATGGCTGCCCGCCAGGACTATTGAGGCAATAAGGGAATTTGTCGTGGCCATCAAGGGACCGTTGACAACCCCAATCGGAGAGGGTATCCGCAGTCTTAATGTTACCCTGCGTCAGGAGCTTGATCTTTACGCCTGTGTCCGTCCGGTCCGGTATTTTGATGGTGTGCCAAGCCCGGTAAAACATCCGGAATACGTGGATATGGTTATTTTCAGGGAAAACACGGAGGATGTATATGCCGGCATTGAATGGCCCGAGGGCAGCGAAGATGCCCGAAAGGTAATAACCTTTCTCAGGGAACAGATGGGCGTGCAGATAAGAGAGGATTCCGGCATCGGGATTAAGCCCATCAGCAGGTTTGGTACGCACAGGCTCGTAAGAAAGGCCATACGCTACGCCATTGAAAACAACAAGCCTAACGTCACCCTCGTGCACAAGGGCAACATCATGAAATATACCGAGGGCGCCTTCAGAAACTGGGGCTACGAGCTGGCTGCCATGGAATTTTCTGATGTCACCATTACCGAGCAGGAGTTATGGGACAGGTATGATGGGAAACAACCCGAAGGTAAGATCGTAATCAAGGATCGCATTGCTGACGCCATGTTTCAGCAGGTTCTGCTCAGGCCAAGGGAATACAGTGTGCTGGCCATGCCAAATCTCAACGGTGACTTCATGTCAGACGCATTGGCAGCCCAGGTGGGAGGCCTTGGAATGGCTCCAGGGGCGAACATAGGGGATGGTTACGCGCTGTTTGAGGCTACCCATGGAACAGCTCCCAAATATACCGGGCAGGACAAGGTTAATCCCGGTTCTCTTATTCTTTCCGGTGCAATGATGCTGAACTATATGGGCTGGACAGAGGCCGCCGACCGGATTTACAAGGCTCTTGGCGCGGCCATTGCCAGAAAGAAGGTCACCTATGATCTTGCAAGACAGATAGAAGGCGCCACGCAGGTCAAGTGTTCCGAGTTTGCCCAGTCTATTGTGGAATGCATGTAGGGTTTTTTCTGGGGTCCTGAGGGATCTTGTCTTTCCGCCCTGTTGCGCCGCGTGCGGTAGCAGTCTTTTGGCGGCTGAGACGGGAGGGGCAAGGCTCTGTCAGGATTGCCTGGGAAAGATAAGCCCCATTCCATCTCCTTTTTGTCCACGGTGCGGCAGGCCACTTGAAGGGCCTGCCGGATCGGATCACCTGTGCGCAGAGTGCATAAAAAATCCCCCTGCCTATATCAGGGCACAGTCCCTTTTCCGGTATCATGGCCCGGTTCGCAATCTACTGCACCGGATAAAATACCGCGGAGACGGACACGCACTTAAGGCCCTTTCCGTACTTTCCGTGCCTCTTCTGCCGGATTGGGCCTTTCTTGCGGACGCGGTTATTCCTGTGCCTCTTCACCCGGAACGGCTTAGAAAGAGGGGATTCAACCAGTCTCTGCGTCTTGCATCCATCCTGTTTCCGCATTCCAGAACAAAGCCGTTTCTCTTGACCCGGACCGTGAATACAAGGCCCCAGGCCGGTCTCGGGCCGCGGGAGAGGGCGCGTAACATAAGGGGAGCCTTTGCTGCCGGGAGAAATACTGGTTTTAAAAGAGTACTCCTTGTGGATGACATTTATACCACCGGGGCCACTGTGTCTGAGTGTGTTAAGGCGTTAAGGAAGTCCGGGTTTTCAGAAATATGCGTGCTGACCGTTGCCCGGGCCTGACTGGTTCATTCCCTCTGTTTTCTCTTTTTCAAACAGAAGCAGGGAATCCGGTATTAGGCCGCAATGATCCCTCTTGTCAGGTTTAAAAACGCCCATTACGCCGTAATAGGGCTCTTCAGCCTCTTCCATTGCGTCCCGGAGGGCCTTTCTCGTTGGCGTTTCAGCCTTTTTTAATGCCCTTGATATAAGATAAATGGCATCCCAGGCCGCTCCCGCACTCATTTGTTCCTGGATGGCGCCTGTAGGCAGCCTGCCCTCCATGGCGTTTAAGAATTTCAGCACGGACAGGGCGCAGGGATGGGATGAGGACAGGTTCTGCCCCATTACCACAGGAGGGACAACGGATATGATCCCGATTTTCGAGGCAAGGGCACTGGTGATGAAAGTCGTGAGCATGCAGGGAGGAACCGCCACTGGCATGCCTGACTCAAGTGAGGAGGCCATAAGGGTGGGCGACCAGTCAGGGGGACCCCACACAACCGCTATCTGGGCGCCCTGATCCCTGAACCAGTTGAGCTGGGCGATCACGTCTGCGTCCTTAACATTAAAGGACTGGGCGGGCAGGACCCTGATTCTCATTTCCTGGGCATAGGCCCTTAACCACAGGCCGATTTCGTGTCCCATCCTGTTGTCCTGGATCAGGGGGCCTATTGTCCTGATGCCTGATTTCCGTAGTCTTTTCAGCAGGGCTTTTATCCATACGTCCATCCTGGGGTTGGATGAGAACGTCCACCTCATGGGAATCCCTCCCCTTGCGGGAAGCAGCGGTGACTGGCCGCTTGTGAGGACAAGGGGGACCTGGTATGACTCGGCTATTCTCCTGAGGATCACGGACAGGCCGGGCTCTGTTGTGCCAATAAGGGCGATAACGCCCTCTTCCTTTATCATTTTTGATGCCTGAAGCAGGACCTGCTCTTTTTTACTCTGGGTGTCGGCAACAATGATTTCAATATGGGGGTTCAGGGGGCCTGCCTGGGAATTGATGTCTTTTACCGCCTCCCGGGCCGCGCGCAAGGCGGCTTTCCCCTGTCCCGCATCGGGACCCGATAGATCCCAGAGCGCGCCGATGGGAATGGCCGCACAGGCAAATCCGGGAGCAAATCCTGACAGCAG
>JALVVK010000137.1 GCA_027023445.1 Deltaproteobacteria bacterium | reverse complement strand
CGGTTTTACGGGCTGCCTCCTGCCCTTTTAAAAAGCGTTCTGGTCGGCACGGGCAAAAGGGTGTCATACACGGACCTTATCCCCCGTCCTGATGAAATTGAGGGCATCTGCCGCCTGATGAAACAGGCAAAACTTATTGACTCATGCCCCTCCGGCCAGGACATGACAGACACCTCCTGGCTGTCTCCATCCACTGCCGGACGACAGGATACGACAGGAGAAAAAAGGTGAGGGTATATCGGTATTCAAAATATCTGTATCCCACGCTGACATTCCTTGTTCTCACCGTAGCCTGGGCACTGCTTGTGCGTCTTCTCCATGTCTCCCCGTACAAGATGCCGGGTCCTCTGGCCGTAACCCGGGGCCTCTGGCATCTGGCGCTCAGCGGTAGGCTCTTTGACTACACCATCGCCAGCCTTTACCGGGTCACATGGGGTTATTACATGGCCGTTGCATGCGCGATTCCTGCCGGACTCGTTCTTGGAAGATGGGGAACCGGCAGGGCGCTGTTTAATCCGCTGATCCAGTTTCTGCGCCCCATATCTCCCCTTGCCTGGATACCTCTTGCCATGATGTGGTTCGGCGTAGGCGATCAGCCGGCCATCTTCCTGATTTTTCTGTCCTCCTTTTTCCCAATGGTGGTCTTCACCATGAGCGGGGTGGCGGGAATAAAATCCACTTATCTGCGGGTTGCTGAAAACTTTGGCATCAGGGGAACGGCTTTTTACCTCAAGGTTCTTCTGCCTGGGGCGTTCCCGGACATTCTCGTCGGCCTGAGAATTACCCTCGGGACCGCATGGCTCGTCATAGTGGCCGCTGAAATGATAGCGGTAAAGTCCGGCCTTGGATATCTCATTCTTGACGCGCGCAATTCTCTCAATATGGATCAGGTAATTGGGGGAATGATAATCATAGGCATTACTGGTCTTTGCCTGGATCGCGCCATATGCATGCTTGAGAATCTTGATTCAACACGATGGTTGAAGATATACAGGTAGGGCCTTAATCTTGACTGCGACCAACAAAAAAATAGAGGTAAGAAATCTTTTTAAGTCATACCAGGAAAGACGTACCAGGAAACGCTCTCCAAGGGACTGTCCCCACCAGCATGAATGCCTTGTCCTCAAAAACATCAATTTTTCTGTGGCGCCTGAAAAATTTACCTGTTTCATAGGGCCTTCCGGTTGTGGCAAATCCACCCTTTTAAGGATAATAGCCGGGTTCGAGAAACCGGTTGCGGGAAAGGTCCTCATTGACGGGAAAAAGGTAAAAGGTCCAAGCTCAAAGCACATATTCGTATTCCAGGAAGACGGACTTTTCCCATGGATGACCGCATCCCAGAATATCGCCCTGGGCGCAGGAAAAACATCAGGTCCGGAAGAACGAAGGAAACAGGTGGAAGAATATCTCGATCTCGTTGGCCTGAAAGGATTTGAAAAGCACTATCCTCACGAGCTATCAGGCGGAATGCGCAGAAGGGCGGAAGTGGCAAGGGCACTGATAACCAACCCGGACATTCTGTTCATGGACGAGCCCTTTGCCGCACTGGATTACCTTACAAGACTTCAGATGCGGGAAGAAATGCTGAACGTCCATGCCATGTTCAAATCCACTATCCTGTTCATCACACACGATATTGACGAAGCCCTGCAACTGGCCGACCAGCTGATAATACTGAGTGACAGGCCGGGTAAGATAAAGGCGGATATCAGCCTGCCATATCCCCATCCCAGGGATCTGGGGACAGGAGAACTTTCCAGGCTGAGAAAGGAAATATACTTCCTGATGGGCCTGCATCCGGCGCTTTAAGGTTCGGGGCAAAAAACATCTGTTGTTTCCTGCTTTCACCTTTCACCTTTGACCTTTCACCTTTGACCTTTCACCTTTGACCTTTCACCTTTGACCTTTGAGCTATTTTCACTACGCCACATGAAACCTCCGGATGCCGGTTGACACGAAGCCACATATGCGGGACTATATTCCCCGTAATTCAGAAAAAGCCTTTAAATGGAGGAAACCCTAATGAAATTTTTTATTGATACCGCCAACCTGGATGAAATCAGGAAGGCTGCGTCCCTTGGCCTTGTGGACGGGGTTACGACAAACCCTTCGCTCATCGCCAGGGAGGAATGTGACTTTGCCGGCAGGATAAAGGAAATCTGCGAAATAGTTGACGGGCCCGTGAGCGCCGAGGCGGTGAGCACCGATGCTGACGGCATGTTGAACGAGGCAAGAGAATTGAGCAAAATCGCGCCCAACGTGGTAATCAAGATCCCCATGACCACAGAGGGCCTGAAGGCCACCAAACAGCTTGCCAAGGAGGGGATAAAGACCAACGTTACCCTTATTTTTTCCCCGCTTCAGGCCCTGCTTGCGGCAAAGGCCGGCGCCAGGTATGTCAGCCCCTTTATAGGAAGGCTGGATGACATTGCCACCACCGGCATGGACCTCATAGAAGACGTCGTCACCATATTTGACAACTATGCCTTTGATACCGAAATCATAGTAGCCAGCGTCAGGCATCCCATACATGTTTTGGAGGCGGCAAGGATTGGCGCCGACATCTCCACCATCCCCTACAAGGTAATCGCCCAGCTCGCGCATCATCCTCTTACGGACATAGGGCTTGAAAAATTTTTATCTGATTGGGAAAAGGTGCCGAAAAAATGATTGATGAGCCGTGGCATCTCAAATACCCTCATACTCCTGCTCTCAGGGGTCCTGTTCTGGGCCCCTGGCTCCCTGCTTGCCGGTTCCATATATTCCTATGTTGACCGGCATGGCGTCACGCATTTTACTAACTGCCCGTCTGATTTTCCTGACAATATGGCCACATACCATGACACTGGGATGATACACAGCCCCGTCATCAAAAAGGCCGCCATGGACTACGGCCTGGATCCGGCCCTGATACGGGCCATCATCCAGGCTGAATCAGGGGGGAACCCCCATGCCGTATCTTCAAAGGGTGCGCTGGGCCTGATGCAACTCATGCCCAACACGGCTCGTGAACTCGACGTGAAAAACCCTCTGGACCCGGCGTCCAACATACGTGGAGGGGTAAAATATCTCAGAAGCATGATTGACCGGTTCGGGGGAGATCTCCTGCTGGCACTTGCCGCGTACAATGCAGGACCGGGCACGATAGAGCGCTACAATGGCCTGCCGCCATACCCGGAAACGGTGCAATACGTGAAAAAAGTGCTCATATACTGGCGGAACTACAAAAAATCCCTACCGCCACACCCCCATTGAAGACTGCTGAAAAAGATACCTCCTGGCCCTTATATTAAGCAATATTCCAATACCCATGAGGGTCACGATAACAGATGAACCTCCATAACTGATAAGGGGCAGAGGTATGCCAACAACCGGCATCAGCCCGACAACCATGCACATATTTACAAACATCTGCCAGAATATCATGGCCGTTATGCCAAAGGCCAGAAAGGCTCCAAATCGTTCCCGTGAATGTGAGGCAATAATCAATCCCCGATAGACAATAACCGCATAAATCATCAGAAGACATGTCGCCCCCAGCAGCCCCCATTCCTCGGCCCAGATACTGAACGCGAAATCCGTATGAACCTCAGGAAGAAAATTGAGATGAGCCTGGGTGCCGTGCATATACCCTTTGCCCAGGATCCCTCCAGAACCAACCGCAATCTTGGACTGGATAAGATGATAACCCGCGCCGAACGGGTCACTTTCAGGGTTAAGGAAGGCCTCCACCCTTTTTTTCTGATAAGGTTTCAATATACTCCAGCCAAGGGGTATGGCGGCGAGGATAAAGGCCAGAACCGATACGATAACGGTCCATCGTATCTTTACCAGATAGGTTATGGAGGCAAAAATAAAAACAAGAAGAAGGGCAGTTCCGAGATCTGGCTGTGGATATATGAGAGCCACTGGTATAAGGGTAAGAATCAGGGGCCGCACAAGATCAGAAAAACCGTATTCCGGCTTTTCATCGTTACAGAAATAACTGCTGAGCACAATGGCCATGGTAAGCTTGGCAATCTCAGATGGCTGTATATTAAAAATGCCAAGGCTGATCCATCGCTGGGACCCTCCTACCGTCCTTCCCACGACAAGGACAAGGCACAGAAGGATCAGGGTGCCAATATATATCCAGAAGGAATAGACCATCAGGGTCCTGTAGTCAATGAACATGAACAGCAGCATGAAAAAAGTGCCGGCAATATACCATTGAAGCTGTTTGTACTGATAGGGATAACCCGTTGCCGCACTCGCGCTGTTGAGATTCACAAACCCGATTGCCATGAGGAGCAGCGTTGCCAGGAAAAGCCACCAATCAAAATTCTCAAGGATGCGCCTGTCAACCATGCAACCTCCTCTGAGAGAAATTCTGGGCCGATCGCTGGGGAACAGGTGCCGGACGCGGCGACTGGAGCCTGATCCAGGTTTCAAAAACCTTCCTGGCAATGGGGGCCGCCACCGAACCGCCATGTCTTCCATGTTCCACCAGCACGGCTATAGCGATTTTAGGGCTGTCGGCCGGGGCGTAGGCGATAAACCACGCGTTATCCCTGTATTTCCAAAGGACATGTTTTTTCCGCCACCTCTTTTTCTGTTCCCTGACCTGGGCGGTACCTGTCTTCCCTGCGACCAGGAAGCCCTTTATCCTGCACCTGGTACCAGTTCCTTTCTCGTCGTTTACCGCCCCTACCAGGGCCTCTTTTATAATCCTGAGGTATGCCGGTTTTACCGGGAGCTTTCCCGATGGATGAGGTGTGAAGGTGGAAACTATCTTCCCGTGAGAATTAAGAATCTGCTCAACATACTCGGGCGTATAAAGAGTACCCCCGTTTGCCACTGCGGAGATGAGCCTGGCCATCTGTAAGGGAGTCACCGTGGTGGCGCCCTGGCCTATGGACACCACAAGGGTTTCACCTTTTTGCCAGTTTTCCCCGTATCTCTGATGCTTCCATTCCCTTGTGGGCACAAAGCCCTTTGCCTCTCCGGGCAGACGAATTCCGGTGCGGCTTCCAAGCCCGAAGGCCATGGCGTATTTTGATATTTCGTCTATTCCAAGCTCAAGCCCCACATGATAAAAATAAACATCACAGGACTGACTGATGGCCTTGTAAAGATTGGTCCGGCCATGGCCACGCCAATTCCAGCATCTGAAAACACGCCTGCCCAGGCGGAAAGCGCCATTGCAGAAATAGGTGGTACTCGGCGTGACAACCTTTTCCTGCAGGGCGGCGGCGGCTGTAACTATCTTAAATGTTGACCCCGGTGCATATTGCCCCTGTATGGCCCGGTTAAAAAGGGGCTTTTTTGTCCTGTCCTGGAGCCGTTTCCACTGCTTCTCACTAATTCCCTTTATGAAAAGACCCGGATCAAAAAAAGGACTGCTTGCCATGGCAAGGATCGCGCCGTTGTTAGGATTCATAACCACAACCGCCCCCACCTTATCATCAAGGGCCTGTTGTACGGCCCGCTGCAGATCAAGGTCAATGGTGAGATAAATGTCATTGCCAGGCACAGGAGGCCTTTCATCCAGAATACGCACCGGGCCTCCCGTGGCGTCCACCTCTATTCGCCTCAACCCGTTACGTCCGGAAAGCTCCCGGTTAAACACGGCCTCTACGCCGTATTTGCCTACCATGTCTCCGGGACGTGTGCCGGGGAAACTATTGTTTCTTAACTCCTTTTCGCTTACCTGGCCAAGATACCCGATAAGATGTGGCGCTATGGCCCCGTACGGATATGTCCTGTCGGGCACTGTTTCAATATATACTCCCGGCAGACGGTATGAAGAGGCCTCTATACGACACAGGGTATCCCAGTCTATACGCCTTTTTATGACAATTGGCATATAAAGAGGCTCTCTTTTACCCTTTGCCAGCTGTATACGGATTTCTGCCTCCGATTCCCTGAGGATAGGGATAAGTTTCCGCAAGAGGGACTCCAGATCCCTTGCCTCTTCCTTGACAATACAAACATTAAAACACGGGGTTACCCCGGCCAACAGACGCCCGTTCCGATCAAGAATTTTTCCCCTTGGGGCGGGCAGCCGGACGACTCTAAGCCTGTTTTTCTCACTCATTGCCCTCAGCTCTCCGCTTTTTATCACCTGGAGGTACCAGAGTTTGGCAAAAAGCGTAACCAGGCAGAGGGCAACGGCTATCATGGCAAAACTTATCCGGCTGGAATGGACCTTTTGCTCCTCGGTATTAAAACGTCTTATAAGACAAAGGGGTCTTACCAGGTTTTTCATAATCTCGCCCGGCTTCCTGATTCAGGATACATCTTCGCAATGATTTTCTCCGTGTAATCAAACAGCCTTGACCATAAAGGATAGGTAAGGCCATCCAGCGCGGCCTGTATCAGCGCCCACGGCCACAGCAGATCCATTGCCCTGCTCCCGAGAAGAAGCACGGTCTGGACGCCGATACTGACAAAGACCGCAACGAGACACCGCTGCCAGAGAACAAGAAAAATGGTATGGTCATGGATATACCTGACCAGAAGATATGCCCCTGAAAAGGCCACTATGTAAAGACCGCCCGGAATACTCGAAAAAGGCTCGCACAATACGCCAAGGGCAAGGGCCGCAAGCAGGCCTCCGGGCATGGGGACGCCAAAACCATACCAGACAACCAGAGGAACAAGGCCGTTTAGACGAACCAGGCCCCACTGAAAGACCGGCCCCCAGGATGTCTGGAAAAGCAACAGGAGGTATCCCCAAAAAACAAGGATCAATGTCTTTTTCAAGGTCTGCTCCCAGCAAGCGGCCTGCTTTTCATCAGGACCACCACATTTTCCAGTCTTTTGAGATCGGCAGCCGGTTTTACGTATATTTCCTGGAAAAGGTCCGAGGCGCTGCCGGGTGAAACCCTGATCACGTTACCTAACAGAAGCCCCTTTGGGAAAATACCGTCGGTCCCGGAAGTGACGATGGCATCCCCCACCTGGACATCCACTCCCTTTTCCACGTAATCCATGCGGCACATCCAGTTCCCCGCTCCCTTCAGAATTCCCCTGGCCCTGTTTCTCTGGATCAGGGCACCCACAGCGCTCTTTGTGTCAGAGAGCAAAAGGATCTTGCTGAACATATACGAAGAATCTATGATATGTCCGACCACGCCACTCCCGGAAAGGGCCACCATTCCCGGCCCCACCCCATCTTTCTTCCCGATGTCCACGGTTACCGTGGCCGCCCAGGGAGCAAGGTCCACGCCTATCACATTGGCGGCAAGCACTGGGACAGAGGAATGCTCCTTCAGTTTTAACAGCTTCCTCAGCCGCTCATTGGCTATCAGGGCCTCCCTGTACCTGGACAATTCACCCTGCAGTCTTTTGACCTCATCCCTGAGGGCACGGTTCTTCACCTTGAGGTCCTGGAGTGCCACATAGGAATCCCATAGATTTTTCCCCCATCTTACCGGACTGGACAGGACATTCTGGATGCTGCCGCTGACATCCATAAAAAGGTATTTAAAAGGGGAAATTACACCGGGAACCCCCATTCTTATGCCAGTAATGGCAAAAATAAGAAGTACCACCGCCAAAATCGTGACGGCTTTAACTCCAGATTTTCTGTAAGGTCTCTTCTGGGAGGACACTTATGGCCAGTCTGCCTGATCCGCAAAATTAGTAGATCATTATTTCTTTCAGGATATCTATGTTATCAAGAGTCTGCCCGGACCCCATAACAACCGATGAAAGGGGATCTTCGGCTATTATTATGGGCAGCCCTGTCTCGTCTCTCAAAAGTTTGTCAAGGTTTTTGAGCAGGGCACCGCCACCGGTAAGGACTATGCCCTTGTCTACGATGTCTGCCGCAAGTTCGGGAGGGGTCTGTTCCAGAGCGATTTTGACCGTTTCCATTATGGTCTCCACCTGCTCCGCTATAGCTGTGCGGACCTCAGAGGCGTCGATACTGATGGTTTTAGGAACACCTGAGACAAGGTCCCTGCCCTTTATATCCATCTGGGGATATGGTTCTTCCGGCAACACGTCGCCCAGCTCCATCTTGATCTCTTCAGCAGAGTGTTCACCAATCAGCAGATTATACCTGCGCTTTATGTGCTGGAGTATGGCTTCGTCCATCCTGTCTCCGGCCACCCTGACCGATTTGCTGTACACGATACCCGCAAGGGAAATAACCGCCACTTCCGTAGTGCCTCCCCCGATATCAACGACCATATTGGCAGTCGGCTCGGAGATTGGAAGCCCGGCACCTATGGCGGCAGCCATGGGTTCCTCTATCAGGTACACCTCCCTGGCCCCGGCGGATTCAGCCGATTCCCTCACCGCCCTCATCTCCACCTGGGTAATGCCGGAAGGAACGCTTACTATAATCCTGGGCCTGGCCAGCCTGCGGTTGTGCACCTTGCGTATAAAATAACGAAGCATGGCCTCGGTAACCTCAAAATCCGCGATGACTCCGTCTTTCATGGGACGTATGGCCACAATATTGCCAGGGGTCTTGCCAAGCATTTTCTTGGCCTCTGTGCCCACGGCAAGAACCTTGTTCGTCCTGACATCCTTGCGAACGGCCACTACAGAGGGCTCCCGCAGCACAATGCCCTTGCCCTTGAGATAAACCAGGGTATTGGCAGTACCTAAGTCTATTGCGAGGTCGGTGGAAAGCCAACCAAGGAATGAATTTATTAACATTATTCAGATGTCCTCATTTTGTGTTCGGCTGCAACCTACCAAAGGCCTTGAAACTTAGCAACAGGTCAGAATAAACTTTAATTTCAGATTATGCACTCCAATTACTCGAAAAAATGATTTTTATAAAATAATTAAATAATTAACAACAATTTTGCCAGGTTTCCCGTTTGCCCAAGAAGTACACAAGCGCGTCTGCGCCCCCCCTGCGTTGCACCTTCAGCAAACCTGCGAACTGCATATCCTGAGTTAATATGAAATAATGCCCTCCATCACTGAACATGAAGATGCCGTGCGATGACTGACGGCCTGAAATTATTCCTGTGGTAAAATACATCGGTTTGCTTGACAAACAGACCCCTGGCGGTTAAGAATTTTCTTCTGTAAATTATATCTCTGAAAAAAATCAGAAGAACATAACGAACAGACAAAAATATATATTCTCTGTAGAAGCACGGGAGCCACGGAATAATGAAACAGACCTTTCAACCAAGCAACCTGAAGAGAAAACGGACCCACGGTTTCAGAAAGCGCATGAGCACAAAGGCGGGCAGAAAAATAATAAACCAGCGCAGGGCAAAAGGCCGCCGCGCATTGTCGGTATAGGCACTATTAAGGTATCATATACCCTTAAAAGGCGTGAGAGACTTTTAGAAAGGGAGGATTTCTTAAGGGTCTATCGTGAGGGAAGACGTATAAAACTGCCAGGGGCGGCGGTTGCGGTGGTAAAAAATTCGCTGGATTATTCAAGGCTGGGAATCAGTGTAGGCCGCAAATTCGGCAACGCGGTCAAAAGAAACAGGGCAAAGAGGCTGGTGAGAGAATTTTTCCGCAGGAATAAACATATTATCCCAAAGGGCTATGATTTCGTTTTTCTTCCCCGGAAAAACCTGCTGGAAATTCCATTAGAAAATATGCATAAAAAATGGGTGAACGCCCTGAGATATGCCGCCAGGCGGCAATAAATATATGCCTTCCAAACTTTTGATCCTTTTTATAAGGGCTTACAGTCTGTTTATATCGCCGTTATTCCCGCAGACATGCCGTTTTGCGCCCACATGTTCCCAGTACGCAATACAGGCCCTGAAAAAATATGGGGCACTGAAGGGCGGCAAATTGACGCTTAAACGTCTGGCCAGATGCCATCCATGGCATCCCGGGGGATACGATCCCGTACCCTGAATCCGGACCTTAAAATCCATCCCTCAAAATCTCTTCTCACGCACAATTACACGAGCAAAGGTTTACGATTATGGAAATGCGAAGCATTCTGGCCATAGTACTTTCTATTATTGTCCTGGCAGGATATCAGTATTTTTTCGTCAAAACTCCCCCGCCCTCCCTGGACTCCAACGTCACACAAACCAATAGCACACATGCTGCGGAAAAGCCCGCGGTTACGACCCCAAATACAGAGGGGAACGCCTCCCGGCATTCACGGCATCCTGAGGAGACGCCGGCATCTCCCTCACTTTCGGTACCAACCGCCCTGCCGGCAGGGGTAACGCCCAGGGACATAACAGTAGAAACAGGACTGTACAAGATGGTATTTTCCGAGATGGGCGCCGGACTGAAACAGTGCCTCCTCAAGGCTTATAGGGTAAGTCTTTCTCCGGATTCACCCTACCAGGACCTGGTCAAGGTAAAACCGCCACGCCTGCCCCTGGTGCTTGGACTTGGTGAAGCAGGGAATATTGATCTTTCCACCTGCTACTTCAAGGCAAACAAAGACGCGATAAAGCTCAATGACGGCCAGGATAAGGCCAGTCTTACCTTCACCGCCAGGCTGGGTAATGGCACAAGGGTCACAAAAACCTTCATCTTCCACAAAAATACATACTGGGTTGACATGAAGGTAGCTGTAAACGGAACCACCTCTACCAGCACATCCCTGTATCTTTACAACAGGCCCTACCAGCCAAAAAGCCGCTATATATTCTCAGGTCCATCCTATTACGGCCAGGATGGGCGCAAGGAAATAAAACTTGATCCGGGCGAAACCGAAAGCTACACAGGCACACTGGACTGGGTGGCCTATGGAGACAACTATTTCATGACCGCCGTGATTCCAATGGCACCCAAGGGACCCTGGGGTATCCACGCGGAGAAAAAGGATAAATCCGGCCTTACCGCTATCAGGGTCACCGATCTCAGGCCGGTATCCGGCTCATCTGCCACTGGAATGAGAAACCTGGACGTCGGACTTTATTTTGGACCCAAGGAAATTGACCGGCTCAAGGCCCTTGGACACAATCTGTCCAAGGCCATTAATTTCGGATGGTTTGATCCCATAGCAAAGCCACTGCTCTACCTTTTAAAGATATTTTATCGTGTTGTTCATAACTACGGTGTGGCCATCATCGTGCTGACCGTCCTGATAAAGCTGGCCTTCTGGCCCCTGGCGCACAAAAGCGCCCGGTCCATGAAGACCATGCAGAAGCTCCAGCCCAAAATGGCAAAGCTCAAAGAAAAATACGGAGACGACAAAGAGAGACTGAACAAGGAACTGATGCAGCTCTACCGTACCTACAAGGTAAATCCCATGAGCGGCTGTCTCCCTATGCTCTTTCAGATTCCCGTATTTTTCGCCCTGTACAGGGTACTCCTGCGGGCCATTGAGCTGAGACACGCCCCATTCGCCCTGTGGATCAACGACCTCTCCGCCCCAGACAGGCTGATGATCGGCGTGCACATCCCGTATTTAGGCGGGATTCCGGTCCTGACCTTATTGATGGGAGTCTCAATGTATTTTCAGCAGAAGATGAGCCCCTCATCCCTGGATCCCACCCAGGCCAAGATGATGCAGATGCTACCCATTGTATTTACCTTTATGTTCATCAATTTTCCGTCAGGCCTCGTGCTTTACTGGCTGGTCAACAATATCCTTTCTATTGTCCAGCAGTATTATGTAAACAAGTTCACTGACTGAACAGAAAACTGAAGGACCAACTGCTCACAGACAAAGGTATTAAAATATGAAAACTGTCACATCAGAATCCGTGGAATTCGAGGGCAAGACAGTGGAAAGGGCACTGGAAGCTGCCCGCCGTCATTTCGGCCTTTCGGATGACCAGATGGAAATAGAAATCCTTACCAAAGGGTCAACGGGAATATTTGGCCTTGGTGGAAGAAAGGCCAGGATAAAGGTGGTTCCCAAGGCAGCCCCGCAGACTGAATCCAAGGTATCAGCTCCGGCTCCGGACAAGAGCCCGCCAGAAAAAAAACTTCAGGACACTGACAGGGCCTCAGCCAGCCTTGAGGGAAAAACCCCAGAGATATCCTCCCCTTCCGAAGTCACCGCCACTGAAGCGCCGAAACATGCGGTTGTTTCAGAAAAATTTGCAAACGAGACACCCGACCGGGAAAAGGTTCTCCAAAAGGCAATGGAGGTCGCGAAAAATCTCTTTGAAAAAACCGGCCTTGACTGCAGGACAGAGATAAAAACAGGGCCAGAAGGCCCCTTTCTTGACATAAACGGACCGGATATCTCCATTGTTATCGGGAGAGAGGGCCAGACCCTCAGCGCCTTTGAATACATCATAAACCGTATCACTGCCAGGGAAATTGAGGGATCCAGGGGTATCACGGTAGATGCCCAGGGTTACAGGGAGAAAAGGAACCAAAGCCTTGCCTCCCTTGCCCAGAGGATGGCCATAAAGGCCAAAAAAACAGGGAAATCCGTGGCACTCAGCCCAATGGGGGCCAGGGAACGGCGAATCATTCACATAAGCCTGAGAAACTTTTCCGGCGTTAAGACCAGGAGTGTTGGCGACGGCAGGGAAAGAAAGGTCATAATTACTCCCTTGAACAGGCGTTACAGGAACAGGAAAAGAACTCCTGGAAGAAAGCAGGGTGCCTGAAAAAAAACTCAGGGACAACGACACGATCGCCGCTGTCGCCACTCCCATGGGGCCTGGCGGCATAGGCATCGTAAGGGTAAGCGGCCCGTTATCTCCAGCCATTTTCCGCAGGGTATTCAAACCCGCCGGGTCTGTCACAAGGCCTGCGTCCCATCGCCTCTACTATGGCAGGGCAATAGATCCAGAAAACCAGGAGGCGCTGATAGACGAGGCCCTGGCCGTGATAATGTACTCCCCGCACAGCTATACCAGGGAAGACGTGTTGGAGATCCAGTGCCACAGCGGACCGGCCGTTGTAAACCGTATTTTAAAGGCATGCCTTTCCCAGGGGGCAAGGCTCGCAGAACCCGGGGAATTCACCAGAAGGGCCTTTCTCAACGGCAGAATAGATCTTTCCCAGGCAGAGGCGGTCCTCGACCTCACCACGGCAGGCGCGGATGCCGCGGGCGCAGCCGCGGCCACGCATCTTGAAGGCGGACTCTCTCAAAGAATCAAGGCCCTTGCCAGGATTCTGATGGATGTACTGGCCGCCGTGGAGGTAGCCATTGACTATCCAGAGGAAGATGTCGAAATATCGGATGAATTTGATCTTGAAAAACGGCTGCGGCACGAGGCCCTGCCGGGAATCCGGGAGCTTGAAGAATCCCATGAAAGGGCCATACCATACAGGGAAGGGCTGGATGTACTGATCGTGGGCAGGCCGAATGTCGGCAAATCCAGCCTGCTCAATTCTCTGTGTTCAGAAGAAAGGGCCATCGTTAGCCCCGTACCCGGAACCACCCGGGACATGGTAGAGGCGCAGATCCGCTTAAAGGGAATGCTTGTCCGACTTACAGACACAGCGGGCATCCGGCAAAACCCTGACATGGTCGAGGCCATCGGCATCAAAAGGATCGCTGCCCGCGTACCCTTGGCCCGCCTGGCGCTCTGGGTCCTTGATTCCTCTGCTCCAATCACCCCGGAAGATTTCAACGCGCTTGAAGTGGTTTCATCCCTTGCCCGCCGTGGGCGTGTACTTGCGGTATTCAACAAGATGGACAAGGTCTCAGGCCCATGGAAAAAGACTGCCAGCGCGCTGCATGAAAATCTCGTGAAACACCAAGGCATGGACCATGACATCGAATGGATCGCGATATCGGTTCTTACCGGCTCCGGAATAGATGGCCTCATGGAAAAAATGGCTGAAAAACTCCTGGGAGAAGACCTGCCTGAGCCTCCGGTATGGATGCCGAACCTGAGACAGAAAATGTGCCTTCAGAGGGCGAGAGAGGCGATAGAACGGGCTGCGAACGGATTCAGCGCGGACTTCACCCCGGAACTCACCGCCATAGATCTGAAAACGGCCCTGGATGCCCTGGGAGAAATCACCGGAGAAACCGCCACCGATGATATCCTGAACCATATCTTCAGCAATTTCTGCCTGGGCAAATAAGGCCCCTGTTTCGCCTGTTACGACGCCTCTTTTTTTATCGGGGGTGTTCCGGCTATCTGGGCGCGTCCCACCTTTACCCTGACATTATCCGCAACCTCCAGGGTAACGACATCATCGGTAAGGCCCTTTATTTTACCGATGATTCCGCCTGCGGTCATCACCTCGTCTCCGCGCTGAAGCGAATCAAGGAACTCCCTGTGCTTTTTTGCCCTCTGCTGTTGGGGCCTTATGAGCAAAAAATAAAAGATGGCAAAGATAATTATCAGGGGCACAAAGGACATTATCGGGTTTGGGGCACCTCCAGCGCCGCTATGAGAAGGTGGACCCATGGCAAAGGCTTTAGCAATCAGATTCATTTTTTTGTCTCCCTTTTGGAAAAAAATTCCTTTTTAAATGCATGAAACCGGTTCTGACCCAGGGCCTCCCGGATCTGCCTGAACAACTCCAGAAAATAATGCACATTATGAATAGTATTAAGCCTGTAGGCCAGAAGCTCCCTGGTTACAAAAAGATGTCTCAGGTAGGCCCTTGAAAAATTCCTGCACGTATAACAGGTACATTCAGGATCAATGGGCCTTTTATCCCTGGCAAATCGAGCATTCTTTATAACAACGCGACCGAACGAAGTAAAGAGCATGCCGTTTCTCGCGTTCCTGGTGGGAAGCACGCAATCGAACATGTCTATACCCCTGTCAACCGCCTCCACAAGGTCTTCAGGAGTCCCCACTCCCATAAGGTAGGCGGGATAACGCTCCGGTATGAGCGGGCGGGTGGCCTCAATCATCTCTAACATGAGTTCCCTTGGCTCTCCCACGCTCAAGCCGCCTATAGCATATCCGTCAAGATCCAGCGCGACAAGCTCAGATGCGCTCTTTGCCCTGAAATCCCTGTTCATGCCTCCCTGTATGATGGCGAATAGCTTAAGATCCCTTCGTCTCCTTGCCCCGGCGCATCTCCTGGCCCACCTGGTGGTAAGATCGGTTGCCCAGATCACCTGTTTTTCTTCCGCATCATAGGGGATACACGCATCCAGGCACATCATGATGTCTGATCCCAGGGCCTCCTGAATCTCAACCGTAAATTCAGGGGTCAGCCTCTGAAGAGATCCGTCTATGTGGGAACGGAAGGTAACCCCTTCCTCGTCTATTTTTCTCAGGGGAGCAAGGCTGTAGACCTGAAACCCTCCACTGTCTGTGAGAATCGGGCCGTTCCAGCCCATAAAATCATGAAGCCCGCCCATTTCCCTTATAAGCTCGTGGCCCGGACGCAGATACAGATGATAGGTATTGCCCAATATGATCTGGGCCCCGCAGGCCTTGAGCTCCTCCGGGGTGAGGGATTTCACCGTGGCCCTGGTTCCCACGGGCATGAAGGCAGGGGTCAGTATGTCTCCATGGGCGGTGGAAAGGCGGCCGAGGCGGTATGGTTTTCCGGGAAAACGGCGAATCACCTGAAAGGTGTCCGAGGCCGCACCCCTGTCGTAATTAGCTGTATTCATTTTTAAGCGCCGTTATGAGTTTCTGGTGCAGGCCCTCGAAATCGCCGTTGGACATTATGGCTATTACATCCCCAGGCCCGGCCTCTCCTGTAAGATAATCAAGAATTTCCCCCGCGTTCATAAAATAATGGGCGTCCCTGCCCGCGCCGCGAAGATCCTCCACCAGCCTTTCCGAGGAAAACCTGTCTCCTTCAGGGGCCTTTTCCGGATATGGAACCTTCCTGACCAGGATCAGGTCCGCTGATTCAAAAGAACCCGGATACACCCTCTGGAAAACAGCACGGGTGCTGGTGTTGGTCCGCGGCTCAAAAACGGCTATCAACCTTCTGCCAGTGTATTTTTCTCTCAGGGCCTTCAGGGTCTCCCTGACCGCCGTGGGATGATGGGCAAAATCGTCTATCACGGTGATCCCGTTTATTTCGCCTATCACCTCCTGGCGTCTTTTCGCCCCGGCACAGGAGGCAAGCCCCTGACGTACCCCGTCCGGGGACAAGCCCAGATGATAGCACAGGGCCGCGACTCCCAGACCGTTCAGCGCGTTGTGCAGGCCGGGAAGCCGAATCTCAAGATCCATACGTACTTCATCCCCAAGGCAGGCGCTGAATGAGGTTTTACCGCCGGATATCCGCAAGTCCCCTATATGCCACATTGCGTCATCCGCCGCGGCCCCGTAGGTTATCACCCTGCAGGGGGCGTTCTGACATACCTCCCTTACCACCGGCCAGTCCCGGCAGGCCACGATAAGTCCTTCCGGATCCACAATCCTTACGAGTCTCGCAAAGGCATCCCTGATGTGTCCAAGATCCTGGTATATGTCCGCGTGATCAAACTCTATGCTGGTAAGGATCAGGCCATATGGCCTGTAATGGAGGAACTTGGGCTGCTTGTCAAAAAAGGCCGTGTCATATTCATCCCCTTCCAGGACAAACCAGGGAGGGGAGCCGACATGAAAGCCCGTGCCGAAATCCAGGGGAACCCCGCCTATCATAAACCCCGGATCAGCCCCTGTGCCCCTCAGGGCCGCGGCAAGAAGGGTTGCTGTGGTGGTCTTGCCGTGCGTGCCTGCCGCCACAAGGCTGCGGCGCCCCTGCAGGCACAGATGAGATATGGCCTGTGGAAAAGACATGTAGGGAATGGAATGTTCCATCACGGCCAGTGCCTCCGGATTGTCCCTGCGGATCACGTTTCCGATGATCACAAGATCCGGCTCCGGCTGGAGATTCTCAGCGCTGTAGCCGAGCGACACCGGGATCTTCATATCCCTCAAAAGATCGCTCATAGGGGGATATGCCTGGCTGTCCGAGCCTTTTACCACAAAGCCCTTTTCAAGAAGAAGGCCTGCCAGGGCGGCCATGCCGGTGCCGCAGATGCCCATGAGGTGTATAGTGGCACCTGGAGCCGGAAGGGCTCTGGCGGGAGGCGGATTGTGCTGTTCAAGAGGTATATTGTTCATGAAGGGTAAAGATAACCCGGGAAATTCTTTGCGCAAGCCGGAATTGCTGGCGCCGGCAGGCACTGCCGAGGCCTTCGCGGCGGCCCTGGACGCGGGGGCGGACGCCATATACGTGGGTTTGAAGGAATTAAGCGCCAGGGCCCTTGCCCGGAATTTCACGCTGAATGAACTGGCGAATCTCCTGGAAGCGGCGCACAGCCGGGACGCAAAAGTGCTTGTCGCCATGAATTCCCTCCTGAAGGAAGACGAACTGGACACGGCAATAAACCGGCTTGCCGGGCTTGAGGCCCTGGGCGCAGACGGCGTAATCATCCAGGATTTAGGCATATGGCGCCTTGCCAGGCGGTATTTCCCGTCTCTTCCCCTTCATGCCAGCACGCTTTTGACCGTTCACAATTCCCCTGGCGTGATCCAGGCCCACAGGATGGGTTTCAAAAGGGTGGTCCTTGCCAGGGAAATGACCATAAAAGAGATAGAGGCAGCCGCTGCCGCCGCCCCCATAGAAACAGAGGTCTTTATCCACGGGGCCCTGTGTTTCAGTTATTCCGGGCTCTGCCTTTTCAGCAGCTATTTTGGAGGCCGCTCCAGCATGCGGGGGAAATGCGTCCAGCCATGCCGCAGGCTCTATACCTGGAAGGGGAAAAGGGGCAGGTTCTTTTCCATGGGGGACCTCTCCGCCCTGGATATGGTCTGGGACCTGGCAAAGGCAGGGGTGCGTTCACTGAAGATCGAAGGACGCCTTCGGCCCGCCTCCTATGTATATAATGTCGTCAGGGCCTACAGGATCCTGCTTGATGCAAGACCCGGCGATCAGGACGCGCTGGGCAGCGCCCGGGATCTCCTTGGAAAGGCCATGGCCAGACCCTACACAAAGGGCTTTCTCTCCGGCAGTGTCCCGGCTGACGCCATCCGCCCGGAACGTACCGCGAGCACCGGGACCTTTACCGGGAAAATCCTCCGCGTGACAAGGGACAGGGAACTGGTACTGAAATCCAACGCGGCCCTGTCCCATGGCGACAAGCTCCGGCTGGTACGAAAGGGCCGGGACGAACAGGAACCGGTCCGCGTAACAGAGGCTAAAAAAAGGGGCAACGAGATCATAATCACCACAACGGGCTGGAAACGGGGCTTTGATCCAAAAGGAGCGCTGGTATTCAGGGTGGACGTTTCCTCTGGAGACGGACAGGGGGACAAGAGGAAAAAGACCTTGAAAAAAACAAGGGGCGCTCTGGTCGCAAAGGCGCTCAGGATGGCAGAGGCCAGGGTGAAAGATGTTTCAAAATTCCTTGCCTCAGACCTTGCAAAGGAGACGGGCAGGCCCTCATCCGCCTCCCCCGGGATATGGGCGAAATTCAGGGGAGACGCGGGAAAACCTCTCCGGGGGCATTCCATGCCAGGCAAAATCATCCTTGAAATGAAAGAGAAAAATCCGCACGTCCCCCAGGCCAGAGGCGGCAGAAAAACCGGGAATGTCATATGGAGCCTGCCACCGGTGATCCATGAAGAGAGGATCGACAGATATGAAAAGGCCCTGGCATCCTTGATGGAAAGGGGATTTCATTGTTTCCAGGTTTCCAATATCGGCCACATGGTCTTACTGGAAAAGGCGAAACAAAGGGCGCGGGTTCCGGCCGGCTTCAGGCTCGATGTCTGCGGAAACTATACCCAGAACATCCTCAATTCCCAGTCCATCAGGGCGGCACGGGACCTTGGCGTAAAGATTGTGCACTTTTCCATGGAAACCGACATGGACAACCTGAAAAAGGCGCTTGCCTCATCCAGCAACATTCCGGTAATCCTCACGGTCTTCGCCTTCCCTCCCCTTTTCACAACCAGGATGTCCCACCATTCCTACCAGGAAAAGGCCCCTGTGCTGAGCCAGCGGGGAGAAAGATTTCACTGGACACACAGGGAGGGTGTCGGGCGCCTGCTGCCGCACATCCCCTTTTGCGCCCTGAATCAATACGACGCCATAAAAAAACTGGGAATCACCGGCCTGGTGCTGGACTTTTCCAACCGGCCAAGGGATGTAAAAATACCGCGGATCCCGGCATGGGATGCCAGGACGCTGAAAAAACTCCTGAGAGGCAGGGCATTTAACATGAACTCAGGGCTTGCGTAGTTTGTGATTACCATTCGTCCCGCCCGGGCGGGACTCGTCAGCCAAGTGGAACAGACGGAAAGGGCCTGCAAGAGACTTTATGATGTTTTCCTATTGCCAGGAACGCAGGTCTGCCACCTTGATGTCACTTGATGCCCCGAAATAGGCGTCTTTCAGGAAGGATACGTTCTTTCCATGGCTATTAAGCATATTCATGACATATTTTACTTCCGCGGCATAGCTGCTGGATACAAAGCCCCTGAACCATCCTCTTTTCTGCATAAGACTGATAACTTTATTGGTCATTATCTGTACCGTGCCCTCATCCAGGGATGTTTTCATTGAAGGAAGCATTGCACCTGTCCCGGGATGAACCCTGACCGAACCTATCCTGCTGTAAAGGGCCCATGCCCTGCCTCTCAACCTGTGGATTCCTTCGTGTATCACGGTCTCAAGCAGTTCGCCGGTCTTTTGATCAAACAGGATGGCCGAACGTCCCTTCCCCGCGGGCGTTACACCCCTTAATGCCAGAAACATGTAAATAACCGAGGCCGCCGGAACCTTGTTGCTGCATCGGGTCCTCCTGATCTTTTTTAACATCCTGATACAGGACGGTCCGGCTGCCTTTGGGCAATATTTCGGAAGATCCGCAATGCCCGCGCTGCAAAAGGCCTTTGCGGAATTCTCCGCATCCCTGTATTCACTGGTCCCTTTAACCGTAGATTCCCTTAAAAAGGCGGCAGGCTTCAGAAAACTGAAATCCCCAAGCCCGAGTTTCCGGTTTATCCCGGCAAATCCTGATATTACGGCATTAAGATCACGGAAAAATCTGGTGAAATTCCTCGTGGTTTTCCGTTTCAGCCACCGGTTAAGAAAGGCCGCGCCAAGCCCGCTGCCTGCCGATGTCCCGGCCTGCATCTGAATTCGTGTTTTTCGGGCCTGGATTATCTTTCTGGCTGTCCTGTTGCCAACCGTCCTCTGAAGAAGGAGGAGGACAGGATTGCCGGGCCGGCCGCCTGCTTTCAAAACCGGGCGGATAGGCAAACCTCTGTCAGGCATGCCTCCCTTTAGGGGCCTTTTTGGGATTTGCTGAAAAACCATCTCTCCCTCTGCTCCCTGGTTATGTCAATGGGTCATGGGTCATGGGTGATAGGTCATAGGTGATAGGTGATGGGTCATGGTACAAGAGCTTGTGTGGTTGTCTCCAAGCATACTCCATCACCCATGAGCCATGAGCCATAAGCCATGAGCCATGAGCCATGAGCCATCACCCATGACCCATCACCTAAAAAGCCGGGAGAAGAAGCATTTTAACCTGTATTGAGGACGAAAAAACTGGCGGGCGATAGGCGATTCGAACGCCTGACCTTTGGCTCCGGAGGCCAACGCTCTATCCAGCTGAGCTAATCGCCCGCATCCGATTGAATCCGGATCATAATTGGATTATAACTGCTTGTCAATGTGAGACCAAACCTGTTTTTTAGTTCGAAGTTATAATATAATCGGTAAGTTAATACTGACGATAGAAACATATATACCTGCATTTTCATGATAAGTCCTGTTGACATAGAAATCACCAACAAGATTCTTTCATCCATTGCGGAAGAGATGGGGATTGTTCTTCAGAAATCCGCGTTTTCTCCTAACATCAAGGAAAGAAGGGATTTTTCCTGCGCGGTTTTTGACTCAAGGGGCAGGCTGCTCGCCCAGGCGGCACACATCCCGGTGCACCTTGGCGCCATGCCATCCACTGTACAGGAAATTCTCAGGAGATTCGTCCTTAATCCGGGGGACATAATAATCACCAATGATCCCTTTGCAGGCGGGACCCACCTGCCTGACATCACCCTTATGGCAGGCGTGTTTCCCGACGGGAAACCGCCTGCCCGGTTCTACCTGACGGCCAGGGCCCATCACGCCGACATAGGCGGTATTACGCCCGGCTCCATGCCGCTGGCGGAAAACATAGAGGATGAAGGCGTGCTGGTACCGCCCTCATACCTTGCCAGGGACGGCAGGATAAACCATGAGCTTGTGGAAGATCTCATGTCCAGGGTACGGAACAGGGAAGAAAGAGAGGGGGATATCAAGGCCCAGTTGGCCTGTATTGAAAGAGGCGCCAGCAGACTTGACGAACTGGTCAGCCGGGAGGGACAGGACCGGATTGAGGCGAGACTTGATCCGCTTCTGGATTACGGAGAGAGGGTTATGGCGTCGGTCATCTCCGGCCTGCCAGGGGGTGTGTACGAATTTTCAGATTTTCTGGACAATGACGGCCTGCACGCGGAACCGGTAGAAATCCATGTCCGCCTGCAGAAAAAAGGCAAACGGGTGGTTGTGGACTTTTCAGACAGCGCACCACAGGTAAAAACCGGGATAAACACGGTAAGAAGTGTCACCTGTTCAGCGGTGTATTATTGTTTTTTCTGCCTTGCGGGTGAGGGGCATCCCATAAACGCGGGTTCCCTGAGACCCATAGAAGTGGTAACCAGACCCGGTACGATTTTAGACGCAAAACCGCCCAGCCCGGTTGCGGCAGGCAACGTGGAGACCTCGCAGAGGATCGTTGACTGTCTTCTCGGCGCCCTGTCCAAGGCCATGCCCCATATCATTCCCGCTGCTGGCTGCGGCTCCATGAACAACCTGGCGATAGGGGGAACACGGCCTGGCGGAGGGAAATTTGCCTACTATGAAACCATTGGCGGAGGCATGGGGGCAGGCCCGGAAGGGCCCGGCCTGTCCGCGGTCCAGGTCCACATGACAAACACCCTGAACACACCGGTGGAGGCACTGGAGCAGGAATATCCCCTTATGATCGAAAAATATGCCATCCGTTACGGCTCCGGCGGAAACGGGAAATTCCGGGGAGGAGATGGGATCATAAGGACATACCGCTTTCTCTCCAACGCGAGGGTAACACTGCTTACCGACAGAAGGCGCATCGCCCCCTACGGTCTTTCGGGAGGCCATCCCGGCAGTACAGGGAAAAACATTCTTTACCGGAAAGGACAGGATACTCCAGAGAAACTTCAGGGTAAAACACACCTGGATGTCGCGCCCGGAGACAGGTTAGAGATAAGGACTCCTGGCGGAGGAGGATGGGGAAAATCAAAATTTGATGACTTTTGAGTATTGAATGTTATTTATTTTGTAATAAAGTGCTATTTTTAGATATTTTAACAATTACTCAAAAAGGGGATAGGAAATGGAGAAGCGTTACATAATGGCACCAGGCCCCGTGGCTGTTTCACCCAAAACCCTGGCCAAGATGTCAGAGCCTGTTATACATCACAGGTCACCACAGTTTTCGGCCATACTGACAAAGGTCAGGGAAGATCTCAAATATCTCTACCAGACCAGCAATGACGTGTTCATTCTGGCATCCTCGGGCACCGGGGGCATGGAGGCATCGGTTACAAACCTCCTGAGCCCCGGGGACAAGGCCATTGTCGTCCGCGCGGGCAAATTCGGGGAACGCTGGACCGAACTTTGCGAGGCCTATGGGGTCAAGGCGGTAAACATTGACGTGGAATGGGGTCTTCCTGCAGATCCTGCCAGCGTGGCTGAAACGCTGGATGCTCATCCGGACGCAAAGGCAGTTTTCATTCAGGCCCATGAGACATCCACTGGCGTTAAACACCCGGTGGAGGCCATTGGAAAACTCATCAAGGACCGACCGGGCACGGTATTTGTCGTGGATGCCATCAGTGCCCTTGGAGTTTACGACCTGAAAGTGGACGAATGGGGCCTGGACGTGGTAGTAACAGGGTCTCAGAAATCTCTTGCCC
>JALVVK010000136.1 GCA_027023445.1 Deltaproteobacteria bacterium | reverse complement strand
CATGTTTCTGATCTTTCCTGGAGCAAGAGGATCAAGCATCCCGGGGAACTCTACAAAAAAGGAGACCCCATCCAGGCAGTGGTGCTCAACGTGGATAAGGACAAGGAAAGGTTCTCTCTTGGAGTAAAGCAGCTCAAGCCGGATCCATGGGAATCTGTGCCTGAAAAATATCCGATTGGCGTACAGGTCACCGGCAAGGTCACAAATGTCACGGATTTTGGCGTATTCGTGGAGCTGGAAGAGGGTATAGAGGGCCTGATTCACGTCTCGGAAATAGGGCCTGGCAAGGTCAAGACGCCAGTGGGCATGTTCGAAGTTGGCAGTGAAGTGACGGCCAAGGTCATAAATATCGCCCCCCTTGAAAGGCGTATTGGTCTGTCCCTCAAGAGAATCTCAGAGGACGAGGAGCGTTCCTACTATAACGAATATTCCTCCGGGTCCCGCAGGGCTGGTACTACTCTGGGCAGTCTGCTCCAGGAGGAGCTGGTCCAGAAGAGGCTTGCTGATAGAAATAACGACAAGGGAGAGGAATAACCCCTGACATGTCATCAGAAGGAGAAGGGGCCGGAAGACGGCCTGGAATAATAACTACTGTCCTGGCCACCATAGGTGGGCTGGCCCTTTTATCTATCCTGCTTTTTTTTATTTTTGTCTTCTTGCTGGTAAGGTCCGGGATTGAGCCCCAGGTTCTGCAGGTAGGCCCGGGTGTCGGAATTCTGGAGATAAACGGTGTAATATCCCGGCCGGAACCCTATCTCAAGGCCATAAAGCAGTTCAGGGATAACGATAATGTAAAGGCAGTAGTCGTACGCATCAATAGTCCCGGGGGAGCAGTAGGCGCGTCCCAGGAGCTTTACCAGGAACTGGGTCTTCTGGATAAAGAAAAACCGGTTGTGGCCTCTCTCTGTTCAGTGGCAGCGTCCGGGGCATATTATGCGGCCCTTGGGGCAAGACAAATAATCTCCGATCCGGGCACGCTTACAGGCAGTATCGGGGTGATCATGCATGTGCCTAACATAGGGCCTCTGTTAGAAAAATTAGGCATAAAATCCAATGTCATAAAAAGCGGCAGATTCAAGGATATGGGTTCCATGACCAGGGATATTACCAACGCTGAGAGACAAATCATGCAGGGCGTTCTGGACGATGTCCATCGTCAGTTCATTGAGGCGGTTGCCCGCAGCAGGAAAATCCAGGTAAAGGATGTTGAGCCCATTGCCGATGGAAGGGTCTTTACCGGCAGACAGGCATTGAACCTTCATCTGGTTGACAAACTTGGCAATTTCAGCGTGGCTGTCAATGAAGCCGCTGCCCTGGGCGGCATTAAAGGTGAGCCGGCGCTTATCTATCCCAAAAAAGACAAACTTACCGTGTTGCGGCAACTTATCGAAGAGGGTGGAGCCCAAGGTCTTTCCCGGTTTTTCCAGGAGGTAATGACGGCGCATACCATGGAGCCCAGTTAGTCGCAAAACAGATCAATATGTCTCGCAATCTAAACCCACATACCGTTTTTAAAAGGGATATAGCGGAACATCTGCACAGATGTTTCCCGGATCATCTCAAGGAAGATCTTTCTGAGGTGGTGGATATCGTGTTTCAGTCCATTACCTCTGCCCTTGAAGATGGACGCAGGGCAGAGTTCAGAGGATTTGGCAGCTTCGTGGTACACGATCAAAAGGGCAGAGTCTTTAAAAACCCTAAAACTCAGAAAATAACAGAATGTCCTCCCAGCAGACGCATTGTCTTCAAGCCTGGGAAAGAACTTAAAAAGAGATTTCTTTAAGACGCCTTAGATTTCTATATACCTGACAGGCAGGCAGGCTTATTTCCTCCCATTACCCTCCCTGATCAGCATTACGCGATTTTTCACAGGCTGAATTCCGCGTAATCCGCGGATAATTGTCAAAGGAAAAGATTTGACCCCAGGCTACTTGACGTCACGGGGGATTCGAATTAAGTGTCCAGGTTCTGGACAGGGGATTATTCAGAATCTTTTCATCTTCAGACTGTTCCTGATACGCCGCCAACGCGAGGGGAGAGGCAAGTGATGCTGAAATTCTTTCATATAAAAGGAAGATACCGGCATTTTGACCAAAAAAAGGATTCATCCTGCCCGTCACGCCACTTTCCTGGCCGAATCGTCACGTGTTTGCTCCTGTTCCTGAGTCTTTGCTCCTTTCTTCCTGCTCAAGACACGTGTCTTGCCAATGCCCTGCCCTCTCTCAGCATTGAGCAGGCGGTGACCCGTGCCCTTGAAAGAAACCCTGCTATTCGCAGGTCGGTCTTTCAGTCACAGGCACAGGAACACCGCAGAAACGCCGCATTCAGAAAACGGCTGGGCACTCTCTCAGCTGACTACCGCTACGAGCATTTCCGGGACGAACCATATATCGCCATTGATCTTCCGGGGTTCGGCGGACATTTCAACGCAGGAGAACAAAACGACATTCGCTGGGGTCTTACTTACAGACTTCCCCTCTTTACCGGATTCGCGCTTGAAACCCGGGAGGCGCTTCAAAAATCAGGGATGGATATAACAGGCGCCAGAGAGGCCCTTGCGCGCATTGATATCATTGCCCGCACCAAAACCGCCTACCTCGCCGTTCTTCTCACCGGACAGGATCTTGAAACCGCCCGGCGCATGGTAACCCGCTTAAAGGCCCATCTTCACGTGGCGGAATCACTCTACGGCCAGGGCATGGTCCCGTATAACGATGTGCTCAAGGCAAAGGTGGCCCTTTCAGAGGCCTCCCAGACCGTGGTTTCCCTCACCCAGGATCTTTCCACCGCAAGGGTGCGTCTCAACCTGCTCATGGGCGAAGACGATCCGGAGCGGGTATTCCGGCTGACAGACAATTCTGGCGACCTGCGGAAACCGCCCATCCCCGGCCTTTCGGGTCTCTATGAAATCGCCCTTAAAAACCGCCCGGAGGTCAAGATCCTTGAGCTTGCGGCAAGGCAGGCCGGATTGAAGGTAAAACTAGCCCGAAGCACCTATTATCCCCATGTAAACCTGGTAGCCCGCTACGAACAGCACGGAGAAGACCTATATGCCAGCCGCAACCGGTACAACAACCAGGAAAACATGTTTGCCGGTCTCAGCGTTAACTGGCTCATCTTCGACTGGAATCGCCGTGGTCAGGAGGTTATGGCGGAAAAAAATGAGCAGATGGCCATCCGTCAGCAGCTTGCAAACCTTTGCAACCGGATAAAACTGCAGGTTAGGCGGGCATGGGGGGACCTGGCGGCGGCTCAGACCAACTGCGACACAGCGCGCCTGGCAGTAAACCAGGCAGAGGAAGACCTGCGAATCACCCGCCTCCAGTACTCTGAACAGATGGCCTCATCAACAGACGTAATTGATTCGGAGGCCAGCCTGACACGCGCTGAAAACAACTACCACAAGACGATTTTCGCCTTTCGGATCGCCCTTGTAAATCTTGAACGGGCGTGCGGAGGTTCACTGCCGGGTAGAAGGAACAGACCATGAAAAACGCGGAACACAACGGGACAAGACGGAAAATCGCCGTCATTGTGCTGAGTTCATGTCTTCTCGTAACCGCTATTCTCGCATTCTTATTCATAAAGCACCGAAGGGCCTACGCGGTCACGGATGCCGTTTTTGTGCGCGCGGAAAATCTTGTTACCCTCGGGTTTGAGGATGTATCCGGCAGATTGCTCAAACTCAATAAAACCGAAGGAGCCGAGGTCAAAAAAGGAGAAGTCCTGGCCGCGATCGATCCTGAAAAATACAAACTGGAGGTGGAGAAAACCGAAAGAGAACTTGCCTCCACCAAAAAATTTCTCGAAAGCAGGCAAATTGCCCTTTCACGCCTCAGGGTTGAGATCCCCATCAGGGAAGAAATAGCGCAACAGAAGGTGGAAAACCTGAAAAAGGAAATATCCTCATTTGAGGCCTCGGCAGAGGCCCTGTCTTCCCGGATAGAACAGCTTAAGCGGGATAAAAACCGATTCATCTCCCTTTATAAGGCCAGGGCGGTGGCAAAACGCAGGGCAGAGCAGACAGACACCGAATTTAAGGCAAAATTGGCTGAGGAAAAAGGAATTTGTGAACATATTGCGGCCATGAGGGCATCACTTGAGGCGGCAATAAAAGAAGTAGCAATTGCAAAGGCCGAACGAAAGCGGATCAGGGAAACGGAAAAGAAGGTGGACGCGCTCAGACAAAGGGTTGCGGCGCTTTCATCCGCCCTTGATTCAGCGCGCAGAAGGCTTGCAGACTGCACTATTAAAAGCCCTATCAACGGCAGGATCGCCAAAAAATTCGCAAGCGTGGGCGACGTGATCTCACCCGGGACCCCGGTGTACGCGCTGGTAAACCCGGCAGACGTATATGTTCTGGTCCTTCTGGAGGAAACCAAGCTGAAGGGAGTTGAGAAAGGCTGCCAGGCCAGCATAAAACTGGATGCGTATCCCGACCAGAACTTCAAGGGAACGGTCACACAGGTACTTCCCGCATCAGCAGCCACCTTTGCCCTTATTCCAAGGGACATCTCAGCCGGGGAATTCACAAAGGTATCACAGCGCATCCCGGTCAAAATCCGTATCACTGAAGGTAACACATCTCTTCTTCGCGTGGGCCTTGGAGGAGAGGCCGAAATCCGCAGGAAGGAATCATGACGCCGGGTGAGCGCCCCATCTATGAACAGATAGGCCCTGGCCTGAGGGGCCTCATCACCGTGGTTGTCATGACGGGCTCCTTCATGGCCATCCTTGACACCACGGTTGTGGACGTGGTGGTTCCAAGGATGATGGCCCCGCTTTCAACAGATCTGTACGGCATCCAGTGGGTGATAACGGCCTACATGACCGCCGCGGCAGTGGGGCTTCTTCTTACCCACAAACTTGGGTCCGTATGGGGCCTTAAACGTCTTTTCCTTACGGGGCTGACCGTGTTCACACTGGCGAGCATGTTATGCGGCGTGGCCCAGTCGCTCCCGGCAATGATCGCATCCCGCGTGATCCAGGGCCTTGGAGAGGCATTTATCATGGCATCCGCGCAGACCATACTGTTCTCCATCTACCCCCCTCAAAAAAGGGGCCTTGCCATGGGCATATACGCCCTTGGCGTAAGCTTTGCGCCTTCCCTCGGACCGACCATAGGCGGATGGATAACACAGCACCTGTCCTGGCGATGGGTTTTCTACGTTAACTTCCCGGTCGGAATACTGAACCTGGTGGCCGGGCTCTCGTTTCTGCCCATTGTCCAGAAACATCACGCCTCCCTGCGGTTTAATTTTTTAAGCTACACGTTTCTCGCAGCCTTTACCATCTCGCTTCTTGTCCTGCTCTCAAAGGGGCAACAGCTTGGTTGGCTTCAATCCACCCTTATCAATTATCTCATCCTGGCCGCCGTCGCATCCCTGCTTCTCTACCTGATCTCGGAAATCATCTCAAAACAGAAACTTATCGATTTTTCCATCTTCAGGATCAGGGAATATGGGTTCTCCATGGGATTTTATTTTCTGGTTCTCGGGTTTTCCATGTACCAGATCTTCTACCTTCTCCCGCTCTATTACGAAAACCTCAAGCATCTGACCACCTTCGACACAGGCCTGCACATGCTGGCCTTTGCCATCTTCATTGCCATTTTCTCACCCGTGGCAGGTTACCTCAGTGACAGAATCGGAGAAAAAAAGGTACTCTCGGCCAGTCTTTTCCTCTATCTGATCACAAACTTTTTGCTTATCCCCTCGCTTAACTACTATACCCCTTCTGTAAGAGCCGCCCTTCTCACGCTCCCCTTTGGTATATCCATAGGCATGTTCTTCGCGCCGGTCAGCACCCTGGCCCTTCGCAATCTGGAGGAAAAAACCGCACTGGGAGTGAGCCTCATGCATTATCTCCGATTCGTTGGAGGCTCCTTTGGAACCGCTATCGCCACAAACACCCTGGAAAGGCAGGCGGCCCTCCATTATGACGAAATCTCTGCCATGCAGAATAGCACCCACCTGCGAAGCGTCATCGAAAATACGGCATCACGCATATCTGTCCTTTTCCCCGAACCCGCAGCAACCCACAAGGCCAAGGCGGTGATCGCCTACGCCCAGAGTCTCCAAAGCCTTAGCTAC
>JALVVK010000135.1 GCA_027023445.1 Deltaproteobacteria bacterium | reverse complement strand
TGGGCTGGTTAAGGCGCATGACGGATATATTGATGTCCACAGTATTCCCGGAGAAGGGACAGTCTTTGACATCTACCTGCCCGTTATATCAGACCCGCCGGCGGATGAATCAGGGCATGACCAGGGGAAAACTTCCTGGCACGGGGGATCTGAGACAATCCTGCTGGTGGATGATGAAGATACCATTCTCACCCTTGGCAGGACAGTGCTTGAAGAGCAGGGGTACCGGGTTCTGACAGGCACCAACGGCCAGGAAGCGCTTGAAATCTACCGCTCAACCCCAGGCATTGACCTTGTCATCCTGGACCTTAACATGCCCCGGATGAACGGGATCGAATGCCTGAGGGAACTCGCAAAAATAAACCCTGGAATCAGGGTAATTATCTGCAGCGGCTATTCCCCTGACAAGCTGATTCCGGACGTGATGCAGCATGTCACGGCAAACTTCCTTTCCAAGCCCTTTGAGATGAAAAAACTGCTGGACCTGGTACGAAAGATGCTGGACGAACAGCAACAAGACACCCAGGGCGACGGGCAACACAACTTTACCAAAGACGGCAGCAGACAGACGGGATTTCCATGAGGCGGATATCCTTGATGTTATGCCTGGATTATCCCTGGATTACATGCTATGAGGAAATTTTATCAATACGGTGACGTCCGAACCCGCCACATCAAACCCCCATTCCATGCTGCTTGCCTTTTCCCTGGCAAGAATAAGGGAAAGGGCGGAGAATGTCCCATCAGGCAGGGAGACGTCAGGAGTCTGGCCGCCATGCGTTTCAGGCACGTCTTCAAGGCTGGGGAACGAAGGGCCTGACTGGCTGAAGCGGAATGCCATTGAACCGTCATCCAGCCCTGAAAGGCTGATGACAAGGCTTCTCTTTTGAACAGGA
The DNA here is from genome assembly GCA_027023445.1 of Deltaproteobacteria bacterium. GTDB lineage: Bacteria > Desulfobacterota > Dissulfuribacteria > Dissulfuribacterales > JALVPX01 > JALVVK01. The sequence continues at coordinate 5,207 of JALVVK010000135.1, read as the reverse complement.
GCCTTCAGGTGTTCCACGCATGCGCCCATAATCCCGTCTACAAGGTCTCGCAGCGCATTTTCGCTTGCGTGAACAATGGGAGGATCCTCTGGCATATCAACAGTGAGTTCCACCTGGTGTTTGAAAAAAAGGTCGCCTTTCCAGAATTCCAGTTCCTCCTGAAGCAAGGTAGCCAGTATGAGAGGCCTGATTTCATTTTCTTTGGCGTCCCCTCCCCTGTTGCCGATTATCCTGACATTCTGTTCGATTCTCTGAAGGGCCTCTTCCATCTGGTCCAGACGGGAGACAAGATCTCCAAGGCCTTTACGCAGATTCCCCTGAATACTGCCATCGCCTTCAACCGGACCCGCCTTTTCCAGTACGCTCATATTCTGTGACAGGCCAAGCCTGAACAACTCTACCTGCATTGACAGAATCTGGATGGGACCGTTCAGGTTGTGTACTATACCCTTTGTCAGCCTTCCGGCTACACAATCGTTAAAATGATCAAACAGGTAGTTTTTTAAATTTTTTTCCAACGTCATTTCTGGGCCTCTTTTCATGTTACCTGTCTTTGCCGCCCTCTCCCTGCCCTACTTTTATAACAGTCTGAAAGGCCTCGGCAACTGCGGGATCAAGCTGGGTGCCGGAGCAGCGTCTTATTTCCTCAAGGGCCTGGTTCACGTTACGGGGGGCACGGTAGGGTCTTCTGGAGGTGATGGCATCATAGGTGTCGGCCACGGCCAGAATCCTTGAAAGCCATGGTATGTCGGTCCCGGCCAAACCATCAGGATAGCCCTTTCCGTCCCATCGTTCATGATGATGCCTTACGATCCATTTTTCAACCGGCAGCAGACCCAGGTTGCCCACAATTTCCTCTCCGATAACGGGATGGGCCTTTATTATCTCGTATTCCTCCCTTGTAAGCCTGCCAGGCTTCATGAGGATCTGGTCTCTTATGCCTATCTTGCCTATGTCGTGCAGGGGGCCTGCGAAGCGCAGGGATCCAAGCTCCTCAGAGGAACAGCCCAGGACCTCCGCCGTTTTTACGGCAAGATCCGTAACCCTCTGGGAATGTTCCTTGGTATAGGGATCTTTTGCCTCAAGGGAACGGACAAGGGCCTTGAGCGTGGCATGAAGATTCAGATTGACGCTTTCATACAACAGGAGATTTTCCACCGTAAGGCTTGCCCTTTCCGCCAAAAGGTGAAGCAGAAACAGGCTTTCCTCGCCAAACTCCTTTCCCTCGCGCGGGGAATCCACGGAAAGAACCCCGAACACCTCTTTTCTGATGTTGAACGGGACAAAAATCTCATCCCCTGATGCCCCGGCCAGGCTCTTATGGCCCGAGACATGCCGCCGCCCCAGAATAAGCACGGGCAGGGATTCCCTTACCACCTTGACCGCGGCAAAGGAGTCATCCGCCAGATCCACCTCCTCCATTTCCGGGTTATGAGGCCCCTGGGCACCCATTAATACGAGTTTTCCTGTCTCCTGATTAACCACCCAGAAATGGGATCTCTGCGCATCCGTAAGGGTACAGGCAAGACTGACAACCCTCTGATACAGTTCACGGGTGCTTTTCACCTGGCTCAGCGCGTTGCTGATAGTGAAAAGTACAGCCTGCTCCCTGACCTTTTGCTCAAGCTGGCGGTTGACTTTTTCCAGGGCTTTTTTGGCCTTGACCTCGTGGGTGAGAAATTCGTTTTCAATGAGGATTTTTCTCTCGTGCGCCAGCCTTTCCATGGCCATCTTGAACTGCTCGAGCTTAAAAGGCTTTACAAGAAAATCCGATGCTCCTGCCCGCATGGCGTCCACAATAATCTGTATGGACGGAAAACCGGTTATGATAATGGCGACAATTGTCCGGTCTCTTTCCTTGACGCGGCTGACAAATTCAATCCCGTCCATGCCGGGCATATTGATATCCACAAGGACGCCATCCACCCTTTCCATCTGGTGAAGCATGTTTATTGCGTCATAGGCGTTTTCCGCCTCGTGCACCTTGAAATCCTCCAGAAGCTCCAGGTAACTGGACAGACTTTTCCTGACCCCTGCTTCATCGTCCACAATCAATATGTTCCAGGGCCTGTCATGCGGCTTTTTATCCTGAACATCAGGTATCTTATCAGTATGAGCTAAGTACATTTTATTTTAGAGACCCAAGGAGTTTTTTCTTCAGTGCCTGAAACTCTTCCTTCTCCAGAAGACCCTGCCTGAGAAGTGTTCCTAACCTCTCAAGCTCGCTAAGCGCGGTGCTGGCATCGGTTCCGCTATTCTGAAAATATGATGGCGGCAACCAGTCCAGAGACACAAAATCCGTCTCCATGGGCAGGTTTTCACCAGGCGGTTCATCTCGCTTGGCTCCCTCGGCAGCGGCACCCTTACTATACGCCTTGCGCAGATGCTCCAGCAGCAACCTGTTTTCCCTTAACAGATATATGCGTTCACAGGCGTTATCCACGCTGATTTTAAGTTCGTCCAGCCTGAACGGCTTTCTCAGATAATCATACGCCCCTTCCTTTACCGCCTCTATGGCGGTCTCAAGGGAGGCATATCCTGTAATGATGATTGCCAGTATCTGCGGATGAAGTTTTTTGGCCTGCCTCAAGACCTCCATGCCATCGAGTTCGGGCATCATGAGGTCTGTAATAAGAAGATCGTAAGGCCCCTTGCGTAGCTTTCGAACGGCATCAAGTCCGTTATGAACTATGGTAATTTCCCGGTCGGGCTGACTCAGAAGTTCGACAAGAAGATCACCAATATTCTTCTCGTCCTCTGCTATGAGTATCCTGAGCCTGTTTTGCTCCGCCGCGTTATCTTTGGGTTTTTCCATGCGGTTCACTCATTCCTCAACTGCAAAAAAATATTGACAATGCCTGGAATAGTGCCCACCCTAAGGGCATGAAAATCCATTCTATACTACTACTGTATCGGTAACAGACATGGCAGACTTGACAATTGACATCTTAAATCTTCCAGGGCCGGAGGCAGAGCAGGCCTTGAACGAAATGGAACCCTCTGACCAGTTGTCCCTGATCCTTATGACACCTTGGGAAAAACGTCAAGAGCTGATCCTCCTCTCTGAAAAGGCCAGGCACCTTGTCCAGTCCATGCCATCGGAAGAACTATTCTGGACCATTAAGGCCACAGGCCCCCAGGATGCCCTTCAGATCCTCTCATTGGCAACCCCCGGACAGATTCAGCTCATGCTGGACCTGGACTGGTGGAGGAAGGACCGGCTCAGGCCTGAAAAAATCCTGGCATGGCTGGTGCTCATGTTCGAGGCGTCCGAGGATCTTGTAAGCGCCTGGATAAAATGGATAACCAAAAAGGATGAATGGCTCATCCCCGCCCTTCTGCGCCTGTTCATCCGGGTGTACAAAAGACCGGACGAGATGGATATCCAGGAGGCCAGGGACATATTGCCCGCCTTTACCCTGGAGGATATCTATTACGTGGCCTTCAAAACGGAGAAGACTGTCCCGCTTTTTGCGAGATTTCTCACAAAAATCAGGGATACCGGCCCTGAAATTTACATGGATACCATGGAAATCCTGTTGAACAGGACAAAAGCAGAAATAGAGGAAAACACGTACAGGCTGAGAAAATCCCGGCTGAGCGACCATGGCCTGCTGGATTACCATGATTCGCTGGACATATATGCTCCGCTTCCAGGAAACCGGGTAAGACATCTCGAGACGGAACAGGCCCGCGCGTCCACGCAGGATCTGGCCATGCCGTTTGTGCCCACCCTTTATATGGGAGATTACCCGGCGCTGATGGCCGCGGTACAGGGACTCGCGGGCACGGCCTCCCTGGCAAGGGTACTGCAGGAATGGATAGGCGCGGCCAACAAGGTTCTTATGGTGGACCTGGATGATCCGGATGATCCGGACAACCTCAGGCACTGCCTGTTAAAGGTAGCCGCGCTGTTGAACCTTGGCATTGAACTTGAGATGCGCGTATCCGGCGACAGTCCTGAGGACATACTTGGCATTTCCGTGGTGGAAGACCTTATAAGGGTCTCGAACAGGGCCATAATGGATCTGTCCAAACGTGCCAGGGCACTCATCGACCGTCACCTTGTTCCCGGCGATCTCGCGGGGCTGCCTGAGCAATGGTCCTCAACCCTGAAGGCGCTTTCATCGAAACGCCCTGGGATATGGGACAAAACCCGTGAGGAAATCCGGTGGATAAGCAGTACACGCGAATTACATGAGACTTCCCTGCTTCTAAACAGAATAGAACATTGGGCACATATAATGGAAAAGGTAACGCCACACTGGTCCAACTGGGAGGGCGCCTTCCCGTGGGACAAGACTAATTTCTCCAGCCATCTGGATCTTTCATGGCCAACCGCGCTTCTTACCGCCCTGGCGCAGAAAAGCCTGGGCCATGAATTCCTTGTCTCTCCCGTATCCTCCGAAGAGCTTCCCCGCCTGAGGCACAAGTGGCTTGATAACAACGGAGTTCATGCGACTGCGGATCAACTGAGCCTTTTTCTCCGGGAAGAACTTGTTTTGCCCGAAAAATTAAACGATTTCATAAGGAAAGAAACAGACCTTATGCTGGGCGAATTTGCAGAAGAAATCCGCGATACGCGGGACCAGGACATAGACGGACGTTTTCTTAACAGCATATTCGTGCTGCTGGCGTGATTTATCCGAAAATACAATGTTAAATGGTGAATAGTGAATGGTGAGTTAAGGTAATAACATATTATAATTTTCTGAATTTAATAAAAATTCGTTTGCCGCAATTTATAATTCACAATTTACAATTCAACATTTTCATGCCTTGGAGTGCGAAGCACCGCTTAGCATGAAAGTTTGCGGCAAAACCAACAACAATGGTCTCGCATAAAAATCTTTCTCACGCAAAGGCGCAAAGCTCGCAAAGACAGTCTGTTGCCATTAACAAAAACTTGCGACTTCGCCTGATATTTCATATTTCTCTGAGAGACCGGCAACCATGGGGCCTGATATGGACAACTCCAGAATACTGATCGTGGAAGACGACGAGGACATAGCCGGCCTGATTGTCTTTCGTCTTGAACAGGCCGGATTCATCACGCGTCATCTGGATTCAGGCAAGGGTCTGTTTCCTGCCATAAGGGACTTCAACCCCAGGCTCATCATGCTTGACCTGATGCTCCCTGACGTGGACGGGCTGGATATCTGCAGAAGGCTCAAACAGAACCCTGATACTGCCAGCATTCCTGTACT
>JALVVK010000134.1 GCA_027023445.1 Deltaproteobacteria bacterium | reverse complement strand
GGCAAAGGCAGCGCTCAGCGAGGATTTTGCAATACTTTGCCCGCCACCCGTCAAACCGGTGATAAATTCCGTTGTAACCGCACTACTACGGATGGCGGCATGAAACATTTTTGGGAAACTTCAGTTTATTCCAGTATTGATCCAAAGTAATGCTCCGGGCTACTTCGGCTTTCTTTTCAGCGGCTTCAGCGTCACGCCATTCTTTAAGCGTGCAGGGGCCTTTCCCGGCTTTCTGGTTCCGCTTTATCCGCTTCAGCAGATCAAAACAAAGAGACGGCTTCACCCCATCGGAAGCCCAGCCGACACCCTCAGTCTTCATCCCCTTTTTCAGCTCTCCCGTTTCCCGGCTTTCCGTCCACCACCAATACCTGATGGCGTAGTACCGGTCAGGCAGGATTCCATGTTTGCGGGTTGGATGCTCACGATACCGAACGCCGCCTTTCCCGTCTGAGTCTTTTATGCTTATCCAGGTAATTTTTTGCTTACCCATTGACCCTCCAAATTGTACCGGTATAATACCGGTTTTAAGGATGACAGAAAGGGGTTTTGAGTGATTCCCAATGAAGATAAAATAGTACGGAACTCCTTGGAATGCAAGCAAAAATATATATTCAGTGATTTTGTGTGAAAAACAGTGAATTTAGATAGTTAGGGACTTAAAATCCCTCGGAGCTTGGCTCTGTGCGGGTTCGACTCCCGCCCCGGGCACCAGGCACTTTTCCGGATGGACGCAGGGTTACCAGCGTGGCGCCCCATCCGCCGGCATCACCTTCCGCCAGCCTGAAATCCTTTACTTCCCGCATCCTGGAAAGGATCGAATGGACGCCTTTGCGCAGCACGCCTTTTCCCTTGCCGTGAATGATACGCACGTTCAGTATCCCCTTTTCCCTGCATGCCCCGATATATTCCGGAATAAGGCTTCCGATCTCGTTCGGGCGAAAGGTATGCAGATCAAGCACTCCATCTATGGGAATCTCTATAACTTCATGATCTTCCGGCATTACCTGCCCCTATAACCCGGCGGATTACGCACTTCAAATGCCATAGATAAATAATAACACATTAACTCATTTGTCCCTGTCCCAGCACATCATAGTATAATAACTACTTGGACCCTGATTCAGCTCTTTGTTTTTTCCCTTTCTGTGGCGGAATTTTCTGCCTTGCCGCAAGTCTTGCCGCAAGATCAGAATACATTTTTTCCTTTTCATGCCTGCCAGATGACATTTCACTGTCTTTCCCCACCCTGCCGATTATTGTGGTAAGGGCCGGCCCGTGGCCGCCTCCTTCCGAGGCCCACAAGGGGAACTTTACACCTGCCAGCCTGTGCATGATTATGGCCTGAATGCACAGAAGGCCCAGGGCGCATACCAGAACCGGGAGATAATACCACTTTGAAAAAAGCCCCATTGCTGCCATCATGGCAGTGGAGGCCGCGGGGGGATGCAGAAGTCCGCTGAGAACCATGACCATGCCGGTAATGCCAAGAGAAAGTCCCACTATGACCAGGGCGGCCAGGTTAAAGGAACCTGAGGTCGCGTGTTCCGGGAAAAACAGGTTTGAAAGGGAGAAGCATATCATGCCCACAATACCGCCAAGGACATGTCCCATGAGACTGTTTCGAGGACATGACATGGGGCTTGAAGCGGCATAAAAAATGAGAAACGTGGTCGGGCCCAGCGAGGGGAAAATCATGGGCCAGGCGGTAAAATGGGCAGCCATCCCCATAATGATCATGCTGACCGTGCTGTTTACAAGGACATACAGGGCGCTCAAGATGTGTGAATCAAACCTGGTGGTCAGGTACCAGAAACGCAACCGGGATATTTTTCCCACCTTCCAGAGGAGCCGTTCTCTGAAAGATAACTTGACGTGTCGGGCCTTGTATTTCATAAACTCAGGAATGCCATTTTATGTTTGGACAAAGGCGTCTGATTCTGCCTGTTTTTTTAGTAATCGGCCACGGGGGGGCTGATGATGATATTTTCCAGTCTTAAACGTTTTTCCGCCATGGCTACAGGGGATTTCTCAAAAATTTTTTCAGACATCAGGATCCCGGTGCTTCCCCAGATGGCCGTGCAGCTCCTGGATATCATGCGAAAGCCTGAGGCCCACATGGAGGAGGTCTCCCAGGTCATAGAAAGTGACCCAGGCCTGTCATCCAGGGTATTGAAAACCGTAAATTCCGCGCTTTACGCACTTCCCTCCCGGGTCAGCACCATAAGCCGGGCCGTGAGCATGCTTGGCTTCAAAAAGATAGAAAACATTGCCATATCCTATGCTGTAGCCAGTTCAGTAAAAGATCCCGGCAAAAAAGGCTTTAACATGGACGCCTTCTGGATGGATTCCCTGTACAGGGCGCTTTTTGCCAGAGAGATTGCCATTTTCCTGGACCAGGAACCTGAAGAGGCCTTTGCGGGCGCACTTCTCCAGGACATAGCCCTGCCCGTGCTGCTTACATCCTGGTTTGACGTGTATAAAACCGTTTACCTGAATTGGAAGGAATCGGGCCTCAGGCTGTGCGAGATAGAACAGGAGGAATTGTCCTGGACCCACGCGCAGGCAGGGGCATGGGTGGCTAAGCAGTGGCGGCTGCCGGATATGCTGGTCGTTTCCATCGGACTTCACACCAAGACCGTGGAAGAACTGGCGGAAATAGGCCTGGAACATTCGGTACCCGCGGCCGTTGCGCTGTCATCCCTGGTCTTTTCCTCCCACTTTGGAGAAGAAATCAAAATGGCGCCACTTATCACCCAGGGGAAAAAACTGGGTATCCGTGTCAGGGAACTTCGCTCCATCGGGGAAAAATGCGATGAAATCTTTGGCAACATGGCCCAATGCTTTAATATAAAGGCGGCTGACTTCCCCGGGCTATCTGAAGCACTGGCGGAATTTACCATGGACAGGGATAGGGGATAAAGGATAAAACTGGAAACAGGAGAATGGCAGACATGAACAGGATGGAAGTTCCCCTCAGGGAGAGGATCATATTCGCGCTGGACGTGCCCGATGTGGCCCAGGCGAGGCAATGGGTGGAAAGGCTTGAGGGGAAAACAGGTTTTTTCAAGGTAGGACTTCAGCTCTTTCTGTCCGGTGGGTTTGATATAGTTGAATGGATACAGGCAAGGGGACACAAGGTAATGCTGGACCTGAAATTCTTCGACGTACCGGAGACAGTAAGGCTTGCGGTCAAACAGGTTTCCGGGAAAGGGATAACCTTTGCGACAGTTCATGCCTTTGGTCCCGTAATGAGCGCCGCCGTCCAGGCCGCGGGGGATGTAAAGATACTGGCTGTTACCGTGCTTACGAGCTTTGGACCAGGAGACGCGGACGAACTCGGGGTCCATGGCCCCATAGATAACCTTGTGATCCGGAGGGCTGAAAAGGCCATTAAATGCGGATGCGGAGGGATAGTCTGTTCCGGCCTGGAGGCAAAAAAGGTCCGCAAGTCCCTTGGATATGGATTCCATATAGTTACACCCGGCATAAGGCCAGTGACAGAAGGAGCCGAAGACGTCCGGAAGGATGACCAGAAACGCATTGTGACACCGGAGAAGGCAATCTTAAACGGTGCGGATTACCTTGTAATCGGACGCCCTATCAGAGACGCCGCCGACCCGCTGGCGCTGCTGGAGGAGATACAGCGCAGTATCAGCAAGGCCCTTTGATCCCGGATTTATCGCTCATTGGCCGCGCATAATCCAGGTTGAAATGGTTGGCCTGCCCATATTAGCCAGTTGCTGTATCCTAAAGAGCGGAGGAAAATCAATTAAAGGTTTAGGTCCGATCTCACCACCACCGCCTTTGGCAGTGGCTTGATGAACTCCTGGCGCAGGCTGTAGGTATATGCGCCCTGGTTGGGTATGAGCAGGATATCGCCAGACTCAATGGCCCGGCCGTGAAAAGAATATCCCCACAAGTCATGAGGCGTACACAGAGAACCTAAAACAAGACAACTATGTTCCTCCACGCCCGGGCTGGAGAGATTGATTACCGGGAAGTAGTCGTGTTCGAATCGTTCCCAACCCACCGCGTTTGTGCCTGCGTCAGTGATCACAAGTCTCCTGTCCTTGACATCCAACACGTTCAGCAGGATGTGCATGGCGTCATGGCAAAGCCACCTTCCGGGTTCGATATAAACTGTGCCTTTCAGAAACATGGAAAGGTGAGCATGGACTGCCCTTGAGATTTCATCCGCAAACATCTCGATCCGTGAACTCTCGAGACAAAAACGAGAACGTGTGTCAGGGCCGGAGGGGTCAAGAATGTTTTTGAGCCTGCCATGAGCGGTTCCAGGGCACCTCAACCATTCACCGTCTTCGGGCCAGAAGCCTCCCCCGATGTCGAGAAAGGCCAGGTTGGCAATCAGTTCCTGCGGAATGTCCTTCAATACGCCCCCCAGCCTCCGGATGAAATCAGTATGGGCAACAGGAGAGAGATTCCAGCTCGTATGGAACTGCAGGCCTTCGAGCTTGATAAAAGGCGTCTGGCGAGCTGTTTCCAGGAAAACCGCCAGCATGTTCAGGGGGACCCCGAATTTCCGCCACAGTCCCCCAGAATCAGTGGTAATGCGGACGCCCGCGCGTATGGGACACATGTGTTTTATCGTCAGGCGGTTCAGACGGTGCAGTTCTCCAGCGCTGTCTATGAGCACCGTTACCCGGTCTGAGTTGGCTATGGCCGCCTCCAGCTCCTGGTCCGTCTTGCCGGGACCACTGAATAGAATTCTTGAGGCGCCGGCTGCCAGGGCCTGCTCCAGTTCTCTGCCACTGGACACCTCAAGGCCCAGCCCTTCTGCAACCAGGATACGGATTATCTCCGGCATGCTGTTGCTTTTCATGGCATAGAAGACCCGGACCATACCGAACCTCCTTGTAAAAACCTCGACAAACCGCCTGGCGTTGGCCCTGAGCCTCCCCTCGCTTACCACGTAAAGGGGGGATCCGTGTTCTCTGGCCGTATCCATAAACAGCTCCCTGTAAGAAAGGCAGGCCTCCACACACTCCAGGACCCGGTCATTATTCATGGCTGGAGGGGCCTGACGGAGAAGGGAAACAGCTTTTTTTACTGCCCGGAACACGTTCATGGACCTATTCCTGCGCGATGTCCACCTTGATGACATGCCTGATTTCGTCGATGAAGGCAGGGGTGTCAACGTCCGGTTCAGGGGCGAATATCCCCTGTGCAACGAGCCATGTGTTGTAGTCTTCCGGAGGCAGTTTTATCCTGTCTCCCGGGCGTCTCAGCCACTGGATAACGCGCATGTTCTTCTTCCGGCCGTTTCCCTCCACACGGGTGGATTTCAATATGCCCGGTCGGCAGGCGAAGAACCTCATCCCCACCAGGTGCTCCCATTCATTCAGTGATGGCACGGTAGGCTCGCGGCCTTCGGAAAGATCCAGCGTCAGTTCCAGCATGTCTACGCCGCAGCTTTGTTTTATGAGTAGGGGAAGGCAGTCTCCACCCGGCCTGGGAGTCAGTTCCAGGAAATATGGCCGGCCGTCTTTCATCCATATGAAATCCGCCATGAAGATGCAGTGTCCCAGTCCCAGGGCGCTCGATGCCGCAGCAAGATATGTCTCCAGGGTCTTCATGCCGGAGGCATCCGGCAGGCGCCCTGGAACCTCGTACGCCTCCACAGTGCCCGCTGGTCCATGGGGTAAAAGATATTTCCTGGAAAACCTTATGAGCTGGATATCTTTCGGTCCAAGCCAGGCGTCGCAGCTGAATTCCGGACCGGGCATGAATTCCTCGCAAAGTACGCTGGGAGAAGATACCCGATCTCTCAGGCGGTAGATATAACCCCGGGTCCGCCCCGCCAGGCGGCTCGTCATTTCCTCATAGGCCGAAACCGCCTCATCCAGGGTACGGCACAGGAAGACATACTCGCTTCCGCTTCCGTACAAAGGCTTCAGGATCACCGGGTTACCCCGTACCTTCATGAAGGTTTCCAGATCCTCAGCACGCCGGACGATACCGGCTTCGGGGCAGGGAACACCGTGGTACTTCCATATGCTCTTGCAAAGATATTTGTCGCAGCATGCTATCACCGAACGAGGGGAAGGAAATGATAAACCCAAGGCCTTCGCAAGAACTGAAGCGGCAAAAAGTGATTCACAGTCAAAGCAGGCAACCCCGCTGATTTGAATTCCGTGGATGCGCTGGAAGTTTTCCAGGGCCGTCATGACCTCCCCCGTATCCTCCAGGGGAATGACAAGTTCCTCGGTTTCAGGCACGGCTCCGGTCCGTTCCAATGCGACCTCGGGGGTTGTGATAAATACGGCCCGTCCCGGCATGCGCCTGCGGATTTGCTGGATGTAGTCGTCCGTGGTGCCTACAACGAGGACTTTTCTCTTATTCCGCTGCAACCTGAACCTCCGGGAAGGAGACGGAAGAATAAACACTCGATGATGCAGCATCCTCCTGAGCCACGGCCTTGTACAGGGTCCTTTGTTCCAGGCGGAACCGTTTTTTCCAGCCAAAGTCACCACACAGGAAATCAATCTCATCAAAGCGCATTTTCATTCCCAGACGGATATGGAAGATGTTTATGGCCTTGGCAACCCCTGGAAATTCCGGGCTGGTCGCCCCCGCGAGCACCGTATAGCGATTGTCGACCACCGCTCCCACGTCAACGGCGGCTATCTCGCCTTTCTGCCTCACCGTGATTACCCTGAGGCAACCAGTTTTCTCCAGAAGGGACACCATGGCGTCAAAACCTCTCAGGAATCTCTGGTCGTAAAAGTAGGACATGTTGCCAAACGAGGCGAGGTTCTGTATGAACATCCAGTCCAGTTCCCTTAACCCTGTGTTATGATATAAAAATTCGGCATTTTTAAATTTATCGAGTTCCTTTTTCAGTTTTTTTCTGGTTTTTCCCGGAAAGCAGTTCCAGTAACGGCTGAAGTCATACGAAAAGTGCGCTGGCCTGATCAGATACCCGGTCTCATCCTGGGCGGCGCCCGGCAATGCCAAGGCGCATTCCTTCCGCATATAGCGTACCCTTGTCTTTTCAGGCGCGGCCAGCCACATGAGAAATTTCGTCCTTCTGTTCCCGGCCGGGATATGGTTCTGTTCAAGCCATGTCCTGCCCCGCCAGGTCTCCCCGGGGAAAAATCCGTAATATTCCTCCTCCTCGATCCAGCTGAGAGGAAGAAGCCCCACCGGCAACCCTGAGTCCTCGGCTATGAGAAAAAAGGGAGGCCGGCCGTAGGAGCGCTGGAAGCACAACCGTACGTCCCACCGGAGGAACAGGTGATGTCGCGGCATGAGTGCATTCCATATGCGGCCGGCCTCCTCGATATCATGGCAGGTTCTCAGTTCCACGGCCTTATTGCCTGAGCGTCACGTTAAGCGTGCTGCGTTCGCCCTTGAAATAATCCTGGGCAAAGTCCCGGGCCACTTCAGGGTCATAGGGCTTGCAGCTGAACACGTCCAGGTAAACAGCGCTTGTGAAATTTACAAAGTGGGCGGATATCATTGAGGTCTCTATGAGCTGGACCATGGAATACCCTGCAACCCGTTCCTCCTCCCCAAAATTTACGATTATGGTCTCGCCGAATCGCTTCATCTCTATAAGGTCGCACAGTTTCACTACGAAATTCCGAATTGCCTTGGCATCCCGTATGAGTTCCGGGTCACAGCCATAGATGTCGATAGCGGATGCCAGTCCCCATGCCTGTGTCTTTATTGCCAAATCCTTTATTGACTCTGTCTCTGTCATCAGGAATAGGTCTCCTTTCTGCTCCATTTTTCCCTGCGTGCCTGCCTGCGAATGCGGTTTCTCTCCGCCTTCACCCTGTATTCGTCTCTCTGCCTGAAACGTCGGGGCCGAAGCCGATGGCCGGTGTAGGTGAAATCCATGTCTTCAGGATCCATTTCTCTGTCAAACGAACTATCAAAACAAGTGGGACCAAGATCTGAGTATCTTATCCTTGAATCCATTTCTCAGGCTCCTTGATGTTCAAGATTCTTGCTGGAATTAAATTAAAAAGTGCCCCACTGCGGGGCACATCTGACATGAATTAACGTAGGCATCAGGGGCAGGGTCTACTGCGGCTAATCGTCGTAGTAGTCATCATCGTAGTCATCCTCAGTCACGGGCTGAAGCTTAACCGGCCTCAGGGAGACGATCACGAATTCCTCCTCACATTCATCGCAATAAAGGATGTCTCCCCTCTCCGTGTACTTATCAATGCGTATCTTGGCATTACATGATGGGCACTTAACGGTTTTCATGACAAAATCAATCCTCCTGGTTCTGTTCATCCTGGGGGTGCTGGTATTGCCAGGCCTGATCCCCGACTCACTTGATCCGTTTAAATCATTGTCTTCCTGGGCCTGCAAAGGAGGTTACCGGGTGCCTCCCTTTTTCTGATCCTTTCTGGCCCTTACCGCCTCTTCCAAAGCACGCTGAGTCCTCTTTCCCGGGATTCCGTCAACCTTCAACTTGTGCTCTGCCTGGAAGACCTTGACCGCTTTCCTGGTAGCCCTGTCCATCCTCCCGGTAATCCGGCCATGGTAATACCCGAGTACCTGCAGCTCGGTTTGTATGCCGGTTACGGCCTTATGGGACATCACTGCCGCTGGATGAGTTTTTTTTGCCGTCATGCCTGCAGCATGAGAAAGGCCACCGGAGAAACCGAGTCCGAGTCCAATACAGATCGCCGCAGCCAACACATGTTTACTTTTCATTTTAATTGCTCCTTTCCCGATTTTTTTTACCGTGAAAATAGCTCATGGGTCATAGCTCACGGTTTAAGAAACAAGGTGATTTTTTTGTGACTACCACCTATGAGCCATGAACCAACTTTCATGCTCTGGGGTGCGAAGCACCACCTGGCATGAAAGTTTGGGGTATTTTCCTGGTGTCCCCCTGCGTTCACCCTGTTCTTGTCAGCCATATCGCCCTTCTGTTCTGTCTGTAAAAAATCCGCATTGTCCGTTTTACATGTGGATATCATCGACTTAGCAAACAAGATGCCATTTTTTCTATAAAAAAATACTAATATTATTAAATAGTTAAAATACAAGCCTTAAAAAACTTCTTTTTTCGGCATTAATCCTCCGAATTTCTACATTTATTCGGCAGATAAATACGAAATTTCGTTGACCCAAAATTGTTCCGGTGATATTAAATAGTAAACCGCTCATTGTTTTTATATATAATATATTGTAATTATTAAATTAATTTGTATTACCTGGAAGCAATTGACATCTTTTGATGTCCTCAAAAATCGGGCTAAAAATACCGATTTTATTTTTTGATAAATCGCAATTAAAGGGTTTCCTGGTGCGATCATGTTATTGCGAATGGTTTTACTTTTAAAAAACAGGGAATTGGAACATTTTCTCAGGAAATATTTTCATGGAAGATCTGTTTCCATTGAAAACATTGGCCACTTCAAGGCCCCGTTCCAAAGGGCATTACGTACGAGTGGTGATATCTTTATCATAGACACGGACCTTGTTCCTCACCCACTGGATTCATCCATTGCCCTGCTTAATGATTTGCCGGAGAAACCCACTACCATCTTTCTTGAAAAAATCGAATCTCCGGAACAACACGCGGATCTGCTTGCCCTGGGAGCGGACGTGGTCCTGTATTCAGGCCTGTCAAAAAAAATTCTGGCCGAGGCCATAGAGGCCAGCGTGGACTCACGGCTGCAGCTTGCCAGACAGTCATGGCCCACCAGAGGGCCTGACCCTAAAGCCAGATTAAGCTCCTTTGTGGGGGAATCTCCCAGGATGAAATTTTTTATGGAGATGGTGCAAAAGGTGATTTCATGCAATTCCCCCTTACTGCTTCTTGGTGAAACGGGTACCGGCAAGGAGCTGTTGGCCAAAATTATCCATAACGAAGGCCCCCGGTCTGATGGCCCTTTTATCGCGGTGAACTGCGCAGCCCTGCCGGAAGCCCTTCTGGAAAGTGAGCTGTTCGGCCACGATAAGGGTGCTTTCACCGGGGCCGTGCGACCGAGAAGAGGGGCATTTGAACTGGCACACAGCGGCACCATTTTTCTGGACGAAATCGGAGAACTGCCTCCGCACATGCAGGTAAAACTGCTGAGGGTGCTCCAGGAATATGAAGTCCGCCCCCTTGGCAGTGAAAAATGCATGAAGGTAGACGTGAGGGTCATAGCCGCCACCAATGTCGATGTGGAGGAATCAATCAGAAAGGGCTGTTTCCGACAAGACCTCTATTATCGCCTGAGCGTGTTTACACTTTCAATCCCTCCCCTTCGTGAAAGACGACAGGATATACCGCTCATTGCGAAAAGATACCTGGACAATTTTTCAAAAAAAATAAACAAAAATGTGAGCACCTTTTCCAGGAAGGCAATTGACGGACTGATAAACTACAATTGGCCGGGCAATGTCAGGGAATTGATCAATGTTATAGAAAGGGCGGTTATATTATGCCCTGGCGACGTGATCACCCCGGAGGACCTTCCCGATGAGATCTGCGGTCAGCCCCAAGGGGAAAACATCTCTGATCATGTACTCCGAATGATCTGTACTGACTGGCAGAACAGGACGCTCTCTGAGGTGAAGGAGCAGCTCATTAATATTGTGGAAAAATCATATCTCGAGTATGTACTGACAGAGACAGGGGGCAGGGTTGGGAAGGCTGCAAAGTTGGCAGGCATTCACCCGAGAAGCCTTTACGATAAAATGAAAAGATACGGATTAAATAAGCATGATTTCAAGAGAAAACAGACTCCCCATGTCTGAGCTGCCAGTGGGATATTATGATGTTCCTTTTATCTAAAAAACGCTTCCCATCAGGCTGGAGTTTTGCCGCGCTTGTTTTTCTCGTCTTTGTCGCAGGGTGCCTTTCCCCGCTCAAGGCTGCGGAATCCCCAAAGGGTGTAAACCTGGAAAGACTTCAGAAGGACCTGTCTCTTTTTTCGTCAAAGTTGTCCTCTTCCCGTCTCGAACTGGATGAACTTAATGATATCCTGAACAAAATAAACAACATCCAGCCTGTTGTGGATTCCTGCCTTCAATATACATCAGAGGAATTGAAGAGCGTTAACGCATCTCTTGAAAACCTTGGTCCAAAGGTGAAGGGCGAGGCTCTGGAGGTAACAAGGGAAAGATATTTTCTTTTGAAAAAAAAGGCCGCTCTTGAAAAAAAGAACGGCCAATGCAAGGTCCTTGGATTAAAGCTCCAGACCCTCAGAGAAAAACTGAACCAGAGACAAAAGGAACTTGCCACAAAAAATCTTTTCTACAGGCAGCCGGATGTCTTTAGCCTTTTCAGGCGCGTGGCTCCGTCCATCACGGGCTGGCCACATTCGCTCCGAGCCTACCTGGAAAGGTGTTCCGGCCTGGATGCCATCAAGAGACATGCCCTGTTGTTTTCCATGGCGGCAATATTTGTTTCGGTTTTTTCTGCCGGGCTGTTTTTCTTTTTGTCAGGCCTTGCCCGGAAACTTAGGAGGAAAAACCAGGACAGCATATGGGGCAGGGCACTCTCCTCCATGTCGGTTCGCCTGCCTGCCGCGGCCTTTTTCGGCCTTTCTGCCCTTTTTTTCCGGTTCTTTGAGGAACGTGAATTTGTCCGCTCATGCCTCATTGGCATATTGAGCACAACTTCCTTTCTCATCTTATTAAATTCTTTCATATCTACCCTTCAAATCATTTTTTCTGGCGGGGAAACCGTCATGGAGGATGACTCGAGAGAGGCGATAAACAGGGCCTTCAGGCACTGGAAGATATTTGCCTTTTTGCTTGCCTTCTTTTTCCTCATGGACATTTCTCCATTTAAACATGACCTGGGGGGTGAGCTTGCCCACGTCATAGGCGTCATCTTGATTCC
This sequence comes from Deltaproteobacteria bacterium, assembly GCA_027023445.1. Classification (GTDB taxonomy): domain Bacteria; phylum Desulfobacterota; class Dissulfuribacteria; order Dissulfuribacterales; family JALVPX01; genus JALVVK01. The sequence goes on along the minus strand of JALVVK010000134.1, from coordinate 11,664 downwards.
CTTGATGGCTTTTTTCTTTTTGGGCGCAGTGGCTCCCTTTCTCAAAAGGCTGAAAAACAGTATGGCAGGCAATGTGTCCGCTGTTTTTCTTTATATGGCTGTTGCCATTGTAACAGTATCGGAGTGGCTGGGATATTGTAATCTTTCCAGGCATTTTCTCGTTGGCACCTTTCTCACTTATCTCTCGGGACTTACGGTTTACTGGTTGAGGAACACCCTACATAGACTGCTGGATGATTTTGCCTCCGGCGAAAGTGCCTGGGCAAAAAAAATCAGGACCAAGGTCGGAATAAAGGAAAATGAAATTCTGAAAACCTTTTTCTGGACCAAAACCATCCTTTCCATTTTTTTATGGGGTTTATGGGGAATCGCTCTCTTCTATTTCTGGTCCATTTCAAACACCTATCTCAACCGGGTCCTTTCCGTGTTTTTCCAAGGTTTCTCCGTTGGGAAACTCCAGGTCGTGCCTGCCCGCCTCATAGCTGCCGTATTCGTCTTTGGCGCATCATGGGCGATCACCTCATGGATAAAGCGGCGCCTGGAGGAAAAGCTTAAAGGTTCATATATGAGCAAGAGTGCCAGAGATGCCCTGGTGACTCTTACAGGTTATTCCGGCTTTATAATAGCCCTGATTCTTGGTCTCGGAGTAGGTGGGCTAGAATTTTCCAACCTTGCCCTGATTGCAGGCGCCCTCTCGGTTGGAATCGGCTTTGGCCTCCAGAACATTGTCAACAACTTCGTATCCGGCCTGATACTTCTCTTCGAGCGGCCCATAAAGAGGGGAGACTGGATTGTCGTGGGGCAGACCGAGGGTTACGTAAAGAAAATAAGCGTGAGGTCCACAACCATCCAGACCTTTGATCGCTCAGACGTGATAGTGCCAAACTCGGAGTTGATCTCCAGCCAGGTCACCAACTGGATGCTCGGGGATGTATTCGGAAGGCTCAAGATACCAGTAGGGGTAGCATACGGCAGTGACACCAAGCTCGTGAAAAAAATCCTTCTGGATGTAGCCCGGGCACATCCAATGGTAATAACAGACAGTCCGGATATGAGGCCGAGGGTCTACTTCTGGGAATTCGGAGACAGTTCGCTCAATTTCCGGCTCGACGTGTTTTTAAAGGATATAGACAGAAGGAGAAGCGTTCGCTCCGAGATAAATTTTGCCATAGACGAGGCATTCAGAACACACGGTATTACCATACCTTTCCCGCAGAGGGATGTCTATATCAAGGAATTCAGGGCAAATGAAGCAAAAGACACCTCCATGCCATAACTGGACTTACATCCATCCGTTTTTCTCCTTTATGGAAAAGATGACGCAGCGAAGACAGGCATGTAGAGCCTAAGTGAAATGGCAAACACAACATATTGAGGAACAGCCAAAACCATACATCAGTTAACGGCATCGCCCTCCTGTATGGATTCAGGTCCGCATGCCGCCTCCACCCTGTTCCTGCCATTGCCCTTGGCCCGGTACAGGGCACGGTCGGTCCTGAACAGCAGATTCTCCTTGCTTTCTCCTACCAGCAATTCAGCACACCCCAGAGATATGGTCTGATGTATCGTGATGCCTTGGCGCCTCACTGTAAAAACATGCTGCTGGACCCTGACTTTCAGACGTTCCGCAAGGGTAATGGCATCCTCGCAGCAGGTATGAGGCAATATGATCACAAATTCCTCTCCGCCATAACGATACAGGAGGTCCACGTCCCTTACGGTATCCCTGAAAATGCTGGCCAGCGACTGCAAGACCTTGTCTCCGACCTGATGACCATAGGTATCGTTTACCTTCTTGAAATGATCCAGGTCAGCCATCAGTACAGAGAGAGGAAACCTGTACCGAAACGCCCGGTTGATTTCCCTGTCAAGATCCTTTTCCAGCGCTCTTCTGTTATAAAGGCCTGTTAACGGATCAATCCTCAACTTGTCCTGGAGTTCCTTGATAAGTACGGTCTGTTCCCTCAGGCGTTCCTCCGCCCTGGCAGTGTGCGCCTTAAGCGCCTGGTTATGCGCAATAAGCTGGCCAATACGGACAAGCAGGCTGTTGTCCTTTGCCCGATCCTGCCGCATATCCTCCAGGGTTGTACTGATACCCTCTACATGATTTTTCGTGCCTGTCACAAAATCATCGACCGTATCCCTTATTCCATCCAGCACCTGGCCGGTATCAGACAAAAAGGCCTCAATCGCCTCCCTGGACAGGATGAATTCCCCCCCATGCTCCCCCATAATCTCCGTAAGACCTTTTTCCCGGGCCACGTTCCAGAATTCCAACCCGTAAACATCAGGCCAGGGCAAAAGCTTCCTGGCGACCAGATTCTTAAGGGCCGTCTTGGCCACATCACCCACCACGGCCGCAGGGGAACTGACCTCCATATTCTTGACAGATCCATTCTGACTCATTTCCCGCATCTCCTAAGCATCAGTAAAAAACATCTGGTCCAGGGAATCCTCCAGAGGGAACCCACAGGCAAAGGACTTAAGCAACAGCTTGGCATCAAGTCCCCAGCTCTTTTTAAAGGATTCTAATATCTCCCTGATCTTTTTCTCTATCTGGCCTACCATGGCATCGGGATAAGATATATATATAAGATAGTCCGCCCCTTTCCGGCAAAGGATCGACTCCCCGGGAAGGCACGCATATTTTTTATTATACTCACTGAGGAAGACCTGAATAGTCTCTCCGAACTCATCAAGCAACTGATCTGTCTTCAGGTAACCGAGGTCCCGGTTAACCTCCTTTAGGCGGACGAAATCGATCAGCAACAGGTAATATCCCGCATTGCCACACTGGAGCGCAAACCCCCTGTCCCTGGCAAGAAGATACCGATAATTATAAAAATTGCACAAGGGCTCTCTGAAATAGGCGATCCGCCTGAAAGACTCGATTTCAGTTGTGTCCATGGTAACCGGCCGCTTTATACTCAACGGATCCCAGTTCCGCAGGGCGCGGCCCAGAGCGACCACCACATCCCGGTCAACACGCCCCTGCCCCGCCTCTTCGTTCAGGATGGCCATTGCCCTGTCTTTTTTAAAAGGCTGCTTATAAGGCCGCTTGGCCACAAGTGCCTCGTAGATATCGGCCACCGCTACTATCCTGACGAGCGTGGGTATGTCCCTTGCCCTCAGTCCCTGTGGATATCCGCTGCCATCCAGGCGCTCGTGATGGTTCAGTATGATCTTGATCACCCTGTCATCAGGATAGCGTGAGGCCAGGAATCCCGCGCCGATTACAGGATGCATGTTCATGATGCGTCGATCCCTCTTATCAAACCTGTCTGGCTTCAGAAGGATGTCATCAGGAATCGCTATCTTGCCTATATCATGCACTAAACAGCCGATCTCAAGGGCCTCGATTTCATCCCTGGAAAGCCCCATAATCCCAGCAATACGCTTTGATATGGCCGCAACCCTAACACAGTGTACCAGGGTATAATTATCGCGGCTTCCAAGCATCTCCCCCATCACATCGAACAGGTCCTTGACAAGTGCCCTGTGTCCCTCCTCCAGGGCCATAACCTTGTCCAGAACCGCGAGCCTTGCAAAAAGCTGTTTCGGATGACAGGGCTTTACCATATAGTCCGTGGCCCCGGCATCAAGGGTGTTAATCAGGGTCCCCCTGTCACTTACACCGCTCAGCACAATGCTGTAGAGCTTTGCCCTGGATGATTTCTGTATTCTTCTCAGGAGTTCCAGCCCGTCAATGACAGGCATCTTGAGATCGGTTATGAGAAGCTTTATGGAATCATCGCTGCCCAGGAAGGAAAGGGCCTCCCGCCCATCCCCTGCGCCAACCACATTAAGTCCCCAGCTCTGAAGATGCAGCAAAAGCAGCTCTCGCTGTGCAGGATCATCCTCAACAATTAATATACGGTACTTGCCAAGCGTTGGAAGCTCGGGGCTTGGCGCCGGCATAAAGGCGGAATTAACAGGTTCCTGGGTCAAAAAACACCTCGCAGAATCTGATGCCGGGCCACCGGTGCAGAACATCCACCTCCCGCGCCTTCAAAGAGGGGACGAGATAAGGATCAGCGATTTTCCGGCTGTAATCTTTGTTTTTTTATCGGTTCGGAGAAATAGAAGAATTAGCGCGTGGGTATTTATCCACCAGAAAGGCCCTGGAACAGGGGGCAGGAGGCGAGCCAGACTTCCATGACCGCATTACCGGGTCATTCCATCCCTTATGACAGTCCAGACAAAGCCCGACGTACAGGATCCTTGAGATCTCCTTCCTGTTGAAGGTCCTGAGCCATGGCCTGGAGAAATGAACCAGAGGGTGCCCGTCTATATCCACAAAGGCGTCAAGCGGCGGGGAAATTCCAAGATCTTTTGAATCCGGCCTCAGCGCAGGGGTAAATTCCCATTTATTTTTCCCTGAAAACCAGAGATTTCCAAGACCAAGCGCCAGCGCCCTTGAATCCACATGACATCCCCTGCATGTCCTGCTGCCCTTTTGCGTGGTATGAGGATCCATCCACGACACGGTTAAACGCTTGAAATCCCCTGTCCACCTGCCGCCTGTATCCAGGAAGGAAACCATGTCCTGACACCCGGGCACCAGAATAACCACGGATTGTCTGGATGAACCGGATTCCGGCCCAGGACCCAGCATCCCCAGGGGCGGTGCCTCAAAACGAATGAAGGACCTGAACTCCTGCCACTGGCCAGGGGTCTTCTTCAAGGTGAGTTTATCAAGCTGTGTCTTGCTGTAATCCACCCTCACATGACATCCGTAACACTGGGGTACCCACGTGCTGTGACACGCCTGGCAGGAAAGCCGCCTGTGAACCCCGCTGGCACATTGAAAAGGTTTCGGGGGCTTGAGTTTATGAAGCTTATGGTCAATTTTTCCCTTGAGAAACACCCGGCCCTTTTTCAACACAAAATCCGGAAGGTCCGCAGGCCCCTTGTCCCGGGCGATACGCTTAGCGTCCTCTTTCATGGCCCGTTTAAGGGATTCTGCCTTTGCATGACAGGTGCGACAAGTGATCCTGACCTGCTGCTCCATATGGGCATGGGCCTTCCCGTCCCCCATCACCTCCTTCTGCGTATGGCAATCTATGCACACAAGCCCTGACCTGTGATGTATATCATCGGGAAGGGAATGATAATACCGGCCATCATCCAGCTGTTTGTCAGACAGGTCTCCCTGCACATATGGGGTCCCATACCCTTCGGATTCATAAATGCCCTGATAGGACAACCCGATCCTTCCGCTCCGGTTATGACACCGCACACAATTCTTGAGTGGTACTGCCTTCAGGATCTGTACATGTCCCTTGCCAGGGGCCTCTACACTGTGACAAGCTGAACATCCCCCACCTTTTTCCGCCAGGAAACCGGGCAACACCCCCTTTTTCATCCATAAGTGGCAGGTGGCGCACAACTTGCGGTAATAGGAGAGTGCCGGAGAATTCAGCTTCTTTTCGATAAGATCCCGCACGGTGATGTCTTCGTTCTGATTTTTCGACTCCCCCCAGTAATACCTGAGCGTGGATAAAATCCCCCTGTTGGTGGCCATAAGCGAGGACTCCACCCACCTTACCTGCCTCACATGGCAACCGGACTGCCCGCAGGTCTTCCGGGCGTATCTAAGGTCGCCAGGATTAAGGAGCATACCCCTGTGGGCCTTGTCCTTATCACCTGTCAGGGGATTACCAAGGTGACAGACATAACACCCCAGGACGTCTCTTCCATGGGCACGATCAGGCTGTTCCCTGTGACAGGCAAGGCACATGTCCACCTGTCCACTGGTTGTCCTGGTGACTTTGTCTGCGTGGGTCAGGGGCTTCAGTGCCTCGGCCGCGTCGGCAGTATATTCATTGAAACCAAGCAGGAAAAAAGATAATAAAATTACCCAGAGAGGTAAGACATGAACAGGAATTCGGATATCATAAGCCATAGCAAATGCCGGCATAAAAAAAGGGCAGCAGCGGCTGCCCCGTCTTGTCGTTAGATGGAGCGGGAAACGGGATTCGAACCCGCGACTTCAACCTTGGCAAGGTTGCACTCTACCACTGAGTTATTCCCGCCTCACTGTCGAGTGGCAATATTAAAAACCGAGCGGCCGGATGTCAAGACCAAACTTTCACGCCAAGCAGTGCCTTCGCCCTGAACATGAACATGTTGAATGATAAGGGTAATTCTCCGCCATGTCCAGTGCCTTTTGCCTGAAGCAAGAATTGCCCTGATATTGTCAAATAATGCCATGGAAACAACGCCAAAGGAAAAACAAGAATATTCATCAGCCTTGACGGGGTAAGGCCATGAACGTATAGTCTCCATTCAATGAGTACTAAAAAAAAGAAAAAACATGATGGAAGATCCTCTACTCCCGATATTTTAAACAAATCCAGAAAATCCCTTTCCAACGATCGCATAATCACAGTTATGACCAACGCGGGCAGGCCCCTTTATATGAGGGAGCTGCTGAATCTTCTGCGTGTCTCATCCAGGGAGGCAAAAAAGGCCAGAGAGCTCGTGCGTGAGCTGGTGGCCGAAGGACGCGTTATTCACATCAAGGGGCACAGGTATGGCCTTTCCGAGCTGATGCGACTTGTAACGGCAAAACTTATTGTACACCCTGACGGTTTCGGTTTTGCCCACCCGGAGGAGCCCGGCCAGGAAGACATTTTCATCCCGGCAAGGGGGCTCAAGGGCGCCACACACGGAGACAGGGTGATAGTCAGGGTGGAGAAGACCAGAGGCAGAAGACAGGAGGGCTTGGTCCTCAGGATCGTTGAAAGGGGAATAAAAAAGGTCGTCGGCACCTTTTACCACAGGAAAAACATTTCGGTTGTGGTGCCAGAGGACGACAGGCTGCTCTTCGAGGTTCTGATTCCCCGAAAATATACATGCGGGGCTGAAACCGGACAGATTGTTGAGGCAGAGGTGGAAAGTTTCCCGGCCAGGGGACGCAACCCCGAAGGAAGGGTGGTGGAGGTGCTGGGAGACCCGGAGGACATGAAGGTTCAGACCAGCATTGTAATACACAAATTCGATCTGCCTCACCGCTTCCCGGAAGATGTCGTAAACCAGGCGCAAAACCTGCCCGACAGGGTCGCCCAACAGGATCTTAAGGGCAGAAAGGATTTGCGGGACATCCCCTTTGTCACCATAGACGGAAAAGACGCGAGAGACTTTGACGATGCCGTTTTTGTAAAAAAAACCAGGTCCGGCTATGTGCTGAATGTGGCCATTGCCGATGTAAGTCATTATGTGAAGCCGGGCTCCCCCATTGACAGGGAGGCCATTGCCAGAGGCACCAGCGTGTATTTCCCCAACACCGTGGTCCCCATGCTTCCGGAAAAGCTGTCAAATAATCTGTGCAGCCTGGTCCCGGACAAGGACCGCCTGGCCATGGTGGCCCGGATTTATTTTGACAGAGACGCGAAACCCCTGAGGGCAAGTTTTTTCAAGGCGGTGATTCGGAGCCACAGAAGGTTTACCTATCACGAGGTCAAGCAGATACTTGCGGGGGAAAACAACGGCCTGGCGCATAAAAGCCGGGATCACCTGAAACACCTGGAATGGATGGCCGAGCTTGCCGAACTGCTGCACGGACAAAGGCGGCTGCGCGGCAGCATTGACTTCGACCTGCCTGAGCCCTATGTCATTCTGGGGCTTACCGGCACGCTGGAGGATATTGTGCGCAGGGAACGTAACCTGGCGCACCAGATCATAGAGGAATTCATGATTGCCGCAAACGAGGCCGTTGCCCGTTTTCTTTCTGAACGGAACGTCCCCACCCTTTACCGGATTCACGGTGAGCCGGACGCGGAAAAGCTGAACAGCTTTGTGGAATTCGTTCAGGGCCTCGGACTCAATATCAAAATTCCTGAAAAGGTAACGCCAAAATGGTGCCAGGATATTATTAACCGGGTCTCGGGAAAACCCCAGGAATACATTGTCAACACCATCCTGCTCCGCACCATGCAGCAGGCGGTTTACAGCCCGGAAAACAGCGGCCATTTCGGCCTTGCCTCCCCCACCTACCTTCACTTCACATCTCCAATACGCCGCTATCCTGATCTCATAGTCCACAGGATACTCAAGGGGAACCTCCGCAGGGGAAGGAAAAACCCTGTTTACGACTACAAAAAGCTGGAAGAGACAGGAAAACAGTGCTCAGCCAGGGAACGTGCCGCCATGGAGGCGGAAAGGGAGATGCTGGACAGGCTCAAGGTGCGGTTCATGGCCGACAAAATCGGGGAGTCCTTCGATGGAATCGTGTCCGCCGTTACATCCTTTGGCTTCTTTGTGGAACTCAAGCATGTCTTCGTGGAAGGAGCGGTCCGACTGGTGGACCTTGCCGATGACTACTACGACGCAGACCTCAACCGGCACATGCTCATTGGGAGACGAACAGGACGCACCTTCCAGATAGGCCAGGAGGTAAGGGTAAGGGTAAAATCGGTAAACATATCGAGAAGACACATAAATCTTGAAGTTGAGGAGGCGGGCGGGCACTGAGGCCTGCGTGCGGCAACATGGATGTACCCAAAGACGTGACTGAACGGATCCTCAAGCTGCGCAAGGAAATAAATTATCATAATTATCTCTACTATGTCCTGGACAGCCCGGAGATAAGCGACGAGGAATACGACGCGCTGATGCACGAACTCCGGGATCTTGAGGAACGCTATCCCGAAACCGTTACCCCTGATTCCCCCACACAGAGGATCGGCGCCCCTCCATCGGAAAAATTCGCCCCGGTTCCTCACTCGATCCCCATGCTCAGCCTGGATGACGCCTTTACTGACCAGGAGGTCCTTGAATTCGACCTGCGCGTCAAACGGTTCCTCAGGATCAACCACGACATCGAGTATACAGTGGAACCCAAGATGGACGGATTGGCCGTGGAGCTTATCTACGAAAAAGGCATGTTTACCATGGGTTCCACCAGAGGCGACGGATACACAGGGGAAAATATCACCGCCAACCTCAGGACCGTGCGTTCCATACCGCTGAGGCTTATTGAACGAAAACTGAAGGCCCCGGAACGCCTTGAGGTGAGGGGAGAGGTCTTCATGCGCAGGGCGGATTTCGAAGCGCTTAACCGCAAAAGGACTGAGCAGGGCCTTGCTCCCTTTGCCAACCCCAGAAACGCCGCAGCGGGGTCTCTCCGCCAGCTCGATCCCGGAGTGACTGCCCAGAGGCCCCTTGACATCTTCTGTTACGGGGTCGGCCTGGTATCAGACAAAAAATTTTCCACCCAGTGGGAGGTGCTGAATACCCTCAGACAATGGGGCCTCAGGGTAAATCCACTGGCAAAAACAGTAAAGGGAATAAAGGCCGCAATAGACTACCACAAAAAGCTTGAGGCAAAACGTCCGGACCTGGACTATGAAATAGACGGAATGGTCATCAAGGTAAACCGGATCGCCCTGCAGGAGTCCCTGGGAGCCAAGGCCAGAAGCCCCAGGTGGGCGGTGGCATACAAATTCGAAGCAGCCCAGACCGTGACAAGGATACTGGACATACTGCTCAGCGTGGGCAGGACCGGGGCCGTCACCCCGGTTGCCGTAATGGAACCTGTAAGGGTTGGAGGCGTTGTGGTCAGCAGGGCAACCCTGCACAATGAGGACGAAATCCGCCGAAAGGACATTCGGATTGGAGACTGGGTCATCATCAGAAGGGCAGGCGATGTCATTCCCGAGGTAATAAAATCCCTTAAGGAAAGGCGCAACGGCAGTGAAAGGCCCTTCCACATGCCTGAGACATGTCCTATCTGCGGAACCCGGCTGGTAAAAAGGCCGGAGGAAGCGGTGTGGCGGTGCCCCAATCCTGACTGTTTCCCAAGGCTCGTAAAGCACCTGACCCACTTTGCCGGGAAAACCGCCATGGACATAGACGGCCTTGGGCACAAGGTGGCAGAGCAGCTTGTTACGGCAGGCCTCGTCCGAAACCTGGCGGATATCTATTCCCTTAAGCTGAGCGATCTCATGTCCCTGGAGCGCTTCGCCGAAAAATCAGCGCGCAATCTGCTGCAGTCCATAGAACAGAAAAAACACACCACCCTCGCAAGGTTCATATACGCACTGGGCATAAGACATATCGGAGAAGTCACCGCCCAGCTCCTGGCCGAACGCTTCGGCTCAATACAGAGACTCTCAGAGGCCTCGCGCCGGGAACTTGAACAGATCCCTGGCATAGGTCCGGAGGCGGCAGGAAGCATTGTGGCCTTTTTCCAGGAAGAAAAAAACAGGCGCATGCTGCAACGCCTCCTGGACGCGGGTATCAGCTTCAGGGAAACGACCAGAGAAAAAACATCCCCCCTTGATGGCAGGACCCTTGTCTTCACCGGGGCCCTCTCTTCCATTACCAGGAAGCAGGCAAAGGATATTGTCAGGGAAAAAGGCGGAAGGGTTGCCTCCACGGTGGGGAAAAGGGTAGATTATCTCGTAGTGGGAGAAAATCCCGGATCAAAACTGGAAAAGGCAAAAAAACTTGGGATAAAAATCCTGACGGAGAGAGAGTTCATTGAACTCACAGGCATGGCACATAACAGCTCATAGTTTGAAGCTCGAAGGGACGAGGCAAAAACACGCCATCCCTTGCTTTGAGCTTTCAGCTTTGAACTGTTTTCACAGTAACTGTCATTCCCGGGGCGGGCGCAACAAAGTATAAAGGGAGGTCGCCATGTCCGACATACCTGAAAAAAGGGTACACGCCCTTATCAGCGGCAGGGTACAGGGTGTATGGTACAGGGCATCTACAAGGCAGGAGGCCATACGTCTCGGCCTGTCAGGATGGGTAAAAAATCTGCCGGACGGCAGGGTGGAGCTGGTGGCGGAAGGCCCTGCCCAGGCGGTGGACGCACTTATAAAGTGGTGCCACAAGGGGCCTCCGTACGCGGCAGTGGACAAGGTGGACGTGGAGGAACAGGCCCCCACGGGGAAATATGATGACTTTGACCTGCGCTTCTAAAGAAAGGGGACGGTTGCTAACCCGGTTGATACAGGCAGCCGTTTTGCTCATGCTCTCAGGCCTTTGCGCCTGCACCTACATGGATCTTGATGCCAGGCAACAGGCACACCTGGAATGTCTTAACGATCCTGCCCCGCTCCAGGTTCTTGAGATCAAACACTTCCGGAAGGACATGACAGGGCATGCCTTCTTTTTCGGCCTGCTGTCCCCCAGCCCCCCTGACATTAACCAGGCCATTGAAAAACTCATTGAACAATACGGGGGTAATGGGGTAATAAACCTCCAGGTAACCGAAAGGGTAAATCTTTTTCAGGGATTCTTTGACATTCTTCTGTTCCCGGTATGGACCACCAGGACCTATACCATTGAAGGAGACGTGGTCAGGATATTCCCAGAGGCGGAGAGGCCTTAGGAAAAAGGTTGAATGGGGCCTCAAAGCCTTACCTTGCGTGAAAATTCATTAAAATTCATTATTATTTTATTATCAAATATACGGGAGGGTATACGTGTACGATTCTTCAGATCTCAGGAAAGGCCTTAAAATAATAATTGACGGCGCACCATACATCATAACTGATTTCCAGTTTTCAAAGCCTGGCAAGGGCCAGGCCCTTTACCGGTGTAAACTCAAAAACATGGTTACCGGCCTCACAATGGACCGGACCTACCGCTCCGGTGAAAAATTTGAACCGGCCAACCTGGATGAAGTCCATATGCAGTTTCTCTATAAAG
>JALVVK010000133.1 GCA_027023445.1 Deltaproteobacteria bacterium | reverse complement strand
GCCCTGTCGTTAGGAGGCCTGGTTTTTCAGGCCCTTCTGCGAAATCCCCTGGCCGAGCCATACATTCTGGGAACATCTGGAGGTGCCGCGGTCGGGGCCATCATCGGCATTGCGCTGGGTCTTTCCCATTTCCCCGGCGTGAGCGCCATGGCCTTTGCGGGCAGCATGGGTTCTCTTTTGCTCGTGGTGGTAATGGCGTCGGGAAAGGTGGTTCATCGAAGGGATTCCCTGCTCCTTTCCGGTGTCATGGTGAACGCCTTTTGTTCCGCGGTCATCCTCTTTTTTATCTCTACCACGCAGGATGCCCGGCTTCATAATATCCTTTTCTGGCTTATGGGAGATCTCTCCGGGGCGGACCTGGCATATACCGGCCGCCTGGCGGGCCTTATCGCACCGTGTGTGGTTGTGATCTTCGCCATGGCGCGTCCCATGAACCTCCTGCTCCTGGGCCGGGACGCGGCAGAGAGCCTGGGGGTCCACGTGCGCAGGGTAATCTGGCTGCTGCTCGTGGTTACCTCCTTTATGGTGAGCGCCGCCGTGTGTGAAACCGGCCTTCTGGGATTTGTCGGGTTGGCCGTCCCGCACCTGCTGCGCCTTCTGTTCGGCCCGGATCACCGGGTGCTGGTCCCTGCGTGCCTGCTCGGAGGCGGCGCTTACCTGGTATGTTGTGACGCCCTGGCCCGGTGGATTCCCCGGCATGGGGAAATGCCTGCCGGCGTGGTGACGGCCTTGATCGGTGCTCCGCTCTTCATTTTCCTGTTGCGAAGGTCGGCCAGATGACCCGGGCCCTTTCCGTTGAAAAATTAGGCGCTTCCTATGGCCGGGAAAAAGTGATCCATGAACTGTCTTTTGAGGTTGGCACACGAGATTTTTTTGTCGTTGCGGGCCCCAACGGTTCAGGGAAAAGCACCCTGCTTAAAATCCTGGCCGGCCTTCATCATCCTTCCAATGGAAATATTACCCTTTTCGGGCGTCCTCTTGCGTCCTGCGACAGGAGGGAACTGTCTCGCATAGTGGCCTATATGCCCCAGACAGTCCCCCTGGATTTTCCCTTTACCGTTGAGGAAGTGGTGCTCATGGGCCGATCGCCGCACCTGGGGCTTTTTCAGGTGGAAGGCCGGGCCGACATGGAAAAGGCGCGGGAGGCCATGGAAAGCACCCAGGTGGCCCACCTTGCCCGGAGGCCCATTGATCAGTTGAGCGGCGGGGAACGCCAACGGGTTTTTCTGGCCCAGGCCCTGTGCCAGGAACCCAGGCTTATTTTGCTGGACGAGCCTACGGCGGCCCTGGATCTGGCGCACCAGGTGCATCTCATGGATCTTCTGGAAGAGCTCCGCAGAGAGCGGGATCTCACCATCCTCATGGTATCCCACGATATCAACCTGGCCGCCATGTACGGCAACCGGATTCTTCTGCTGAAAGACGGCCGGGCCGTGGGGCAGGGTCCGCCACTGGATTTGCTTACCCTCAAGGTGCTGGAAGAGACCTACGGCTGTGTGGTCATTGTTGAGCCTAGTTCTCTGGGGGAGTTTCCGAGAGTGACCCCAGTGCCTGGCCGCTACCTGGATTTGAGGGGAAAACGTGCGATTCAACTCTTTGTCCGGTCTTCCATTCTTCACAGAAGACCAAAAATTCCTTGAGAAGAGAGGTCCTGTTCTTCCTTTTGTGGAGGACAATCAGTAGCTTGCGCCGCAAATTGAGAAATGGTACCCGTAACCGGACCAGCCAGCCCTGTTCGATTTCCCTGCCCACGCATAGAGATGAAAGGCAGCCGATGCCCAGGCCGGATTCAACCGCCTTTTTGATGGCTTCGATGTCCCCCAGCCGCATCAGTATATTAAAACGTGTCACCTGCCTGGATATTTCTGATTCGAATATCTCCTCTGTGCCGGATCCCTTTTCCCGCACGATCCATTCCGCCTTTTCAAGGTCAGATTTTTTTAGTTCCCCAATCTGGGACAGAGGATCGCGAGGGCTGGCAATGACTACCAGTTCGTCGTCCAGCCACGGAAGGACTTCTATTTCCTTGTGGTGCGCATGTCCCTCAATAAAACCAACGTCGCAATCCCCGGAAAGCAGGCTGGCCTGTACCTGCCCGGTGTTGCCTATCTGCAGGTTGGGAGAGATGTTGGGGTGCCTGTCAACAAAGGCCCCAAGCAGATAGGGCAGGAGATAATTACCCGTGGTTGTGCTGGCTGTTACATTCAATTCGCCAGCCAGGGAGCCGTCTGATTCCGTCATTATCATTTCCATGTGTTTGACTTTTCGGATGACCTGAGTGGCGTGAGGGAGCAGCAGCCTTCCTCTGTCGTTAAGCAACAGGCGTCGGCCCAGCCGGTCAAAAAGTGGAGTGCCTATCTGGTTTTCCAGTTCAGATATGGCCATGCTGACTGCCGATTGCGTCAGGTGGAGCTGCTGACTGGCCTTGGTTACATGTTGGGTCTCTGCTACGGTTAAAAAAATTTCTAACTGTCTCAGGGTAATGTTCATTTTTTTTATCCTTTTATCAATAAAATTGAATATAACATTAAATATAATAAATTTGACTTCTTTTGGAAACAGCTTATATTCTTTTTGCTTTCAAATTGAAGGGGAGTTGAAGAAGGGAGGGGCTGTTATGGAGAGATAAATGGTTGACAGGATCTTATCCGATCCAACAGCCTGAAATTATAGGTTAATGCCATATCATGGCAAAAAATAACAAGGTTTTCCCTTTTCCACAAGAAAAGAAAAGCCAAATCACTAAAAAGGAGTCTTACAATGGCTATTATCACAATTTCAAACGGTTCCTGCTCTAAGTCAAAAGAAGTTGCTGAAAAGCTGGCGGAAAAATTGGGTTATGAATTTCTTTCAAGAAATATTCTGCTTGAGGCCTCGGAGCATTTCAATGTACCCGAAATCAAGCTCGCGAAGGCCTTGGAGGGTACCCCTTCAATATTCGAGCGGATTACCCATGGTAAAGAAAGATACAGGGTTTTTCTGCAAAACGCTCTTCTTGAACATATCAGGAAAGATAATATCGTTTATTACGGTATAGCGGGGCATTTTTTCCTTCAGCATATTCCCCACATTCTAAAGGTACGGATAATTGCAGGCATGGATGAGGACGATCAGGAAAGAAGAAAGTGGATACTGCGTACACATGGCATAGATACCTTGAACCCTGAGCTTTATGATATGGTCCTGCGTATTGATAACATGAATGTGGATGATATAGTCGCCATCTTGGCGGATGCTGCAACCAAGCCATGCTATCAGATAACATCGGAGTCCAAAAGGGCTATTGAAAACCTTTACCTGACCACTAAGATCCAGGCAGCGCTTATGGAAAAATCCCTTGTGGCAAAGGTAAATTTAACAGATGATACTGCCAATATTAATGTGGCGGCCTTGCCCTCTCGTAAGGCAGAGGTTACGGAGGAAATTGGAACATTGCTATCCGATATAAACGGAATAAAGAAGTTAAACGTCGAGATTGCTCCTCTCATTGTTCCTGATTAGGCTGCGGCTGGATTTTCGGCGTTTCTGTCAGGTTATGCAGTTCATGAGAATGAAGTATTGAATGGTAAATTGTGGGTGTTAAATCAAGACGTTAAGTTATTATGCCTTTTTGCTTAATAAGAATTTGTTTCCCATAAGTTACAATTCACCTTTTTCATGCTAAGCGGTGCCTTGTGCCGCTTAGCATGAAAGTTTGTATAACTTTTTGTTCCCTTTAAAGATTTACCCAATGTGAGATATGGTAACAGAGAGAGGTGATCGAGGGGCGCGTTCAGAGCTGGGCCAGCCACTCCCTGATACCCTGTACAAGAAGACGGTTAAAGGAATCCGCTCCACCCAGGCCCCTGCATCGGAAGCAAACATTGATTTCCAGAAAAAGGGGGGTGTTTTCCGGATCCTGTGTTGAGAAGAGAAAATCAAAACCTGCGAGATTGATTCCGGTCTTCCTGCACACATCCCTGAGCGCCATTACCGCCTTTTCCTGCAGTTCGGGAAAGGAGTCGCGGTCGATAGAGGCCCCTTTTGCCAGGTTGGTATAAAAACCTCCGTCCGCTACCTTGCGCCAGTATGAATAAAAATTGTTTCCAATCACCACAACCCGCAGGCTTCGTCCCCCGGTGGGAACATACTCCTGCAGGAGAAATTCTTTTTTGCCCTGACGCTCCCATTCCCTTGCCCTTTCAAGGCAAAGCGCCAGGTCTTTCGAGGATTGGATCAGGAAGACATTGTTTCCCTCTCCTCCCCACGAAAATTTAAAGACAAAAGGATAGTTAAAAGAATGGGAGGCGCGCATGAACTGTCGTACGCTTTGAAATGACTGTGTTTCAGGATGAGGAAGGGACATCTTTTTGAAAAGGGCGTGCTGGCCTGTTTTCCCAGGATATTGAAAAAGAATATCATAGTTTGGAAAAACATGGGCGCAATGCCTGCGTGCAGCGCGATAAAGGCCTTCAGGGCATCCCTGGGGAAGGATAATCGCATCTGCCGCCTTCATTGCCCTTCTGTCTTCATCTGAAAAGGTCCCTCCGCGTGCAACTCGATTCTGGTCCGCTTCAATTAGAAGATTGAAAGAAAGAATGTTAATGGGGCCGGGTCTCCTTTTGTTTTTTGTTGCGTGCGTTATGTTTTCTTGTAACAGGCTGTGGTCATTGAATGTTAATTCAACCAGGATTATACACTTCAATCAAGATTATGCACTTCAACTGCCTGAAAAAAGGATTTTAATAAGATTATTGAATAGTTAGTTGCAATTTGCCGGATTTGCTGTGTTGTCGCTTAATTGAAGTACATAAGTGCGCCTGTGTGTCTCCACGTCTTGCATCTTCGGCAAACTTGAGAGTCGCACAATCTTGGGTTCAAAGGTCTGAGGAAAAGAAGCGAATTTCTCGAGAAAGAAGATTAAATAATATCATTAAAGAGGGGGTGGGAATATGTTGAAAAATCAGGCGGAACACCTGGGCCAAACCGGAGAAGTCAAAAGCAGGCCTGCCCCCCATTTTTGCCCTTGCATTCACAGGCGCAATGTTGCAAGTTGCTGTGCATATGCCTTGTCTTAACAGTAATCAGGTTTGCATTGATCTCAATGCCTTGAAACATAATCTTGCGGCGCTTAAGGTCCGCCTTAAGGGTTCGTCTGCCGGTGTTATGGCGGTAGTAAAATCGGATGCTTACGGGCACGGGCTGCTGGAGGTGTCCCGCGTACTTGAATCCTCCGGGGTATGGGGCCTTGGTATTTCCGAGATTGAAGAGGCCGCTTCCCTGAGGAATGCCGGCATAAAACTGCCAATTGTCCTGTTGTCGGGCATCTGCCCCGGCACGGAGGATGATGTCGCGCGCCTGGATCTTATAACCGGGGTCCCGGATCTTTTCATGCTGGACATGCTGGAGAAGGCCGCTGCCAGGGCGGGAAAGCGGCTTCATGTTCATATCAAGGTGGATACCGGCATGGGCAGGTTCGGCCTGTCTCAATCCGGGCTGGAGATGGTGGTCCGTTCCAGGGCATCCTGGCCCCACCTGGAGTTTTCAGGCCTTTACTCGCACATGTCCGCGGCAGACGATCCTGAAGATCCCTTTAACGCGGAGCAGATAAAACGTTTCAGGGCCATGCTTGAGACTGCCGGGTCATGCGGATGGAACCCTCGTTTTGTGCATCTTGCCAATTCCGCGGCCCTGATCCACTTTCCTGAGACCCACTTTGATCTTGTAAGGCCCGGAATCGCCCTTTACGGTCTTTATCCCGGCAGTCCGCCTGAGGGACCGTCTTTCCTGCAGGCAGTTATGTCCTTTAAAAGCAGGGTAGTCTCCATAAGGGATGTTCCCTCAGGTTATCCTGTCAGTTACGGTCATACATACCGTACGGGAAGGCCTTCAAAAATAGCCGTGGTCCCGGTAGGATATGATGATGGTTATCTCAGGTCCATGTCTGGCAGATCTCAGGTCATAATCAAGGGGACACGATGCCCTGTTATAGGCAGGATCTGCATGAAGGCCATGATGGTGGATGTCACCGAGGTCAACAGCCCCCGTACAGGAGATGCGGTAACCCTGCTTGGATCTCAGGGTGGCGAGGAAATTACGCCTGCGGAGATGGCTGGTTGGGCGCAAACTATTGGTTATGAACTTTTATGCCTGCTTGGGACAAGGAATCGGCGGCACTTTAAAGGGGGAGAATAAAAGGTGTTTGGTATAGGTCTTCCTGAACTGCT
>JALVVK010000132.1 GCA_027023445.1 Deltaproteobacteria bacterium | reverse complement strand
GTAAGGCTATCAGGATCCGGCGGGGACATCACTTAATCTGCTTCTCCATACGTTTTCTCATTCGCATGGCAGCGGCCGTCATGTTCTGAAGCATGGCCTCAACCTCTGGCCAACTCCTGGTTTTCAACCCACAGTCAGGATTCACCCAGAGCCTTTCTGGCGGTATCACCTCAAGGGCAAGTCGGAGGAGTTCTGTCAATTCAGCCACTGACGGTACCCTTGGACTGTGTATATCAATTATTCCGGGTCCAATGTCGTTTGGGTACTGATAGTCTCCAAATGCCTCCAGCAAAGCCATCCTGCTGCGGCTGGCCTCCATGCTGATGACATCGGCATCCATCTCTGCAATGGCCCCGATGATCTCATTAAATTCGCTGTAACACATGTGGGTATGAATCTGTGTATGGTCCCTGACACCACCCGTAGCAAGTTTAAATGCATCAACCGCCCAATTGAGATAACCGGCCCAGTCCTTCTGCCTGAGCGGCAGTCCTTCCCTCAGCGCGGGCTCATCTATCTGGATGATTTTCATGCCTGCCTTCTCAAGGTCACAGACCTCATCCCGTATGGCCAGGGCTATCTGTCGGCATGTATCACGCTCTGGCTGGTCATCCCTTACAAAACTCCAGCGCAAAATTGTTACAGGCCCTGTGAGCATACCTTTCATTGGTTTACGGGTAAGTGACTGGGCATATATCGACCATTCTACGGTAATGGGCGCCGGCCTCGAGACATCTCCGTAAATAACAGGGGGTTTTACACAGCGTGTACCGTAACTCTGTACCCATCCGTTTTCAGTAAGGCAGAACCCATCGAGGTGCCCGGCAAAATACTCCACCATGTCGTTTCGTTCAGGCTCACCATGCACCAACACATCCAGGCCGGCCTTCTCCTGCATTTCCACGGCAAATTCAATATATTCCTTTATATTCCGGGTATATATGGCATGATCCACCTCACCCCTTACGTATCTCTTTCTCACTGACCTGATTTCCCTGGTCTGGGGAAATGAACCTATGGTGGTGGTCGGGAAAAGGGGGAGATTTAACTGTCTGTTCTGGCACTTTTTCCTTTCGGGAAACGGGGAGTTGCGTCTCAGCATATCGCCGGTTAGAGATGCCAGCCGGTTCCCGACTTCGGAATTGATAATATGTTTACATGTCCTGCGGCCCTCCAGGATCTTTCTGCTTTCAACAAGAAGGTCACATGATTTGCCTGAGGCCATGTCTGCAACGGCCCTGACTTCAAGGCACTTTTCCCCGGCAAATGCCATCCAGGCTCTTATCTCAGGATCAAGCATCTTTTCTCCTGAAAGGTCTATTGGCACATGAAGAAGCGAACACGAGGGGGCTACCATAACCCTTTCTTCGCCGATTGCCCTTCTTGCCCTGTCCACCTGGGCCACGGCCCTATCCAGGTCCGCGCGCCATATATTACGGCCGTCAATCGTTCCAAGGGAGAGGATCATGTGATCAGGAATGTGTTCAAGGATGGTCTCAAGCTGGGCCGGAGCCCGCACCATATCCGCATGGATGGCTGATACAGGAAGCATGCACACTGTCTCTGGATCAACAATCTCCCCGAAATAAGTGGCGATCATGATCCTGGCATCTCCTGCCGCCTTGGCCAGACGCCCATATGCGGGGATCATCCGGTCAAGGATATGCCTGTCAAGATCCAGCACGAGTATTGGTTCATCCATCTGTATCCACTGGCAATCTTTTCCAAGCAGTTCAAGCAGTTCAGCGTAGACAGAAATGATTTTGTCCAGGTGTTCCCAGCGATCAAAATCATTGTCCACGCTTTTTCCAAGATGAATGTAGGTAAACGGCCCTGGGATCACTGCCTTTGCATTGATGCCAGACCTGCGCGCCTCCCGTACCTGGTCGAAAAACCATGTATATGACAGACGAAAGGACTGGCCCGGCCAGAACTCCGGCACGATATAGTGATAATTGGTGTCAAACCACTTGGTCATTTCCATGGCCGGGGTCCCCTTTGCGCCCTCAGATCCGCGGGCCATGCGAAAATAGATATCCAGATCCACCTTGTCGCCACTGAATCCAAACCGATTTGGAATGGCACCAAGGGTAGCCGTCATATCCAGCATGTGGTCATAAAGGGAGAAGTCACCTGCAGGCACCAGGTCGAGGCCCGCCTCCTTTTGAAGCCTCCAGTTGCCCGTCATAAGCCCCTTTGCCGTATTCAAAAGCAGATCCTCAGAGATTCCGCCCTGCCAGAACCTCTCTGTCGCCCACTTCAGTTCCCTGTTAAGTCCAATTCTTGGAAATCCCAAACTGTGTGTCTGCATAAATTCTTTCCTTATTTTAAACAATGTAACACGTTTATTAAAAACGTGCTATCCTTAATGTCAAATTAACAAGGGGACGACAAAACATCCGTTTATGGATGGACACAGGTAAGGGACCCGGGGGAAATAAATAACAAAAGGAAAGACGTATAGAACGCAGGATGAACTAAATCATCCTGAAAAAATAAAATAATTACGTCACCGTCATCCCCTG
Source organism: Deltaproteobacteria bacterium (assembly GCA_027023445.1). Lineage (GTDB taxonomy): Bacteria > Desulfobacterota > Dissulfuribacteria > Dissulfuribacterales > JALVPX01 > JALVVK01. The sequence continues at coordinate 21,337 of JALVVK010000132.1, read as the reverse complement.
GACCCTAATCGCGAGGTCCTCCAAAAGGCGTACACAGTGCAGGGCGTCTTCTGGCTTCCGGGCCGGGCAAGTGCCCCTTTGTGTCAGCAGCTGATGGCAGCATCCTTCCCAGGTTTACCCAGTGGATACGGCCCTGCTGGCAGACCCGGTCACAGCAGCGCGTCTGCGACGGATTCTCACCGTCTTCCGTTTCCCGCATGTGTCCGGCTTACTTTAACCCAGAATCCCGCAGGAACGGGATCTGAGATTAAACAAGTACCTATCTGGCAAATAATGTCAAGGGTATTGTCGCCATTTTACCATTTACACGTACCTACCTCTTCAGCTCGCCACCTCTGGGCCGTTTTGATTCACCTGAAACAGCGGACATAAATGTCTCATAGCGCTCCCCGTAAGGAGGAAAACCGAAAAATGCCGATCCGGAAACCAACACGTCCGCGCCTGCCCCTGCCAACATACCAGCATTCTCAGGGGTCACTCCTCCGTCTACCTCTATCATGGTCTCCGCTCCCTGGCTTTCTATCATCTTCCTCAACCGCCGGATCTTTTCCAGGGTGAACGGGATAAACTTCTGCCCACCGAAACCGGGATTAACGCTCATGATCAGCACCATATGAAGCTGGGGTATAAGGTACTCGATCACAGACAAAGGCGTATGGGGATTAAGAGCCACAGCAGGTTTTGCCCCAAGCCGTGCTATCTCGCTTACCGTTCTTTCAAGGTGCAAATCCGCCTCTGCGTGGACACAGACGAGATCCGCACCCGCCTCTATAAAATCGGCCACATAGATACCAGGCCTTTCTATCATGAGATGCACGTCAAAGAAAAGACCGCTCCCTTTCCTGCATGCTTCGATTACAGCGGGACCAATGGTTATATTGGGCACGAACGCTCCATCCATGACATCCCAGTGCACCCAGGAAATGCCAGCGTTCTCAAGCCGGGCAAGCTCGCTGGCAAGAGAACCAAAATCTGCGGCAAGCAAAGACGGGGATAATATTATACTGGGTACCATGTTATTCCATCCTTTATGCAAGGCTGTTATCAGCGTAACGGGACGCCATGGTTTCCAGGGACAGAGGCCGGATCTTATCCGCCTGACCTGCGGAACCAAAGGACTCAAAGCGCGTCCTGCAGATGTCCTTCATGGCCTCCGTGGCTGCCCTCAAAAACTTTCTGGGATCAAAATTCCTTGGATTTTCCATAAGATGACGTCGTACCGCTCCTGTTGAGGCAAGACGAAGATCCGTATCTATATTTACCTTGCGTACTCCGTTTCTGATCCCTTCCTGTATCTCTTCCACCGGTACGCCATAGGTTTTACCAAGGTCTCCCCCATACTCATTTATGATCTTCAACCACTCCTGCGGCACACTGGAAGATCCATGCATCACAAGGTGCGTATTGGGTATTCTGGCATGTATCTCCCGTATCCTGTCAATGGCAAGTATGTCTCCGGAGGGTGGCCGTGAAAACTTGTATGCCCCATGACTTGTGCCAATGGCTATGGCCAGGGCATCCACCCCGGTCTTTTCCACAAAGTCGGCCGCCTGATCAGGATCTGTCAGCATCTGCTCCCTGGTCAGGGCACCTTCTGCTCCGACGCCATCCTCCTTACCCGCGCTGGCCGTCTCAAGGGAACCAAGGACTCCCAGCTCACCCTCCACGGACACGCCGCAGGCATGGGACATCTCCACCACCTTCCTGGTAACATGCACATTATATTCATAGGTAGAAGGGGTTTTGGCGTCCTCCATAAGGGAACCGTCCATCATTACAGAGGAAAAGCCCGACTGGATGGAACGAGCGCACACCGCCGGAGAGGCGCCGTGGTCCTGGTGCAGGCATACAGGTATATGAGGCCATTCTTCAATGGCGGCCTCGATAAGATGTCGCAAAAAGGTGGCCCCTGCATATCTCCGCGCCCCTGCCGAACTCTGTGCAATTACAGGGCTGCCGGTCTCATGTGCAGCCTCCATGATGGCCCTGACCTGCTCCATGTTGTTAACATTAAAGGCAGGCACCCCGTAGCCATGTTCTGCTGCATGGTCCAGAAGTTGTCTCAATGAAATTAATGCCATGATATCCTCCTGTTTCTCAGATCTGTTGAACCTGAATAATATTCATTGAAATTGCACCTCCCGTCCTGCCGGAGAGGACTCCACAAACTGCAATTACGATGTCGTATCGCCATACCATACCCATGGGAAAAGCCTTTGGGCCGCATACATGGCTGACTGAGATTGCCACGGTCTTGTCTATTGGCCACCCCGAACACCTCAACCCTTACCCCTCAGTTCCGGTTGCAGGACCTCCAGGACGGCTTCCACTACGCGCCTTACCGTGAATCCGAAGTGATTGAACAATTCCTTACCGGGAGCAGACTCTCCGAAGCTGTCAATCCCTATCACCCTGCCCGCGCTGCCAGCGTACTTGTACCAGCAACTTGTCCTGCCGGCTTCCACCACCACCCTGGCTGCAATTTCCGGAGGCAGAACAGATTCCCTGTAGCCAGCATCCTGGGCCTCGAACCGCTCTACCGAAGGCATGGACACAACCCGCACCCGGTATCCTCCCATCCTGGCAAGCTCCTCTGCCGCATCGAGGCAGATAGCGACCTCTGAACCAGTAGCTATGATTAAGGCATCAGGAGGCCCTTCCGGGTCCCTGAGTACATATGCCCCTCTCTTGATATTCTCCAGCTGCGCCTGCTCACGCTTGAGATGCGGCAATGTCTGACGGGAGAGCACCAGGCAGGTCGGTCCGCTTTCATCCTCCAATGCAACCTTCCATGCCACAGCGGTCTCCACAGCATCAGCCGGCCGCCACAGGCTCATACCCGGGATCAGGCGCAATGATGCGGTATGTTCAACAGGCTGGTGGGTAGGGCCGTCCTCTCCCACTCCAATCGAATCATGGGTAAGAACATATATGGTACGGAGTTTCATGAGGGCGGACATCCTCATGGCATTTCTGGCGTAGTCCGAAAAAACCAGAAACGTACCTCCATAGGGTATAAACCCGCCATGAAGGGCCATCCCGTTCATTATGGCAGCCATCGCAAACTCCCGGACGCCATAATGTATGTAGTTTCCATCACGGCTGGTCCTGCTGACAGGTCTTGTTCCGGACCAGTTGGTGAGATTTGAACATGAAAGGTCGGCCGATCCTCCAATGAGTTCCGGAAGATACGGCGCATATTCCTCTATGACCCTTTGTGACGCCTTACGGGTCGCAATGTCCTGCGCAATTTCATTAAGTTCCTTGATATATTCCTCGGCCCGCCGGGAAAAACAGCCAGGGACATGACCTGAAACACGCCTTGAAAATTCCTCGGCAAGCCCCGGATATCTTTCGCGGTATGCGCAAAACATTTTATTCCACAGATGCTCATGCCGTGCCCCCTTCTTCTTTGCATCCCATCCTGCATAAATATCATCCGGGATCTCAAAGGGCCCATAAGGCCATTCCAGGACCTTTCTGGCCGCTGCAATTTCCTCCCTCCCAAGAGGGGAACCGTGACACTTCTCCTTGCCACAGACATTTGGCGCCCCGAATCCGATAACCGTCCTGCAGCATATAATGCTCGGTTTAGAGCTCTGCGCCCGTGCCTCTCTGACAGCATTTCCTATGGCATCGGGATTGTGTCCATCCACCCCCCTGACCACGTGCCAGCCATAGGCCTCAAAGCGGCTGGGAATATCCTCGGAAAACCATCCCTCCACCGGGCCATCTATGGTTATACCGTTATCATCATAAAGGAGTATGAGCTTCCCCAGGCCCAGGGTCCCTGCTAAGGAACAGCATTCGTGGGAGAGGCCCTCCATCAGGCATCCGTCCCCTGCAAACACATATGTAAAATGGTCAACCAGGTTGAAACCGTCCCGGTTGAACCTGGCTGCGAGGATCTTTTCCGCAAGGGCCATACCCACGGCATTGGCAAGCCCTTGTCCCAGAGGACCTGTCGTTGTTTCCACGCCAGGGGTCAGGCCATGCTCAGGATGACCCGGGGTCTTTGATTTAAATTGCCTGAATTTTTTGATTTCTTCCAGGCTGAGGTCATAACCTGAAAGGTGAAGCAGGCTGTAAAGCAACATGGATGCATGACCATTTGAAAGGACAAACCTGTCCCGGTTAAACCAGTTCGGGTTGGCGGGATTATGACGCATGAAGTCGTTCCATACCACCTCTGCAATATCAGCCATGCCAAGGGGTGCACCGGGATGCCCTGATCTGGCCGACTCTATGGCATCCATGCTCAGGGCCCTGATGGCATTGGCAAGCCTTTCTCGTGAAAACATGGTTCCTCCTTTTTAACCGCCTGTGAAAAGGCGCCTTGTATATCAGGCACTCAACCCCTGACTAAAACAGAGAAATTCAAGAAATAAGCCAGGCAGGTAATAAGGAGAGAAAAGCAGTTAAAGATCTTTTAAATCATGCGGTTGCCTACAACATAAACGGCCCGGAGCACCACCGCATGTGTCACTACTGGCCCATTGCCCAAAAACAAGGTATAGAATCATGACACAAATGACACAAACAAATGAGGGAAAGGATTACCGTCTCGCCCCGTCAGGGTCGTCAGGGTTATTACATGCACTGTCTGAATCTGTCTGCTTTTCCGTACCCTTGCCCTGAACAACGGGAAAATCCGGTGTTTTTGCCTTCCAGACATATCCTGATAGCTGCGCGACCCCGCATAAGGGATTAAAATATTCCGCATGAAAGCAGGTAGTACCAACTTGAACCTCAAGGAGGATGAGCGGTGGCCAGGATATCCATAATAGCCCCGGACTTTTTTTCAGAAAGAGATAAAATTCTTCGCCTTGAAGCAAAAGGACACAAGGTAACCGCCAACCCGGACCCCGCAAGGGCCATGGAGGCGCTCCTGGACGATCCTCCTGATCTTCTCATTATTCAAAGGAACCTGCCCTGTCATTTTGACAGGGACGTGGTTCTGGCACTGAAAAACAATCTGAGCCTTGCCCTTTTACCTGTTTTACTGGTGGTACACAAAAAAGACCTGTCAGACGGCCTGGACTGGAACCAGTATCCGGTTGATGATCTTATTCCCTTGGATTCCTCCCTTGAAGAGGTTATCACAAGAGTGGAACTCGCCCTTGCGAGAACCCACCGTGTGGCGGATAATAACCCTCTTACAGGGCTGCCAGGCAATTCATCTATTCTCAAGGCAATACAGGGATTTCTGGACCAGGGGCTGGATCGAGCGGTTGCCTATGTGGACATAGACAATTTCAAGCCCTACAATGACCGGTATGGTTTCGCCAGGGGAGATGAGGTAATTCGTGTGGTGGCCAGGATCCTGGTCAATGTAATACAGGAAAACGCCGGACACGAAGGGTTTGTGGGCCATGTGGGAGGCGATGATTTTGTGTTCGCAGTCCCCACATACCAGACAAAAAAAGTATGTGAAGATATCCTTCGTAATTTTTCCTCTTTGATCAACCTGTTCCTTGATGAGACAGACCTGGACGCTGGATGTTTTGTTTCCATGGACAGAAACGGCCAGAAAAGGATCTTTCCTCTCACAAGCCTTTCCATTGCGGTTATACCCTGCAACCATGGCAAGTACAGTCATTATGGCGAAGTGGCGGAAGTGGCGGCCCAGGTGAAAAAAAAGGTCAAAAGCCTTCCGGGCAATAACTACCTGATCGACAGGAGAAAATGATCATGAAAAAAAAAGGCTTACCACTCTTTCTTTCCTTTTTCATTGTAATTCTTATATTTTTCTGGACCGGAATATCTCGCGCCACGGGCCCCAAGGTAATCGCCACAATATTTCCGCTCTATGACATGGCAAAGGGTGTAGCCGGTAATCAGGCCGACATAACCCTTCTTATTCCGCCAGGCGCCAACCCCCATTCCTGGGAGCCGCGTCCAAGCGACATGGTAAAAATTCAAAAAGCCGACCTGATACTCATGGTGGGCGCTGGCCTGGAACCCTGGGCAGACAAGCTCTGGCATAATAACAGGCGCTCAGGAGGCCCGTTGATATTACAGGCTGCGGCCGGCATGCACCTGATAGTAGCAGCCTCAGATCACCACGACTATGAACACAATGGGACGCATTACCGGCCTGACCCCCATATATGGATGGACTTTTCCTGGGATAAGATAGTAGTCAGTAGAATCTGCAAGGCACTTGTCCGCATAAATCCCCACGAAGCCGAAGTTTATAAAAAGGGGGCTCGGGAATATATGGCACGGCTGGATCAGCTTATAACCGCCTATAAAAATGGGCTCTCACGGTGCCGATGCAGGGACCTGGTAGTGGGAGGGCATGGTGCCTTCCACTACCTTGCAAGGTCTTTCGGGCTGAAACAGATTTCCCTGTACGGGATCAGTCCGGACGCAAGACCGACACCCCGAAAAATGGCTGAAGTAGTGGATCTCATTAAAAATAATGGGATAAAGACAATCTTTTTCGAAGAAACGGTCAGCGACAGGCTTGCCAAAGTGCTTGCCAGGGAAACCGGGACGAAAATATTGACCCTGACACCCGGAGCGAGTCTTACCAGGAAACAGATTCGGAAAGGAGTAAGCTTCCTGGACCTGATGTATGAAAATCTTGATCACCTGCAAAAAGGTCTTGGCTGCGCCGCTGTCAGGGATGTTTCGGTCTCCTTGCCACCCAAAGGGCCAGGCCGGCCATAAAAAGCGCGAGGCTGAGGATCTGGCCCATGGTTATCCACCCCAGGGCAATAAAGCCTAACTGGGGATCCGGCTCCCTGAAAAATTCAACGAAGAATCGGACGCACGCGTAAAGAATCAAAAACAAGGCAAGTTTACGCCCTGTGGGCCAGGGACGTTTGCGCAGGGGCCAGAGAATACAAAACAGGACGACCCCTTCCAGCAGCGCCTCGTATATCTGGGAGGGATGCCTCGGAACCGGGCCTCCCTGGGGGAAAACCATTGCCCATGGTACGTCCGTCGGCCTGCCGAACAGCTCGCCGTTTATGAAATTGCCGATCCTTCCCAGGCCCAGGCCTATGGGAGCAGTAACGATGAAACGGTCTGCCCACAGCCAGAAATCCAGGCCATGCCGCCTGGTATAAAACCAGCCTGCCAGGCATGCGCCTGCCACGCCTCCGTGAAATGACATTCCACCCTTCCAGGTAGCGAGAATTTCTGATGGATGGTCCAGATAATATGGAAGATTATAGAAAAGCACGTATCCAAGGCGCCCGCCAAGGACTACTCCGATAACCAGAAACAGAAGCAGGTCTTCGAGATGCCGGAGCTGCCTGCGCGCCGCCTTCCCTTCCTCTTCCAGTATCTGTTTCTTTACCAGAAGATAGCTACTGGCAAAGCCGATTACATACATGAGCCCGTACCAGCGAAGGGCCAGCGGACCTATCCTGACTATGACGGGATCTATGGCTGGGTAGGGGAGCATAACCTGGATCTCAGGATTTGTCTTTGGGTCCCCTGATTGAAATTACCCTTGACCCCCCTCCTGAAGGACCCGGATCTTTCGGATCAGGGGGAACAGGTTTAGACGGCCTTGGGGCAATGGCATCCAGAAATTTCTGATACTGATCTACAAGATCCGGATTCAGATCCATCTCCATTACGAAACATGAGACCCTGCTTCTCTGTATCCTCACGGAAGATGTGGTCATTGCGGACAACACATGGGGATGGACCACAGGACCTCTCTGCTGATCATAGACCACGGTACATGGGAAATAGAGATCAAAAAAAGCCGCTTTTTCCAGCGCAAACAGCACGGTTTCCGTCTGGCGGTTATATCTGATGTGGCCAAGCAGCAGGCCCACTCCATCCAATTCTATCAGGACCAGCTCCTTGGCATTTTGACGAAGCTTCATGTTAACCTCCCGATGCCCCTATTTGGGACGTCTGTTCCTTCTTTTTCTTCTGTAGCGCCTCTTGGAGGACTTGGGACGGCCTGCCGCCGCAGGGACTCGAGCGCGATGAGGCTCAAGGCTGATGCATTCACCCCCAAGGGCCTTTTGAATCATGTTGTGAAGCATTACGGATTCTTTAAAGGTCGCCTTGTTCCATACCCTCTTGGGCCAGGAATCCCTTTCTATACAAAGCCTTATGGGCCACTGGCTGGCAAGTATCTGCGCTGTCATATCCCTTACCATACGCCTGAAATCATATGGCGCGAACAGGTCCCGGATAAGAAGCCGCACCTCATAGCTGGGCCATCTAACCTTGGGGGCCTTAAGCTCCCGCCATTCCCGAGAATAGTGCAGCCACGGATAGGCCAGAGTGGCAAGCAACAAAGATTCCTCCGGAACCTCTTTCTGGCTAAAAAACTGGTCAAGCTCCCCCAACATGCCGAGGAGCAGTTTTTTCACCCTTGGCCAGTCGTTCCTGCCGGACAATCCGGCATAGCCGGGGAAAATTTCGGTAAACATTCCGCAGCTGATCATGAGCTCAGCCCACTTTTTACTGGCACCGGACTTCATGTCCTTCAGCCACTCATCACGGACCCTCGGAATGGCACACAGGCGAATCTTGTTTCTGTGCCTGACTATGGCATCCCAGGTAGCCGGCTCAATTGCAAAACCCGTCCTTGCCGCATGTCTGACAGCCCGCATCATCCTCACGGGATCTCTTAACAGACGCTGCTCCGGATCTCCGATTGCCCTGATTATACCTGCCTTGAGATCCGCCATCCCGCCAACATAGTCTATGATACTGAAATCAGAAATATTATAAAAAAGACCATTGATGGTCAGATCTCTCCTGAAAGCGTCCTCCTGTGGGGTGCCGAATATCTGCTCACAGCTAAGACCTTCTTTTTCCGCCTCCCTGTCATCGCAGTTGGTCTGCTTCCTGAACGTGGAGACCTCTATGATCTTGCCACCTCTGAAGTAGACATGCACCAGCCTGAACCTCTTGCCTATGATACGGCTGTAACGAAACAGCTTGCGGATTTCCTCCGGGCGGGCGTTGGTGCCGATGTCAAAATCCTTTGGTTTACGCCCAAGGAGAAGATCCCTTACGCTTCCGCCTACAAGATAGGCGATGTAACCATGATCCTTGAGGCGATATAGCACCTTGAGAGCCTCCCGGTCCATGTTTTTCCGGCTTACCCGGTGTCTGGGCCTTGGAATTATTGTGGGCTCAGGCCGCAACTCGTCCATAATATAAGGTTGTATGGCCGTGCATGATGATAACGGGGCCACGGTAGCCAGGGCCGGGGCCCTCTTGTTTCTTAATCTGTGTTCCATAGGATTCTATAACGGGATCTTATAAAAGGCGGGGTCAATCCCGTATCTCTTTATCTTGTAATTTATAATACGCAGACTGGTATCAAGGAGTTTGGCCGCCTTGGTCTGATTTCCCCTGGTTTCCTTGAGTGCCTCTATTATGATTTCCTTTTCCAGGTTGGCTACGGCATCTGCAAGGGACTCGTGTTTCCCCTTTTCCCCGCCAGTCACCCCTGCCGCGCTTCCGATTGCAGGGGAAAGATGATGGATGCGCAGGATATCCTCGTCACAAACCAGTACCGCCCGTTCCATGCAGTTTTGCAGTTCCCTTACGTTTCCAGGCCAGTGGTACTGCATCAACATATCCACCGCAGGGGAAGATATCCGAAGGATTTTTTTCTCATATTCCTTGCTATATTTCTCCAGGAAATGCTCTGCCAGAAGGATGATATCCGTTCTCCTTTCCCTGAGAGGCGGAAGATAAATGGGAAACACGTTAAGGCGATAATACAGGTCTTCCCTGAAATTGCCCGTCTCCATGGCCTGCTCGAGATTCTTGTTGGTAGCGGCCACGATTCTCACGTTACACCGCACGGATTTGGCGCCTCCAAGTCGCTGGAATTCCTTTTCCTGTATCACGTGAAGTAACTTGACCTGCACGCCATGCGGCAGCTCGCCTATTTCATCAAGGAAAATGGTACCACCCTGGGCCTGTTCAAACCTGCCCTGCTTACTGGCATAAGCTCCTGTAAAGGCGCCTCTTTCATGGCCAAAAAGCTCACTTTCTATCAATGTTTCCGGCAGGGCAGAACAATTAACCGTTATAAATGGGCCGTTTCCCCTGGGACTGTTATAATGAATCGCCTTGGCCACCAGGGATTTACCCGTACCGCTCTCTCCCCTGAGAAGCACAGTGGCATGGCTGTTTGCCACCCTGAGTACCATGTCGAAAACCTCAAGCATCCTGCTGGATTTTCCTATGAGGTTATCCACCTGATACTTTTCCGTAAGGGCCCTTTTCAGAATCTTGTTTTCGTTTAACAGGGACTCCCTCTCGGCATTGGCGGCCTGCAGCCTGCTGACAGACTGGGCCAGGAGTCCACTTATTATCGTGAGAAGCCTGATGTCATCTTCAAAGGAAAATCCCCCGGTAAACGGCCTGTCCACGCTCAGGGCGCCTATGGTGAGCTTGCCTACCCTGATCGGAACGCAGATAAAGGCCACATCCCTTTTCCGGGTTTCCCCCCGGCTCCTGGTCCTGTCCAGGAAACGGGCGTCATCGCTTATCCTTGGAACCACCACCGGTTCACCGCTTGCCACCACCTGACCGGTGATGCCCTCGCCGAGTTTGTACCTGCCACGGCGCCTTGCCTCGGCGGAGAGACCATGAGCCACCTCGATCTGTATCTCAGAGGTATGAGGGTTGACTATGGTCACGGTCCCCCTGGTCATCCCCATCCGTGAATCAAGTATACTCACGACCTCCTTGAGCGCGGCACGCATGTCAAGGGTGGAGGAAAGCGCCCTTGTGATCTCGTATAGGCAGGTAAGTTCGGTAAGTTCCCGGCTGACCGCCTTTTCTGATACCCGGCCGGCTTCAATTGAACCGGAACCCGCCTCTTTAGCCTTCAAGCCTTTCATGGATAAGTTCTGCAACCCGCTGACCAGACAAAAGCATTCCGCCAAAAATCGGCCCCATACGGAAAGAACCAAAGGTAGCGTTGGCAGCCATGCCAGTTACAAATACCCCCGGCACCGCCTCCCTGGTGTTTTCCAGCGTGGTATTCTCCGCGGTTTCCGCCCACATGGAACGCTCGCCAAGCACCTTGCCTGTTTCCGTCAGGAGATCGACGCCAGACTTACGCTGAATCACCTTCAATACCTCTGTGGCATGGCCGGTAGCCTCGATAACAAACTTGCTTCGCACGGCCAGAGGATCCACATGCAGCCCCCCCATATCAACGGCCGTCCAGTTAACAACAAGACCTGTAACCCTGTTTTCCCTGACCAGAACGTCCTCAACAGTCATAAGGTTGAAAACCTTAACCCCTGACTTGCACGCCAGACTTGCGAGGGTCGTGGTACACTCTATAGAATCAGCGGTATAATAACCATCACCTGCGTCATGGATCCTGATACCAAGATCCTTCAGTATTTCGGCGCCTTCTTCCTGCACAACAATCTCGTTAAACATCATTCCGCCGCCCCACATACCACCACCAACACTGAGCTTACGCTCAAACATGGCGACCTTGTATCCCTTCTGGGCCAGCCTCAGAGCGGCCATCAATCCGGATGGACCGGCACCCACCACCGCAACGTCCAGCTCAAGATAGTCCGACAGTTTGTTTGTGAACTGTTTCAGTATCGCACGGCTGATTTTTATTTCGTCCAAAGACATAGGATTCTAACCTCCAGATAGAAATTTTCATAAAAACGCACTTTACCTTGAACTGACAAATTTGCAATGAATATCCTATTGGGAAAAGGGAAACAAACTTCCACTCAAAGTAGAAAAAAATTCATATATTGCCTGGTTCACCGCAAAATAATATTATCAGGACGGGTTTAACATGCCATTTCAGGCCTCCCTCAATGGCACCAATCTTGAAATAGAACGATTGTAGCAAGCATATCCTGCTATAATTCATTTTGCGAAAGGAACTAACAGCCATGCCTGACTTCAGTACGGATGGATTCGATTTTGACGGCTGGATGCATCTTGCCAAGACTGATCCGGAAAAATTTGAGGAAAAAAGGGCCGAGGCCATAGAAAGTATAATCTCCTCTGCTCCTGAATCTTCACAAAGGCGCCTCAGGGGTCTTCAGTGGCGCATTGACATGGAACGCAAGAGATGCAAAACCCCCCTTGAATCATGCGTTCGCATTTATGACATGCTTATTGACTATGTCTATTCAGAAAAAGGCCTCCTGAACTGCATTAACCAATTAACCGGACGTCCGTGTCACAACATCTCCATACCTGAAAAACCTCGGTCCCGCACAAACCAGGCGAAGATACTCCCCCTGAAACGGCAGGCTGCCAGATAGGTCACCATACCGGAGACAGAACAGGCTGCCTCCTGACCCGGGCGGTCATGGATTGCAGCCTGCTTCCCCTTAATTAGGCCCTTTTCCTGTCCTTACCCCTTTGTCAAAACCGTGTCTGAACCATGCCGGTCCGTTGAAATCCGTTTCAAATCCCAATAGACTTCCATATCAGATGATGCCATGGCCCCAATGCCGGCCTGACGACAAAACATGTGGCATCTCTGCGCATTCAAAAACCTGTGTTATAATAATTAAGCTTTCATGCTAAGTGGTGCTTCGCACCCCAAAGCATGAAAATGCTAAATGTTAAATGGTGCATTGTAAATTGCGACAAACAATTTTTTATTAAATTCAGGAAGATATAATAATTTAGCAACCTTAATTTAACATTCATAGTTTACCATTTAACATTCGTATTTTCACAGTAACCGTCAGGCCCGGGACGGACATAACGAACAATAAAAGCATCAAGTTAGCTATGGCAGAAACGGCCTTGTAGCAAGGTAGACACAGAAACAGCGGCATCATTACCATACCATACAAAAGGAGGTCAGACATGGAGGGAGTCGGCATAACGGTAACCGAACATCTTCTGATACATCAAAAGGATTCACCAATGGCAACAGGCCTGTTTACCAGGATGTTCAATGAGCTGATTTTTTCTGCCAAGATTATTGCGAGAGAGGTACGAAAGGCCGGCCTTGTGGACATCCTCGGGCTCACTGGCGATATAAACGTCCAGGGAGAACAGGTCAGAAAACTGGACGACTACGCCAACAGGATACTGATACACCGTATGCAGAAGGCGGGCGTTCTCTGTGCCATGTCCTCTGAAGAAAACGCGGATATTATTCCGGTTCCTTACAACATGCCAAAGGGCAATTACCTGCTGATTTTTGATCCGCTGGATGGTTCATCCAACATAGATGCCAATGTAAGCATTGGAACGATATTCTCCATACACAAGAAAAAAGACGGACTTGAAGAGGTATCTGTCAGCGATTTTTTGCGCTCGGGCACCGAGCAGGTAGCGGCCGGTTATTTTATTTATGGATCAAGCACCATGCTGGTCTATACCACGGGAAACGGGGTTAACGGCTTCACTTTGGACCCATCCGTGGGAGAATTTCTCCTTTCACATCCAGACATCAAAATACCCGAACTGGGACGGGTATATTCTGTAAACGAATCCTATACAATGTATTGGGACGAACGGACCAGGGCGGCTGTCAACTATTTTAAGAGCTCTAAAAATGAAAGGGGAAAACCCTATACGTCCCGTTACATTGGATCTCTTGTGGCAGACTTCCACAGGAACATGCTTTACGGAGGCATTTTCATGTATCCGGCAGACAACCGGGACCCCAAAAAACCGAGGGGGAAACTCAGACTTCTGTGCGAGGCCGCGCCTCTGTCATTCGTTGCGGAACAGGCAGGGGGGGCTGCCACAGACGGAGAAAAGAGGATCCTGGACATTGAGCCACAGTCACTGCATGAAAGGGTGCCCCTGTTTATCGGCAGCAAAAGGGACGTGGAAAAGGCCACCGCCATAATGCAGGGCGCGGAGTAATGCATGGGGGAAACGACCATATTCCTGATACGACATGGAAGAACAAGGGCAAATGAAGAGGAACGCTTTTCAGGCAGAACAGGCGAGCCTCTCCTTGAAAAAGGGAGGCTCCAGGCCAGAAAGGCGGGAGAGCTTCTATCCAGGGAAACAATATCCGTGGTGCTCTCAAGCCCCATGGTCCGCTCCATGGATACCGGCCGTATCATAGCGAACATTGTAAACGCCCCCCTGATCGTGGAACACGGCATTGCGGAAATCCGTATTCCCCAGTGGGATGGACGACTTAAAGCCGACCTGCTGAGAGATGAATCCTCAGGGTACAGGCTATGGAAAAAGGACCCCGCATCCTTTTCTCTGCCCGGAGCCGAGACCCTGCCACAACTCCAGGTCCGCGCAGTAGCATGCCTGAAATCAATTGCATCAAGGTACGAGGGTAAAAAGGTGGTAGCCGTAAGCCACCTTGCGGTTATGAGATGCCTTGTGCTGTATTTTTCAGAAAGGGATTTTTCCCAATACAGAAACATTCATATTGACAACGCCCGACCCCTTGTCTTTAAGGGCAACAGTGATCATATTCAATTAACCGAATATTTATATCATAGCTGATAACAGCTCCACCCAAAAAGTCGTATGCAGCACAACACCTTTTCCATAAGGACAACCCGCAGGTTTAACGCACCAGGTGCATGACACACTGGCTGGTGGAAGAAACAAGACAATATACATATTAAACTGGAGGTTTTTAAAATATGTCCAATGTATTCAAGACATTTATGCTGCTGGCGGCGCTGACAGCGCTTTTCCTGCTGGCAGGAGACGCCATCGGCGGCCACAGGGGCATGACTGTGGCCCTAGTGCTTGCCGGCGTTATGAATTTTGCCGCATACTGGTTCAGTGACAAAATGGCTCTTGCCATGCACAGGGCCAGGCAGGTCTCAGAAGCAGAGGCCCCTGATCTGCACGCAATTGTGGCTGAACTTGCCATGAGTGCCGGGATTCCCAAACCAAGGGTCTATATTATTCCCCAACAGACGCCAAACGCCTTTGCCACAGGCAGGAATCCATCCCACGCGGCGGTAGCCGTCACGGAAGGGATTTTACGCCTGCTTTCCAGGGATGAGCTGCGCGGAGTGCTTGCCCACGAACTCTCCCATATCAGAAACCGGGATATCCTGATAAGCTCTATTGCGGCGGTTATGGCAGGGGCCATCAGCTATCTGGCCAACATAGCCCAGTGGTCACTTATTTTCGGGGGTTTTGGCAGAAGTGATGACGATGATGGCATAGCGGGCCTTGTCGGAAGCCTTGTCATGATTATTGCGGCTCCCATGGCGGCCATGCTTATCCAGATGGCCATATCCCGGAGCAGGGAATATCTCGCCGATGCCACCGGAGCCCGTATATGCGGATGTCCCCTGTCGCTCGCAGGCGCGCTGAAAAAGCTTGAGGAATGGAACCAGAGGATACCAATGGAAGTAAATCCGGCAACGGCCCAGATGTTTATTGTAAACCCGCTGAATGCCGGCACATTTGTCAAGCTGTTCAGCACCCATCCACCCACTGAGGACCGGATAAAGCGGCTGATGAACATGTCAACCGGTTAAACTGCCCAGGACCGGCAGACATACCGGCCCTGGTTCCCCATAACCCTGCCCACCGCGTTGTCGTCCGCTACCAGGAACATGATACTAAAGGCCGGATATTCTCACCTGTCCCCCTGGAATGATGGCCATGGCAAGAGGCATTGCTCCCCTTTCCCAGACGGTTATGGTCATAATCCACATGTGGACCACCAGCCTGATTGAGGCTGCCTATATGATCGCCATTAAAAGGACCAACCTTATCTTCAGCACAATTTACGGGAAACTCTTATTTAAAGGAAAACACACCCTTAACGTCTTCCCAAAGCATGCCTCATGGACCTGGGGGTGACCCTGATAGTACGCCTGGAGACATAATATGAGATTATGCGCTTCAACTGCCTGGAAAAATCAGCATAATAATTCAATAGTTAGCCACAATTCTGCGATGGCGGACAAACAACAAAAGGACAATAAATGAAAATAGCTCTGATTGCCCCGCCCTGGCCGCTCTTTAACCGACCGTCCATCCAGACAGCCGCGCTTAAGGCCTACCTTCTCGGGCATGATCCGGACCTTAAAATCAGATGCATGCATCCATATATTCCCCTTGCGTCAAAACTCGGTTTTGAACATTATCACAAGATCAGCCAGTCGAACTGGGCCGCAGAATCCATATGTGCGGGCATACTTTTCCCGGAACATACAAAACAGTGTAACAAGCTCTTTCACCGGGCACTGGCGCAAAAAAAAGCACGTGTTCAGCAGAACCCTGACGCCATCCGGGAAACGACTCACCTTGAAATGCTGCGTTTTGTCAACGGCGTGGACTGGACACAGATCAGGCTTGTAGGGCTTTCCGCCTGTCTTAACCAGCTGACGTCCTCCCTGCTGCTGGCGATGTGGATAAAGGAGCGCAACCCCGACACCTTTATCGTGCTGGGCGGGGCAAGTTGCGCAGGCAACCTGGGGCTGTCCATAATGGAGACGTTTCCCCAGGTGGACTTTGTTATAAACGGCGAAGGCGAAAAACCACTTTGGGGACTGGCACGTTACCTGCAGAACCTCACCTCTGAAATGCCCTCAGGAATCAGCGCGAGAGGACACAAAACGATTTCTGCGCCAGAAAAGAACCAGATAAAAGACATGAATAAACTTCCTGTTCCGGATTTTTCCGACTATTTCACCGAATTAAATGCGCTGCCGCCATCGAAGCGCTTTTTCCCGGTGCTCCCTGTGGAATTTTCAAGGGGGTGCTGGTGGGGCAAGTGCGCCTTCTGCAACCTGAATCTCCAGTGGTCAGCTTACCGTGCCAAAAACGCATCGAGAATGATTGAAGAAGTTTCCTGGCTTGCCCGACAATACGGAATTCTTGATTTTGCCTTTATGGACAACGTGCTTCCCAGAAAAGACGCATTGAAATTCTTCAGGTATTTTTCCAAAAAGGAGCTGGACCTTGGTTTTTTTGCAGAAATCAGGGCAGGTTACACAAGAAATGAGATCAAGGCTCTTTCGGCAGGCGGGCTGTCCGAAATCCAGGTGGGGATCGAGGCGCTCAGCTCATCCCTGCTGAAACGCATAGGAAAAGGAGTCAGACTCGTTGACAATCTCGCCGCCATGAGACACGCGGAAGAGACGGGTATCAGG
This sequence comes from Deltaproteobacteria bacterium, assembly GCA_027023445.1. Taxonomy (GTDB): domain Bacteria; phylum Desulfobacterota; class Dissulfuribacteria; order Dissulfuribacterales; family JALVPX01; genus JALVVK01. The sequence continues at coordinate 4,283 of JALVVK010000132.1, read as the reverse complement.
CTTTCAGGCAACCTGATAATGCATTTTCCGGGCAGCACAGAAGAAGAAGTAGCAGAGACCCTCGGTATTATTGACCTGATATTACCCTACAGACCATTAAAGACGGTGTCCTTCTGGCTTGGCCTTGAAAGTCCGGTATATCGGGCCCCGGGGAAATACTCAATCCACGGTTTAAAGCCGCATCCTTTTTTTGCCGAACTGTTTCCCAGGGAGGTCCTGGAGGGCATGGATTTTCTCATGCTCACATACAGCGGTGACAGGCAACACCAGAAAAAACTGTGGAAAAGGGTCGAAGACAAGGTCCGATACTGGCACAAGAAACATGCGAGTTTTGCCCCTGGCATCCACCCCCTTTCCTTCAGGGACGGCGGTGATTACCTGTATATTAGAAGGGCCCATCCAGATGGAAACATGGCTACTCACAGGCTTTACGCCCTTTCCAGGAAAATTTACCTGTTCTGTACGGATCCGAGGCCGCTTGATCAGGTTTTCGACCAGGCGCCCGGCCTTCCAAGGGAAAAGGTAATGGATTTTCTGCGGGATCTTCAGCAAAAGGGATTGATGTTTCTGGGTGATGGCAAGGTTCTAAGCCTTGCGGTACATCACCGAAGGCCGGGCCGTTTCGATTAGGTCTGTGCCGCGGCGGTTTTCAACGTGAAACAGAAAGGTTTACAGTATGCCGGAAAAACAGAAAGAATGGCTAAGGGAACGATCTGATCTTTTTCTGAAAAATACCATAAGAGACTTTATTTTTTCCTTTATTTTTGCAAAAAAACTCACTGAGCAACACGCCATTGACGGCATAAAATATCATCAGCTTGAAAGCTGGGTGGGAAGCGAGTCCAGCAAGGGCACCATGTGGATATTAAAGGATAACTGCCACAGGCTCTGGAAAGATCTTGAACCTGATGAACACCCTCAGGCATTTCTTTTTGACTGGATGGTAGGCGCCATCTTCCACGAAGCCATGAAACTCAAGGAAAACGTCTATCTTGTCAAGACATATCACTCATCCTTTGAAAAGGCGCTTGAGATGGAAAACGGCCGCCGTTACCAGAAAAGATGCAGAAAATTTTTCCAGAATGAGTTGAACGATATCGAAAAGGGCATTGAGCGCCTGGGATGTCTGTTTGACCACGCTGCGGAACACCTTAAGGAACTCATAATCCGGGAAAAAGAAAACGCCATTCTCCTGAGATTCCTCCTGGAAAACAAGGTCCTGATAGATCAGGTATGGGAAAACGAAGGAGGGCTTAACGGAATACTTTTCCGCATGTTTCCCAATGGCCTGGAACACGCATATTGCGCAGTAGGAGAAGGTTACCTGGAGGGATGCTGGTATATTGAAGCGAGAAACGCATTTGAAAAGGCGCTTGACATCAATCCGGACTGTCTCCAGGCCCGATCAGGGCTTAGACTGCTGGAGAAAAGGGTAAGCGAGGTGGCCTCAAACCTTGCAAAAGAATACGAGGGATACGATCCGGCAATATGCCTGCAGCATATCCTGAAGCAGCACATAATGGGAGAGGCCTGTGTCCCATCAGGGCTTACGTCATCACAGAATGAGAGGCAATAATGGCCCTGGCCAACTCCTTCAGTTTAATCCTCTGGCGGGTGCTCTCCTTCTGCATCATCTTCATGGCCTCATCTTCCTCAACCTTGAGATGCCTCATCAGAATTCCCTTAGCCTTCTCAACAAGCTTCCTTGCCTCCAGCTCCTCGGAAAGGTTATGTACCACCCCTTCCAACGCGTTTATTTTCTGGGCCGCCGAATGGGCCATCTCCACGGCAGGGACAAGATCATCCAGATGAACTGGCTTTACCAGATAACCTAACACCCCGCAACTCTTAGCTTTTTCCACGAGAGACCGCGCAGAATAGGCGGTAACCAGCACAATAGGAATAAAGGTCTTCCTGGTATTGTTTATGGATCTTGCCGCTTCAAGGCCGTCCATTCTGGGCATTTTAATGTCCATGAGAATAATATCAGGATTCAAATCATACGTCATGCTGACGGCATCCATCCCGTCATGAGCAAGCCCCACAACCCTGTATCCCGCCGTCTGTAATATGCTCTCATAGGCCTTGGCAACGGCCACATCGTCCTCGGCCAGCAATATTTTCAGAGGGATAACCTTCTTCTCCGAAGAATCCAGCATCAAACGACCTCCAACCCGTCTCCCCGTAAAGCATCACGGCTAAAACAATGAATATTTCCTCAGGACCAATCATTTAACTGATTAGATTATAATTTCAAGGGAAAAATGCAACCACGAAATGGTGAAATGGATAAAAACAATGTCATGGGAAGGACAAAGGGAAACTGGCTGGGGGACTAGGATTCGAACCTAGATAAGCAGATCCAGAGTCTGCTGTCCTGCCGTTAGACGATCCCCCAGCTGTCAAGAGCACTTTATAAAAGGCTTGGGTTTAAAAGTCAAGACAGTAGCGCCTCCCCCCTACAATACGACGCACAACCCTGCATGAAAACTCAGTCAGCCCCTGGGAAACGACATTTCCTGATCAAAACCACAAGCACGTTGCCAAGGAAGACGAAGATTGATAGTCTTCCTCATAAAAAAACGGACGGCGGTCCGGAGGGCCAAACGATTTGAAGATTGCCTTGATACAATTAGATTCTACCATTGGCGCCTTTGACGCCAATCTGGAAAAAATACAGAAGGGGATTCGGCAAGCCAGGGACTCAGGCTGTCACCTGGCTGTCTTCCCTGAACTTTGCCTTTGCGGCTACCCCCCCAGAGACCTTCTTGAACGCAGGGATTTTGTGCAAGACTGCATTGAGGTTTCAGAAAGGTTGATACGGCAGGCGGGAGAAGTCGCTGTCATTTTCGGAACCATATCCCGTAACGAATCCGGGCCGGGCAAGCCTCTTCATAACACCGCCGTACTGGCCCACAGGGGCAAGGCGCTTGCCAGATGCCACAAGCGCCTTCTGCCCGCCTACGACATCTTTGACGAAACCAGATATTTTGAGCCCGGGTCCTCGGCCACGGTGGTAACCTTCATGGGCAGGCGGTTTGGCCTGGCCATATGCGAGGACCTATGGCACGACGAGTATAACTACCGTGTTGATCCGGTTGCGGACCTGGCAAGGGCAGGAACGGACCTGTACCTGGCCATCTCCGCATCCCCCTTTGACCTGAAAAAGGCAGGGGTGCGCAAAAGGATTGTGGAACACCACGTCCGGCATTACAAAAGTCCAATACTTTATTGTAACGCCGTCGGAGGACAGGACAGCCTCATTTTTGACGGCGGCAGCTTTGCCGTGCATCCGGACGCGGGCCTTGTGGCACAGGCCAGGGACTTTGAAGAAGATATGATAGTGGTGGATCTTGATGACCTTACGCCAGACATTCATCCGGTCAGCTCATCCGGTCCGGAATCCATTTTAAAAGCCCTGAAGCTGGGGCTTTCGGATTACATGTCCCGGTGCGGTTTCAAAAAAGTGGTCCTGGGACTCAGCGGAGGAATCGATTCGGCGGTAACAGCAGCCATCGCCGCACAGGCCTTGGGATCTTCCAATGTAACCGGGGTTCTCATGCCCTCTCCCTATACCTCGAAGGAAAGCATTGAAGATGCCTCGCAGCTTGCCCGGAATCTGGGTATAAAGACATTTACTCTCCCTATCTCGGAAATCTTCCGGCAATACCTTGAAACCCTGCGTCCGGCATTCAGGAATGCCTCCCCGGACGTCGCCACAGAAAATATTCAGGCCAGAATCAGGGGCAATCTTCTCATGGCGCTATCCAACAAATGGGGACATCTGGTGCTTTCCACAGGCAACAAGACCGAGCTTGCCGTGGGTTACTGCACCCTTTACGGTGATCTCAGCGGGGGCTACGCCCTCATATCCGATGTACCCAAGACTATGGTTTACAAGTTAGCATCCCACCTTAACAGGCAGCAGGAAGTCATACCGGCCCGCATAATCACAAAGGCGCCATCGGCTGAGCTCAGGCCCGATCAAAAAGACCAGGACGATCTTCCCCCCTATGAAATGATAGATCCCATAATAGAGATGTATCTGGAGGAAAACGCCACATTGCAGGAGATAGTGGACAAGGGTTTTGCCCCGGACGTGGTAAAAAGAATCGTGGGTATGGTTAACAGAAACGAATACAAGCGCTATCAGGCCCCTTTCGGACCAAAAGTGACCGCCAGGGCATTCGGTTACGGCCGCAGATACCCGGTGGCCCACGGATACAGGCCGGCATTACATGCATAAGGGCATTTTCATATCAGACCTTCCGGACTCGGGCCGG
>JALVVK010000131.1 GCA_027023445.1 Deltaproteobacteria bacterium | reverse complement strand
TGGATATTCTTTTCACAGTTCCCGGAAGAAACTGTGAAAACACCAAGACAAAAACGGTGTTTATCCTGTCTGACTCGGCCATATCTTCTTTATAAACCTGGCGGGGTTGCCGCCTACTACGATACCGTCCGGCACCGTGCTTGAGACAACCGCCCCTGCGGCCACCAGGGTTGATGCCCTGACGTCTGCCATAACTATTGCACCTTCCCCTATCCACGCATTCGGGCCAATTTGAATCGGTGTCAAGTTTCCCAGATCACAAGACGTCCACTTGCCATTTTCATCCAGCCTGTGCTGATACTTGCCACTTATGATACTAACCCGGCTTCCTATGAGGGTACCGCTTTTCAGCACGGATTGGCCCACCAGGGAATAGGGCCCGACATAAACACCTTCTTCAACCACAACCTCCCTGTGGGTAAAAAGTGCTCCAAAACCAACGTAAAAATCCCTGGCACAGGAATCGAGCGTTACCCAATAATACGCGCGCCGCAGGAAAAGCCCTACAATTCCAGGCACGATGGAAAAGACATGGGCCCAAAATTCAAACACGATCTCCGAGCCTGGGAAAAACCACTTTTCAACCTGGCTCATCAAGCAGGCGGGAAAAACCAGAATGGTGGCAATAAAGTCAAAAATTCTTTTTATAAATTTTCGCATCTCTTATTCATTGACCAACATTATTTAGACGGGATTAACAGGATATACAGGATCTCTTTCACAGTTTCCGAAAGAAACTGTGAAAACTACAAGAACAGAAATATCTAATGGTTGCTTGTTTGGAGTATTTCTGCCCTTCTTCCGGAAGGGCAGATATATTTATCCTGTTAATCCTGTCTAATTTCTCAACTGTCTTGCCTTTTTAAACCTCGCAGAGTGAAGATCGCCTTGGGCGAGTTTGATTCTTGTCGGGATCTTGAATCTCTCCAACCTGTCCCTACAGTAAATTCTCACCCTGTTTTTTAAGTCATTAAGAGCTATTTCACCGGATGGTTTTATGATAGCAGTTATGCTGTTGCCTGTTAACGGATTTGGTTCACCGTAGACAAGTACGTCCTCAACCTCTTCCATGCTGGATATTACATTCTCTATCTCTGTGGGGAAGACCTTGTTTCCTCCCACGTTAATAATCTCGCTTTCCCTGCACAGAACCTTTATCCACTCACCGTCCTGGACGACTATGTCGCCCGTATCAAAAAAACCGTCCTTGTCAAAAGGGCTGGGCCTGTTCAGGTACCCCAGCATGGCCGCCTCTGACTTGATCCAAAGCCTTCCGTTGACGATCTTTGTCTCAAACCCCTCTCCGCCGACCTTCATCCAGGTAGTCCTGTCATCCCGCGATTTGGACTTCATGATCCCGGTTTCTGAGAGGCCATATGTCTGCTTCAACCTGACATGGGGTAACACCTCGGAAAGCCTTTCAAGTGTGCTGGCAGGCATGGGCTCGGTGCCATATGTTATCAGTTTAAGTGAATCCAAGGCATACCCTTGATATGCGCCTGAAAGCAGAAGGAGATTGAGAAATGTCGGGGACGTGGGCAGGAGTTCCACCCTATGAAATTCAATGGCCCTGGCCACTTCCTCAGGGGATCTCGATGCAGGGATAACTATCATACCCCCATTGGCTAATGTATAAAAAAGTGTGTTTATCCCGCCGATGTGGTCCATCTGGAGGAAAACGAGGGTCCTGAATGCCTTGCCAGGTTTATTGTATCGTTTCAGGATCCTGCAGATGTCGTGCAGCGCGGCCTTGGGCTCTCCGGTTGATCCGGAGGAAAAAAGCACAAGGCCAGGGTGTCCTTGCTTCCTCAGTTCCCCGTATAACGGGTGGGCAGAGGCATTACCTGTCTCAGAAATATTTACGTCTGCCCCGGAAAGCTCTACACGCCACTCCACCTCCGCCACCCTTATGAACATGTCCTCCTGGGACGCTGAATCAGGGGTGACAGGGACCACGATATTATTGTTCTCCATAAGGGCAAACAGGGCTGCCACAGACTCCGGGCCATAGTCGCCTATGAGGGCGACAGTGGCGCCCTCGGGCACACCTCGCTCCCTCAGCCCCCTCAGCCAATCCTTACTCATGGTATGGATTTGATCATAACTCGTGCTCCGATCGCCAACCGCAATAGCCCGCCTGCCGCCAAATTTTTTTAACTTTTCTAAAAGATCTTTTACCTTCATCCCGCCCCTCCCAGATAGACTACCTGCCCGGTGACCATCCTGCTTTCCGGACGAATAAAAAAATCCATCACGTTTGCCACGTCTTCAAAGGTGGCCATCTCTTTTATAGACTGCCTTGCGACAAGGGCCTTGATCTTCTCTTCTCCAACGCCCCGGATCAACGCGGTCCGGATAGGCCCGGGCCCCACGGCATTACAGGTAATGCCAAAACCCGAGACCTCCTTTGCCAGTATCCTGGTAAAGGTTTCCACCGCGCTCTTGGATGCCGCGTAGACAGCCTCCCCCTCGAGCCTGAAGGGTACTGCTATGCTTGAAATGTTTATGATCCTGGGATGTTTCGATTTCCGCAGCAGTCTTATAGCCCTCTGCGAAAACATGAAGGGAGCAATAAAATTGGTATCCATAACCTTCCTGGCGGACGATACAGGTGTAAGCGCTATCGGATTCATACTTGCTATCCCGACGTTATTTATCAAGATATCGAGCCTGCCCGGCTCCTTCCTGATATCACGGAATAGCCCATCTATGGCCTTTTCATCTGTAACATCCACCTCAAAATGCCTGTATCTTTCATGAGCTATGTCACTCGGTCCTCTGGAACAACCAATTACGAACATGTCCCTCTCCAGATAATGGTTGGCCAGAAAACGACCAATTCCCCTGCTCGTACCCGTTATCAACATTACGGCGCTCATTTTGTTCATCAACTCCAGTTATTTTAGGCAGGCCATACCGGCATTAAGGTATTTCTTTATTAGACAGGATCTACTGGATTTACTGGATCTTTTTTCACAGTTCCCGGAAGAAACTGTGAAAATACCAAGACAAGAAATACCTGCGGTTGCTTGCTGGAGTATTTCTGCCCTTCTTCCGGGAGGGCAGAAATGTTTATCCTGTCTATCCTGTCAATCCTGTCTGACTTGTTTTTTTGTTTCCTACCTGCTCTCTATAAAATCTGCAATGTACTGGGCCAGGGATTCAACACTCCTGAAAGGACTCCTATTCCTGGACATGGCCTTTTCATCCATAAGGCTCACCTGACACTCATGATCCGCCAGGTTATCCTCTATGTCGATCAAGAGGGTTACCAGGCCAAGGGAGTCAAGATTGCTTTCACCTCCAAGCAACCGGGCATCAGGTGATTCGTCGATTTGTTCATCCGGACCCCGTGAAAGATTTAAATTTTTTATAGAATCGACTATTATTTTTTTAATAGAAGGCTTGTCCATGAACTTTTTCTCCTCGAGATTTAGCGATTAGATATTAGCAGTTAGCTATTAAGTTAATGATTTCAAAAGGCTAACGGCTATATCCCAGTTTGATAAGCGGGTGGGGATAAGTTTTTTACGTCCGCCTCGTTTGAAACGCAAAAACCACAGAGGATTTCTCTGTGGCCTTTGAATCTCCGTGTGATATGCGTATTGTTATGTGGATTCAGTCCTTCAATGGGCTTGATAGAGGGGAATTGGAGGAGGGGGTATAGCGTTATCTTTGTTTGACGGGATATTTACTTTGTAGACATGAATAATGGGGTAGGGCTCCATACCATATCTCTCTCCACCATATTGAGAGATAAAAATTCGTTGGGTGGCTGGATCATATGCAGCGCCCATGATATGGGCATTTTTTTTTGCAAATGGAAAATCCAAATTCCAGATTGCGTATGGTTTTATGTCCCACGGTTTATATGGTTCACCTGTTGCCGGATTGATTTCGCCCTTTTTTACCTTAAGCAAATCATTGGCATTATAGGCCCATATACGATATACATAGGGATAACCATGGCATCCTTTCGAACTGTCAGTTGGATCATAACAATAATGCATACCATTAATTTCTTTTCCGTCTAAGGATGGATCTGGTGTGCCCGCTCCATAACAGGTATCGCCTTGGCCGGTTTTCCCCAAACCATGTCTTCCGAAGAAGAGTACACTACTTGTTCCGTACGGAAACACTAACCCCCTTATTTCTGACACTTTGTTGTAATATAAACTTGGTTCAGACCAGTTACCCAAGGTCGTATGTCCTTGGGGATAACCAACTAGCATTGTGGCGGGAACAGGATCTTTTACCCCTAAGTTATCCGGGTTGAAAACCCAGGCACATGGACCATAAGAACTTCTTGAAATAACGCCTATTCCTCCCAATCCGGTTAGGGCGGGCCCCCCAAGTTTAGCTTGCCATTCTGGCGGAATAAGCGCCATATATCCACCGACGAAACCACCATTAGCTCGACTAGGGTTAAGAGGTCTTAATCCAACACGATACATGCCATGGAAATTTGGTCCAGTTTCGTTCCAATTTGGCGATGCATAAAAATGAGAACGATAACCTTGGTAACCACCATCGTAGTAAACATATGCAGAGCCAATCAATCTATTATGAAATTTCAAAAATCCCCCAGGGACAGGATGACTAAGAGCCGATCCATCAAGGGCAAGATTAGCCCAGTGACCTTCTGTGATATCAATAGGAGGCTGAATTAGCTTAGCTGTTTTTAACGCGTTTAAATTGTTGCTATTTACGATTTCGGGAATCGAGATCTCAAACAAAAGATTTTCATAAGGATGTCCTATTATAAACAATGAATTTCTGCTTGGATTATAAGCAAGCGCAGATCCGCCATAAGAGAACTTACTATAGGTGGTCGAACCGAGCTTGCCTTTAGGTACCTTAAAAGCCCCCTCATAAATCAAATCACTTTTCTGCAACAGCGGCTCGACCGCATATGCAGCAGGAATACATAACATTAGGCATACTGAAAACAAAAGGATTATTTTTCCCATCTTGTTCTCCCATAATTACATTGAGTAGGTTTTTGAGTGCATTAAAAAGCAATTATTGTGCCAGCTAAAGCTTCTGAGAAACTCTACCTCTACCAGCCTTAACAAGCGGGCCTCACAGAATTATTTGCGGCGGGCTATATTGTTGTTCCTGAGCTACGACAAGCAATAACAAAGATGGGCTGCTATGTATTAGCTATAATTAGCTATAAAGAGTTCTTCCAATCTCAACCACTGATTGTTGTGTCACATTATCCCAATCGCATTTTTTCGCCCAAATTTTGCCTTCTGATCCCATTTGTTCACGAATAGGTTTATTTTCTGCTAAGTACCTGATCGCTTGCTTTAATTCGCTTAAGTTAGAGCCATCTACGACCAGTCCTGTTTTACCATGTAAAACAGCTTCGCTTTGTCCGCCTACATTGCCGGCAATGGAGGGAACACCCGCTGCCGCCGCTTCGAGAAAAACGATACCAAAACCCTCGATCATAGAGCCAACTTGAACCGACGGCATGACATGAATATCAGATGAGGCAAAACACAGGGGCTTTTCTTTTTCCGGAACCCTTCCTAAAAATTTTACCCGATCATCGAGTCCAAGCTTATTTACAAGTTTACGAAGATTAGCGTCTTCCTCACCAGTACCCCCCAAAAGATAACCCAATGGAAGACCTTCTTTCAGGAGTCCAGCCATTACCTCAATGACCGCAGCGTGATTTTTCCTGGGCTCCATGCGAGCTATAGTAATCAGGATCACTGTATCCTCTGGCCACCCCAGTTTCTTCCTATATTCGGTGCACCGTTCTACAGAAACATTAAAAGCGTTCGTATCAACCCCAGGATGGATAACTGCTATCTTTGCGTCAGGAGCCAGATCCTTAACAAGTTTTTTTGTGGAATTACTGTTAGCAATAACGAGGTCTGAACGCTTATAAACCAGCTTGGCAAACAACTGTAACTGACGGCTGGTTCTTGCTATGAGAATTTCCTCGCCGTGGGCATAGGTTACAAATTTACATTTCTGTCTGCAAAACAATCGGAGTGCCAATCCTGCAATGCCTTCGGGAAAGGCCCTAAGGCAATGCAGAGTTAAAGTTTTTTGGGCTCTGATGGTTTGAATCAACTTTAATGTTTTAAAAAATCGCACTAAATATTTTGAGTTGAAAAGGTTAATATCGTCTATCTCTAAATCCCTTCTCGTAATTTCAATGGAGCCATGATTTTGAGAATCAAATTGAATTTGTTGTGAAATTAACTCAGGATGGCGAGAATAATCTTGGGTAAGAACGATGACAGGAT
>JALVVK010000130.1 GCA_027023445.1 Deltaproteobacteria bacterium | reverse complement strand
CAACAAAAACAGCAGGACCAACGTCAGGCAGGACCGGATTTTCCTTTTTTTAGAATTTATATCAGTTTGTTGGGATTCCATTAAACAATCCAGGCAGAGATTACACCAGACAAACACATATAAGCTAAATCCTGCAATTGCCAAGCTTGCCGAAGATGCAAGGCAAAAGGGACGCATTGGCACCTGCTGTCAGGAAGGTCAATATTCGGTTAAATACAATGAGTTACCTCTTTAAAGAAGTCAACAAAAAAATAGGCAGAGCCATTCATCAGTACAATCTCCTCTCCCATGGGGACCGCATACTGGTAGCCGTATCCGGTGGTGCCGACAGCCTTCTTGCCCTGTGGTTCCTCATGCACTGGGCGAAAAAAGCGCCGATAACCTACGAACTCGTGCCGGTCCACCTGGACATGGGTTTTGACGGCAACCACGCCAGGATTATCAGGGAACATATAGGATCTTATGGCCTTGACTGCCACATGGAATATACAGATTTTGGCCTGAAAAGCCACAGCTCATATAACCGCAAGCCGAGCCCGTGTTTTCTTTGCTCCATGCTCAGGCGCAAAAGGCTGTTTGAGCTCACCCGTTCCCTTGGATGCAACAAGATAGCCCTTGGACATAATCTGGACGATCTCATAGAGACCTTTTTCATCAATATGTGTTACGCGGGAGAACTGAGCACCATGGTCCCAATGCAGGAGATGTTTAAAGGCCTCTTCTCCATCATCCGTCCCCTGGCCCTGGTGGAAAAGGCCAGGATACAAAAACTTGCCACGCAACTGAGGCTTCCTGTTATCCCCAACCCCTGCCCCTCAGCCGGGAAAAGCACACGCCAGGATATTAAAAACCTGCTTCAGGAATTGTACAACGTCAACCCGAAGGCCAGGGGAAATATCAGGCGGGCCCTCTCTCATGTAAGACCGGAATATCTTCTGAATCAATCACCCCGACCCTGAGCAACCTTGGGGGATTCACGCTGACATCAAGTATGGTGGATGGAGGCGCGCCAGGCACCCGACCGCCGTCAAGAATCATGTCAGGAGCAGGATCCTTCAGTGCCCTTGCCACTTCCTCTGCCGTTGCTGCCGACTGTGCTCCTGACATGTTTGCGCTTGTGGCTGTCACCGGATGACCAATAAGCCTGAGCAGCGTTCTGGCGCATGGATGGGATGAAATTCTCACGCCAATCTTCCCGGTGGATGCGCACAAGGGCCGGGAAAGACCTGGCTTCGCCCTGAAAATCAAGGTCAGGGGGCCGGGCCAGAACCGCTCAATCAGGGTAAAGGCCACGGCAGGAATTTCCGCGGCAAGAGACTCAAGATGGGAGATATCCGGCACCAGCACCAAAAGTGGCTTTGATCTTGCCCTGTGCTTGATTTCGTATATACGCTCCAGGGCCTGGAGCCTTTTAACCGATGCGCCAAGGCCGTAACTCGTTTCCGTGGGGAATGCCACCACGCCGCCGTCAAGCAGAACCTCAGCGGCCTTTTCCACGGATTTGATGTCGCAGGGTCGAAACACGTCCGGCAATTCTGTCAGCGTCCCTGGTTACGCAGCGCGTCCGCCAGCTTTTCATCCGTCAGGGCAAGTATCTGGACAGCCATATATGCCGCATTCCTGGCCCCGGCCTTTCCAATGGCCATTGTGGCCACAGGCACGCCTGAGGGCATCTGCACGGTGGAAAGCAGGGCATCCAGCCCGTTAAGGGACGAACCGGCCAGGGGAACCCCTATCACGGGAAGCCGGGTTCTCGCGGCCACAGCTCCGGCAAGATGAGCGGCCATGCCCGCCCCCGCAATGAACACCCTGGTCCCTTTCTTCTCCGCGTCCCTGATACTGGATTCCAGGAGATCCGGATTCCGGTGGGCGGAAACAACCCTTAACTCATAACCAACCCCGAAATCATCGAGCACCTTGCAGGTCTCCCGCATGACCTCACGGTCGCTCTCACTCCCCATAAAGACACATATCCGTTTGCCGCGGGAACGCATCAACGCCTTTTTACCAATATCCCGTCTGTAGTGCACCCCGTCCCAGGAAATCTTCTCAACCGCCTCATAGGCGCGGGATATGGCCTGTTCTATGGTGTCGCCCAGGGCCGTCACACCAAGGACCCTGCCCCCTGCCGTAACATAATCATCACCCCTGCGCGCGGTTCCGGCATGGAAGACCATTACGTCCTTCATGCGGGCCACTTCATCCAGCCCGTGAATCACCTTGCCCTTTTCATAACTGCCGGGGTAACCCCCGGATGCCATCACAACACACACACAGGCCCTGGAATCCCACTCCAGCTTCAGGTCCTCGAGCCTGCCTTCCAGGGCGGCATCAATTACTTCCATAAGGTCTGTGCGCAGACGCATCAATATGGGCTGGGCCTCGGGATCACCGAAACGGCAATTAAACTCAAGAACCTTTGGTCCACTGTCATCTATCATGAGGCCAGCGTAAAGCACCCCTTTGTATGGCCTTCCTTCCCCGGCCATGGTTTCTATGGTGGGACGCATGATGCCGTGCATAATCTCCGAAAAAAGCTCCCCGGTAACCACCGGAGCCGGGGAATATGCCCCCATGCCGCCAGTATTCGGTCCCTTGTCACCATCAAAAACCGCCTTGTGATCCTGGGAAGTCGCAAGGGGGAGAACCGTTTTTCCGTCGGTTATCGCCATAAAGGAGGCCTCCTCACCAACAAGGCACTCCTCCACGATCAGCCTGTCTCCAGCCGCTCCGAATTCCTTTTTTACCAGGATACGGTCAATGGCGTCTTCGGCCTCCTCAAGGCTTGCCGCCACAACCACCCCCTTACCGGCAGCCAGGCCATCGGCCTTTAATACTATGGGCAGACCGGCATCTTCCTTTATATAGGCAAGGGCCTCCTCCGGATCAGTGAAAACCCTGTAGGCGCCGGACGGGACTCCGGCCCTGACAAGAAGATCCTTTGTGAAAACCTTGCTCGATTCTATCTCCGCAGCCTTCATGTCAGGCCCGAACACGGTAAGGCCTTCGCTGGCAAACCGGTCCACAAGGCCCGCGGCCAGAGGCGCTTCAGGCCCTACAATGGTCAGGTCGATCCCGTTTTCCAGTGCAAAAGAGAAAAGACCTTCAATGTCCGATGCCTCTACCGGAACACAGGTGGCATGCTGACTTATTCCCGCGTTTCCAGGGGCGCAATAGACCACGCCTACCCTGGGACTCTGACTGAGCTTCCAACACAAGGCATGCTCCCTGCCGCCCGAACCGACTACCAGAACCTTCCTGCCAGACATAACGCCCTCCTTAAATAAATGACAGATCCTCGTGGCTCAAAGGTCGTAGCTGCGGGAAAGCATATCCCTTTGTTCCCGCTCATTACCCCTCACCCATGAGCTGTGAACTACGAACAATGAACGAGCCATGAGGCCCCATGGCCAATTTCCACGATAAACTAAACGGGGCGCCCCCTGGTGTCAACCACACGTGATGACGCTAAAACCTTCATGCCAGGGGGTGCTTCGCACCCCTGAGCATGAAAATGCTGAATGATAAATGGTGAATTGTAACTTGTGGCAAATAAATAGAAAATAAAATAAGTTAGCACCTTAATTTAACATTCAGAATTTACCATTTAACATTGTATTTTCGGATAAAACTCTCAAATGCACCTCTGAAGCCCAAACAGGGGATACAGAAGCAGCGGGATCAGGGGGTGACATCCAGAAGCAGTTTTCTGTATGCGGCAACACCCTTTTTCAATATTTCTTTCTTCAGATATCCATGGGGAGAAACGGTCTTCAGGATACGCTTTGGTATTCGCACATCGTCAAGGGAAAACCCCTCCCTGAACTTGAAATCGTATTTATGCCGCAATATCCGCCTGCCAAGGTCACGAAGATCCTGCTCCGAGAAATCAAATCCTGCCACATTCAGAAGTGAGGTAATAGTGGAATAATCATAAACACTGCGCGCGAAAAAACAGATGACAATTGAGGAAAGTATCTGCCGGTATGATTCCTCCTCAAAAAGCTTCTCTGCCAAAGTATCCGGATCCATGTCCGGGACGTCTGACTTCTGATCATAGCTATAGCCGGCAGAATCAAGATGGCTGTGCCGGGCGCCTGTCAGAAAATTCAGATGGCTCCCATAGCCCGTATGGTAACCCGGCATTTCATTCTTCCCAAAGGTCAGGGCAAAATCGTCTCCCCCGTAAACCGAGGCCGCGTGTTCAGCGCCCCTGGCCAGCGCCCGGTAAAAATCATTGGGTTGGGTCACTATCCGCCGAAGCAACTTTTCACATGCCTGCCAATCACCCCATGCCGGCCTTATGCCCATGGTCTCCTTTTCTGAAATCAGCCCTCTTTCAAAGGCCTCTGTACACCAGGCAAGGGTCACCCCGGCACTCATGGCGTCCACCCCGACGGTTTCCACCACGTCCAGCAGCTTCAGCATTCCCCCAGGATCACCAATACCGAGCATGGACCCGAGGGAATAAATCAGTTCATAATCATAAGATATAAATGTGGTCTTATAAAAATAAGACTCGTCCTCATAGGGCGTCCTTAGGGCCGCAAGATGAATGCAGGAAATGGGACAATGGGCGCAGGCAAGGCGTCTGCCCAAGAAATTCATGGCAAGATTTTCACCTGAAATCCTGTCTGCGTATTCAAAGCTTGTACGCTGGAGATTACAGGTGGGAAGGGCTTTTTTACTGCTGAGCGGAAGGACATTAACCGCTGTACCCAGATCATGATATTTTTTCAATGAAGGGGTATTAAGGAGCCTGGCAAGCACGCTGTCATAGGCGCTCTTGTAAAATTTCCTGTCCGTGACAGGCAATGTCCGGCTGCCGCTCACCGCAATGGACTTAAGTTTTTTACTGCCAAAGACCGCTCCAAGGCCAAGCCTGCCAAAATGCCTGTATGTCTCTGTTACCACGCAGGAATAAGTGACAAGGTTTTCACCCGCGGGGCCAATTCTCATGATACTCCTGGTCCCGGGGGTTCCGCCGCCTTTCCTCGCCACGCGCCCCGCTGCCGAGGTATCCATTCCCCATAATGCCCTGGCATCATGAAACCGGACGTTATTATTGGTAATACTGAGGGATACAGGGATATCGCTTGCGCCCCTGATCACAATAGCGCCATAACCTGCCATCCGTATACTGACGGCACTCCGACCTCCCGCATGACTCTCTCCAAGATTGCCCGTATGAGGGGACTTGAACATGGTTACCGTCTTGGAGGCCATGGGGAAAAGGCCCACAAGCGGGCCCACGGCAAAGATAACAGGATTGTCAGGGCCAAGGGGATCGGCACCTGTGGGACACTCCTCATGCAGAAGAGCGGCCGCCACACCGGACCCGCCAATATATTTTTCAAACAGTTCAGGACGATTTTCAATGTTGAACCTGCGCCGTGACAGATCTATGTACAGTACCCTCTGCAGGGGATCCTTAGAAATCATCTTCCGCCTCCTCATCTACCAGGGCAAGCACGTTATGGGGGCAATAATCCGCACATGTACCACAGTGAATACATATAACAGGCTTATTTTCCCCTTCATCCCAGAAAATAGCCTGGAGGGGGCACGCGTCCCTGCAGAAACCACAGCCTATGCACTTCTGCGGCAATAATATCACCCCGCCCCCCTTACGGCGCCTGAGTGCCTGGGTAGGACAAACCTCAGCGCACGGAGGCTCCTTGCAGGCACGGCAGACAATCACTGTAAGCCCCCTGCTGAGCCCGCCCCTTGATCGGGGGAAAATCGCTGCCTGCGCAAAACCACCAAGTCCCATTCTTCGCTGGCAGGCGAACATGCACAACTGACATCCTACGCACCTTTCCGCGTCCAACACCTTTAGTCGTTTCATTTTATAACCTGTGACCCACAAAAAATTCCGGTTGCAGACAACACCATATGAAAATACCGAAGCAGGCAAACCGCCTCCCGGCAAACCAAATCTATAACAGAATAAAATAAAAGAACCGGGCATGTCCATAACGTAAATAAACATAGATTATGCAGCCCGCAAGTTTGCCGAAGATGCAAATCGGAGGACACGCAGACCTGCCTGTATACTCCAACTACTCGGCAAGGCAGCATATTCGGTAAAATTGCGAGCCCCCCGCAGCTTCAAGTCCTGGGATATGACGCTGGGATAAAAAGTTAATTATACGGCAATATTTTATCTGAAGTTTCCCAAAAATGTTTCATGCCGCCATCCGTAGTAGTGCGGTTACAACGGAATTTATCACCGGTTTGACGGGTGGCGGGCAAAGTATTGCAAAATCCTCGCTGAGCGCTGCCTTTGCCA
>JALVVK010000129.1 GCA_027023445.1 Deltaproteobacteria bacterium | reverse complement strand
ATGGTCATGGAGAGACTGTGGAAGGAGACGGGCATCCAGGCCTGTCTTGTCAGTCTGCTTGCGAAGCGACGGTTCCGGTTTAACGTTGAACATGCGGTTTTCCTGACCGTGGTCCATCGATTGATGGATCCGGGCTCAGAGCGGGCAGCAGTGAAATGGCGCAATGACTACAAGTTTTCATCAGGTGTAGATGAGCTGGAGTTGCACCATCTGTATCGTGCCATGGCATGGCTCGGGGAGGTGCTTCCCGAACGGCATCAAGAAGGGCGTACGCCGTTTGCTCCCAGGTGTGTGAAGGATCAGATCGAGGAACGTCTTTTTGCCATGCGACGCGGTCTGTTCACCGGGCTTGCAGTTGTCTTCTTTGATACCACGAGTCTGTACTTTGAAGGCAGAGGGGGGCAGTCTCTGGGGCGGCGTGGCAAGAGCAAGGATCATCGCCCGGATCTCAATCAAATGGTAGTAGGCCTGGTTATCGATGGAGAAGGCAGACCCATTTGCTGCGAGATGTGGCCTGGGAATACGACCGATGTCAAGACGCTCGTTCCCGTCGTGGATCGGCTCCACAAGAGGTTTCACGTTGGAAGGATCCTGATCGTGGCGGACAGGGGGATGATAAGCGCGAAGACGATCGGGGCGTTGGAGGACCGAGACATTGAGTACATCTTGGGTGCCCGCATGCGCACGCAGAAGGAGGTCGACCAGGAAGTCCTTGTTCGTGGCGGACGATACCGTGTTGTCCAGCCTACGCGAAAAACAGCCAGGGATCCTTCACCGTTAAAGGTCAAAGAGGTTTATGTGGCGGGGCGGCGTTACGTTGTCTGTTATAACGAGGAGCAGGCCCGCAAGGATGCTGCTGATCGAGAACAGATCCTGAAGAAGCTCAGGGAGAAATTGAAGGGCGGCGACAAGGCCCTGGTGGGTAACAAGGGCTTCCGGAAGTACCTCAAGTCTCCTGGTTCACGGTTCGAAATCGACCTTGAGAAGATCGAGACCGAGGCCCGGTTTGATGGGAAGTGGGTACCGCGGACCGACTCAGACCTTTCTCCTGAGGAGGTAGCGCTCACCTACAAGCAGCTCTGGATGGTGGAAGCACTTTTCAGGTCAGTGAAGTCCGTCCTCGAGACACGTCCTGTCTACCACAAGCAAGACGGGACCATCCGGGGTCATGTTTTTTGTGGTTTTCTGGTGCTTGTGATGATGAGGGAATTGCAGGATCGCATGGAGGAGCGTGGATGGAAGGATGCCGAGTGGGACGATGTCCTTCGGGACCTTGACAATCTGTATGAAACCGAAGTCGAGGCCAGGGACGGCAAGCGTTTCATCATTCGGAGTGAGGCCAAGGGCTGGTGCGGGAAGACTTTCCACGCTGCCGGGGTTGCCATGCCGCCTACCCTTAGGTTGCCCGAACAACAGAAGGGGGCCCGCTGATAGCGCCTGCTGACCACGAACCTGAAAATCAATACCATCGGATGGTTCCCTTGTTGTGCCACGCCCTGTCTTTGCGTCCATAACCATCTAAAATAACAGGGGGCTCAAATTCAAACTGTCGAAGATGGGTAATGGTTTGATTGGCCTTTACCGCGACGATGGATAACTACGAGATTTTTTCTTGCAAGATTTTTATGTGGGCCTGGACAGTTTTGATTGACAGACACGATTTTTGGGCAGGCGTCTCAAGACTGGGCCAGGCCCTGCGGTCCCTGCCGGCATATTTGAAACGCAAAAGTAAAAGAATTTTTTCTGCTGCCTGGGGCTGTTTACGCAGCCCCTTTTTTGATCTGGCGCCATTTGGTAAATATTTGGTGCCGGATTTTGAGCAATAAGATTTATCATGTGCTTGGGGGCTACTACAACAATCAGCGGAACCTTGCATTTGATGCGGATTTCCGGTATATGGAGTGCCATCTGCCCGCCCATAGCTCAACTGGATAGAGCAGCGGACTTCTAATCCGCAGGTTGCGTGTTCGAGTCGCGCTGGGCGGGCCAGGGTTTCCGGAACCTGATGCGGCAGTTTATGCTGGTTTTTTTGTTCAGTGATTTTTTTATTGTTTCGGGGATAGGGATAACCCCTGGAAACAGGCTGAAAATGAATAGCAGTTCATTTTATACCTTGACATCCAACTGAAACTATTATAGATGTCCCTTTGTATAAAAGTTCTGCGAAAACACGGTGCCGTTTTTTGCTTGACACTGTCTCTTTTGAGGGGTAGAAACCAGATATCCGCTGTAACATCTTGAATTTGTGCGTTTTGTGTTTGCGGATATGGGGTTGAATAGGTGTTTTTTATAGATTTATGATAGTTGTTGTTCCGCCACTGGATTGTAAAGAGAGGGGGGCTTTATTACATGAGTGGTTTTGAGACTGTATTTCTGTATCTTGCCATGTCTCTTCTGGCCGTCAGTGGAATGCTCCTGATTTCGGCCGCTCTTGGGCCTTTCAGGCCAAAGCCGGAAAAAATTGATACCTATGAATGTGGTGTTCCGCTGCTGGACCCCTGTCACAAGCGCTACGATATTAAATATTATGTGGTGGCGGTGCTGTTTCTGGTGTTTGATCTTGAAACAGTTCTGATTTATCCCCTGGCTGTAAGATATAAGGCTCTTGCCCATTTGGGGTGGGGCATTTTTTTTGAAGTCTTCATCTTTGTGGCGGTTTTGTTGGCTGGATTATTTTATGCCATAAAGAAGCGCGCCATAGAGTGGGATTAAGGGAGGTTGATCTGATGGGATTTCAGGCCTACGGTGGCAACGGGTGGTTGCTTACAAAAATGGAGCAACTCATCAACTGGGGACGTAGCAGATCGCCATGGCCCCTGCCCTATGGTACTGCATGCTGTGGAATTGAGATGATGGCTGCGCTGGCTGCGGGGTATGACCTTGGCCGGTTTGGTGCGGAGCGTCCCAGTTTCTCGCCACGTCAGGCAGATGTATTGATAGAGGCGGGTACCATTACCAAAAAAATGGTTCCTATTCTGAAAAAGATTTATGACCAGATGGCAGAGCCCAAGTGGGTGATCGCCATGGGGGCATGCGCGTGCAGCGGCGGCGTATTCCGGACCTATTCCACTCTTCAGGGTATTGATAACGTGATACCTGTGGATGTTTATGTTCCCGGATGTCCTCCGCGGCCTGAAGGGCTGATCTACGCTCTCATGAAGGTAATGGAAAAGATCGAAAATGATCATCCACTGCGCAAGCATGCTTTAGATCTGGTGGAGGGCTGAGGTATGAGCCTTAAGGACAGGGTTGAAAGGTGTCTCGGCGATTATGCTACGGCCTTTGTTGAATGTAGGGGTGACCTCTGCGTGGAGGTGCCCGTGGAGGACGTTCTCAAGGTTATTGCCAGTCTGAAGGACGAGCTGGGTTTTGATTTTTTAAGTGATTTGTTCGGTGTGGACAATTCGGTTCTGTTTGAGAAAAAGGCCAAGGCAGCCAAGAAGAAAAAGAAGGCAGAGGATGAGGCGCTGCCCGGAGACGACGTGCCTCCTCCACCGCGTTTTGAGGTGAACTATCTGCTGCTCAGCCTTGAAAGAAATGAACGGCTCCAGGTCAAGATAAGAGTCCCTGAAGACAAGCCAGAAGTAGACAGTGTCACCGGTATCTGGAAGGCTGCTACCTGGCCTGAGCGTGAAGTCTACGACATGTACGGCATAAAATTCAAGGGCCATCCAGATCTGAGGAGACTGCTCATGTGGGATGAATTCCCGGCCTATCCGCTGAGGAAGGATTATCCTTTGGAAGGCCAGGGGGAGGAGCGCCATCTGTCATACACGACGACAGAGTCTTAACCGCGCGATTTATAACCGGACCCTGATGTTTGGGGTTCACATCAATAATATTTATTTGTGAAACGGGAGGGTAAAGTGGCTCAACAGTGCCCCAACATCCCCGAAGTAGGTGATTTTGTTACCATAAATATCGGGCCGTCGCACCCCGCCATGCATGGTACCCTGAGGGTGATTGCGCAGACGGATGGCGAGACCATCCTGAAGGCCGATCCGGAGATCGGCTATCTCCACAGGGGTGTGGAAAAACTGGGGGAGAACCTTACATATCACCAGTTCATTCCTCTCACGGACCGGCTCAACTATTGCTCCGCCATTACCAACAACGTCTCCTATGAGATGGCTGTTGAGAAGCTGATGGGGCTGGAGGTTCCTGAAAAGGCCCAGCTTATCCGTATGATAATGATGGAGCTTACCAGGATTTCCGACCATATTGTTTGTATCGGCATCCTCGGAGTCGACCTTGGCGCTTTCACGCCGTACTTCTATCTGTTCATCCAGCGTGAAGAAATCTACGAAATCTTTGAATGGTTCAACGGTTCACGCCTCACGACGACCTTTGGTCGCATTGGAGGGGTTGAGGCCGACCTGCCTGAAGATTTTGAGCAGAGGTGGGAAGAGCTCAAGCCGAATCTCAGGAAAGCGATAGATGAGACAGACCGGCTCTTTACGCACAATCGTATCTGGATGGATCGTACAATCGGTACGACGGCTATATCGCCTGAGGATGCGTTGAACTGGGGCTTTACAGGACCATGTCTGAGGGCGGCCGGTGTCAAGCGGGATCTACGTAAGGACGAGCCCTATGGCATGTACGATAAGGTAAACTTCGAAGTTCCCACAGGTAAGCATGGTGATGTCTTTGACAGATACATTGTTCGCATGATCGAGATGGAGGAATCCATCAAGATCATAGACCAGGCATTTCAAATGTATAAGGAAATGGCTCCTGATGCCCCGCTCAGGGCCAAGGTGCCAAAGATCATCAAGCCGCCTGAAGGCGAGGTTTATCATGCCATTGAATCACCCAACGGGGAACTTGGGTTTTTCGTTAAGAGTGATGGATCAGACAAGCCTTACCGGATAAAGATCAGACCTCCGTGTTACATGATATACCAGGCGTTTCCTGAACTTGTTCAGGGAGAGATGATCGCTGACCTGATAGCTTGTCTGAGTAGTTTGAATATCATAGCCGGGGAGCTTGATCGCTAAGGAGGCCCGCTCCATGGAAGATTGGGGAATAGCTATTATAAAGGTGGTTTTTATCTGGGTCTGGACGCTGCTTTGCGCCACCGTCATGACGTGGGTTGAGAGAAGAGGCGCCGGAATGATCCAGGACAGGCTGGGGCCCAACAGGGCTGGCCCATTCGGTCTTTTCCAGCCCCTTGCAGACGGCATTAAGCTTTTTACCAAGGAAGATATTGTGCCTGCCAATGCGCGCAAGATTTTATTTTCCCTTGGGCCTATTCTCTTTGCAATACCAGCCTTTTCCGCCTACGCGGTCATACCTTTTGGTGACAAGATAGTCGTGGGTGGCAAGGAAATTCTTCTTCAGGTGGCAGACGTCAATGTTGGATTTCTGTATGTGGTCGCCATAGGGTCCATGGCGGTGTATGGAATCGTTGTCGGTGGCTGGGGATCCAATAACAAGTATTCGATTCTTGGAGGGCTTCGTTCAACCGCCCAGATGATATCCTATGAGGTACCCTGGGGGCTTGCCCTGCTTGCCGCGGTGCTTGTTTATGGAACCTTCAGTCTCAGGCAGATTGCACTGGCTCAGCAGGGAACATTCCTGGGCTTCCTGCCCAACTGGGGAATCTTCAAACAGCCGCTTGGATTTATACTGTTTATAGTGGCGGCATATGCCGAGGCAAACAGGGTTCCCTTCGACCTTCCTGAGGCCGAAAGCGAGATCGTAGCAGGCTATCACACAGAGTACGGATCCATGAGACTGGGCCTGTACCTCTTTGGCGAATATGTGAATCTTTATACCCTGTCAGCCCTGATGGTGACCTTTTATTTCGGTGCCTGGCACCTTCCGTACCTGGATATGAGCAAGTTTTTGGGGCCGATATCGTACGGCATCGCCTCATTCATTGTTTTTTTCCTCAAGGTTGCCTTTTTCCTGTGGCTGTTTGTCTGGGTAAGATGGACGGTTCCGCGATTCAGGTATGATCAGCTCATGAATCTGGGGTGGAAGTCACTTATTCCTTTGGCATTGCTTAATCTTTTTATCACCGCTTTGTGTATTCAGATTACGGCTTAGGAGAGGATTATGGCCAAACCGGTTGTTGAGAGGAAGTATACCCTGGGTGAACGATTTTACCTGTGGGAAATTATAAAGGGCCTGGGCATAACCTGGCGACACTTCATTTATAACATGAAGGCCTCCTTCAGACCTGGTCCGCATACTGTGCCAACATGCTGGCAGTATCCGGAGGACAGGTCCAGGGAGATTTCTCCCATATTCCGTGGCGCGCATATGCTGATGCTGGATGATAAGGGCAGGGAGCT
>JALVVK010000128.1 GCA_027023445.1 Deltaproteobacteria bacterium | reverse complement strand
GAAGTTTTTTCGAACTGTCTGCTGCACGGGCGATAGCCCCCCGGCACAGATGCTGATTGGTGCCGACCTGGGATACTGGCTTGAAGTAATGAAATGGCTTGCCGGTTTTCTCGTACGGCAGGACCTTATCCCCGGCATATATTCCCACAACGGAAAACACAAGGCACGATTTTATCCGTTTTTCAAGGCACCGGCCTCGAATTTTTTCTCACGCCTGGTCAAGTCCATGCCTCCATGCTGTCTATGCGCCTGTGGGGCCGGACAGGGCTGGGGGCAACGCGTGGCCGCTGAGCTTCTCTATGACGTCTCAGTCACCATGATCGAGGCAATGTCCACCGAGGCATTATCCAGGCTGTCCATCAGGGACATCCTGTTCAATCACCGTTCAGAAAGCATACATGACGCATGGCTTTACAGCCTGGCAAGCGGCGAGCCCATTCATGGAGACCGCTCCACACGCGACCAGTATCAGGAACAAAGCATAGAGACGCTTGAACTCAGCACAAGGACCAGAAATGTTCTCATCAAAAACGGCATAAAAAACCTTGGAGATATTCTTTCCCAAAGCGAGTTTGATCTTCTGACCCTGAATGGTTTCGGAGGAAAGTGCCTCCTTGAAGTACTCGGGCTGCTGGATTCCATGGGATTAAAGCTCAAAAAAAGGGAATCCATCACCAGGGAGCCGCCCATGGACATTGATTCCCTTTACGGGCAGATCCGTGCCTGGCACCGCCACCTTATAGACCAGGCCTGGACAAATTTTCGCCTTGCCTTACGCCTCGAAGAACCTGAACGGCAAAATTCGCCCTGGACGCTCAGGTTCCTGGTTCAGGACCTGAAGGATCCGAGCCTTATCATACCCGCCTCAGAGATATGGAAGCATAAGAAAGGGGCCGGGCAAAAAAAATATTTCAGGTATCCGGCACAGAACCTGATCGCAGGTCTTGGGAGAGCGGCAACCATATTTCCTCCGATAAAAAAAGGACTTAATGTTCCGGAACCAGGATACTGCGATCTTGACGTGCAGGAGGCCTACCAGTTCCTGTCAGAAGGCGCATGGCTGCTGGAAGAAGACGGTTTCGCGGTATTTCTGCCATCATGGTGGTCCGAGAAACAAAGATCAAAACCTACCATACAGGCATCAATAAGGGTAAAACCCTCTTCTTCAGGCGCCGGTCCAGGGCTGTCTCTGGAAGACCCGCTGCGATTTGACCTTGAAATCGCCCTTGGTGACGATCCCATAAAAAAAACCGAGTTGCAGCAACTGGCAAAGTTGAAAGCGCCCCTTATCAGGTTACGGGGCAAATGGGTGGAACTGCGGCGGGAAGATATACAGGCAGCCCTTGCCGTCTGGAACAACCAGGACAAAATACCCCTTACCGTTAGGGATGCCATCAACATCGGCCTGGGAGGCCAGGTTAAAAGGCAGGGGGTACGATTTACCAAGGTACAGACCACGGGTTGTCTTCAGGAGCTTATCAACGGCCTTAAAACCGGTGAGAACATCACTCCCGCAGATCCGCCCAAGGGTTTGAGGGCCGAACTTCGTCCTTATCAGCAGCGGGGCCTTTCTTGGCTATATTTTCTGACCAGGTGGAACCTTGGCGCCTGTCTTGCCGATGACATGGGGCTGGGCAAGACCCTCCAGGCATTGTCACTGATTCAAAAAAGGGTTGAGGAAGGAGAAAAAAAAGCGATATTGCTGGTCTGCCCGACCTCGGTCCTTGGCAACTGGATCAGGGAGGCCGCACGCTTCACACCTTGCCTGAAGGTTCACATGCATCATGGCAGGGACAGAAAACGAGGGAAGAAGCTGGCACATGCGGCTGCGACGCACCACATTGTGCTCACAAGTTTTTCCCTTGTCCACAGGGACCTGGATGAACTCAAAAAAATCAAATGGGGCGGGCTTATTGTGGACGAGGCGCAGAACATAAAAAATTACCGGACCATGCAGTCCAGGGCCATAAGATCCATACAGGCACCTGTAAAAATCGCCATGACAGGCACCCCGGTGGAGAACAGCGTGTCAGACCTCTGGTCCATAATGGAATTCTTGAATCCCGGCCTTCTTGGCAGCCAGCAATCCTTCAAAAGGGATTTCCTGGTTCCCATACAGGTAAGGGGTGATGAAGATGCGTACCACAGGCTTAAACAGATTACCGGCCCCTTTATCCTGAGGCGTCTCAAGACCGACAAAAAAATCATATCTGATCTTCCTGAAAAAATAGAAACAGATGTCTTCGTCCCGCTTACCCGCGAGCAGGCCAGCCTTTATCAGGCGGTGGTGGACGAGATGTCAGGATCACTTGATGAGGTGGAAGAAGATAATATCCGGAGACGGGGCATGATACTTGCCGCTCTGACCAGGCTGAAACAGATCTGCGATCATCCCTCCCTGTTCCTGAAAGACAAATCAAGACTTTCCGGCAGATCAGGCAAACTCACCCGCCTTGAGGAAATGATAGATGTTATCCTGTCCGAGGGAGGAGCATCCTTGATCTTTACCCAGTTTGCGAAAATGGGAGAACTTCTCACAAAACATCTCACAGACATATTCGGGGTGCATGTACTGTTCATCCATGGCGGGGTACCAAGATCCAAGAGAGACCGTATTGTCAAAACATTCCAGAAGCCACAGGGCCCACCCCTCATGATTCTGTCCCTGAGAGCCGCGGGTACAGGTCTGAACCTTACAAGGGCGACACATGTCTTCCACTTTGACAGATGGTGGAACCCGGCCGTTGAGAATCAGGCCACGGACCGCACATTCAGAATTGGTCAGAAACAAAATGTCCAGGTGCACAAGTTCATATGCCAGGGCACTGTGGAGGAAAGAATCAGCGAACTTATACGAAAAAAGAGCCTCCTTGCGGACAAAATTGTGAGCTCCGGGGAATCATGGATCACAGAACTCTCCACATCGGAAATAAAAAACCTGATACGTCTGGACACATCGAAATCAGACCTGGCATGAATGATAACCGGCAAAATGACCATGGCTGTTAAACCGGCAAAAAAAACCTATTCTGTCTCATTGATAAATACTTCCGGGAATCAGTTCCCAATGGGGGCGCCATATGTCTTCTCGTAGATACAGGGGCTGGGGCACATGGTATCCACCCACATCCCCCAGGGGGGTAAAGGGCGGCATTAAGGCGAAAAACAGAAGGGGCGCCTTTGCGGAAACCTGGTGGGGAAAAAGGTGGATCAAGACCCTCGAATCCTTTCAGATTGGCGCAAGGCTTACACGAGGCAGGACATATGCCCGCCAGGGCCAGGTACTGAAAATTGACGTCAGCAATGGCATTGTTCTCGCAGAGGTACAGGGCTCCAGGTCAAGACCCTACAGGGTGAAAATCCTCTTTGAGCACTGGGACGAACAGACCGGAAATCTGGTTGCCCGGACAATAACCAGCCAGGCAGGGCTGTGCGCCGGGCTGCTGGGTGGTGAAATGCCGGCAGACCTCGAAGGCATCCTTATGGAACAGGGGATAAAACTGTTTCCCGGTGCGTACAAAGATATCAGCACATCATGTTCATGCCCTGACTGGTCCAATCCATGCAAACACATTGCGGCCGTAGCCTATCTCCTGGCTTCAGAATTCGACAGGGACCCCTTCTTGATTCTGGAACTCCGCGGTTTTAACCGTGATGAGCTTCTCAGCAGACTCAAAAGCCTACACGGAGATACAGAATCTCCCGCATGTTCTTCCGCAGAAGGCATTGAAGAGGCGCAAAAAAAGGCCATACTTTCCATGTTTGAAGGCACGGAACAGGGTCGGCCGGATGTCAGGAAATTCTGGGAGCCAGCCGTATTACCCGAACCTCCGGAGGGAATGTCATCGCCACCACCTGTTTCCGCCTCAATCACAAAACGTCTTGGCCGCCCTCCATTCTGGAGAAGCGAACAGGACTTCCAGCAACTCATGAACACCATCTATCCCGCATTCTCATCATGGGCCGAGGAATGGCTGACCGGCTTTAAGACCCCGGACAAAAAATCATAACTATATGGAGACACTGGTACGTCCACAGCCAGCTTAACCTCAGCTGCATGATCCGGGATGATAAGGGCGCAAAAAAATGGGGTTGGACCGCACGGTCTAACCCCTTTATTTTCTATGGCGTCCCCGACCGGATTTGAACCGGTGTTGCCGGCGTGAAAGGCCGGTGTCCTGGACCTGGCTAGACGACGGGGACTATGTATGGTGGGCCGTACTGGATTCGAACCAGTGACTCTCTGCTTAAAAGGCAGATACTCTACCAGCTGAGTTAACGGCCCATTTGGGCCCACCTCATTCAGTAGGCAGGTATCGTTATCATGCCGGGCAAGCGTTGTCAAGGCGCATTTTGATCATCAAGCAATAATTTTACAGATCAGGTCCGGATTTAAGACAAAAATCCGTTTGCAACTTGACGTAAACGAAAAGGCGGGCTAAAAGGCTTCCCATGAAACATGTAACCGAATACGATCCCCCTTCTTTAACGATTGGAGATATTACGGCCCGCTTACCCATAATCCAAGGCGGCATGGGTATAGGTGTATCCATGTCCGGCCTTGCCTCTGCTGTCGCGCGTTCCGGTGGCATAGGGGTTCTGGCCGCCGTACTTATAGGCCTCACAGAACCGGATTTCAAGAAAAATCCCAGGAAAGCCACGTTCAACGCCTTGGAGAAGCAGATCAAAAAGGCCAAGGAGCAGGCCCCCGGAGGCATAATAGGGGTAAACATAATGGTTGCCCTTACAGACTATGACAGGCTTATAGGAATAGCTGCCAGGGCCGGAGTGGACCTCATCATAAGCGGTGCGGGCCTGCCGCTCAAGCTGCCTAAACTTGTCCCGGAGGGCACCAATCCCAAACTTGTACCAATAGTCTCCTCCGGCAGGGCCGCAAGGATCATATGCCGCCGATGGACAGAACATTTTTCCCGGGTCCCGGACGCCGTTGTCGTCGAAGGCCCCAAGGCCGGAGGACACCTTGGCTTCAAGGCACAGGAACTCGACTCTCCGCAAAACGCCATAGAGGCCCTGATTCCTGAGGTGCTGAAGGCGGTCAGACCCTTTGAAGACCGGTCTGGGAAACCCATACCGGTTATCGCGGCCGGAGGCATTTATACCGGGGAAGATATCTTCCGGTTCATCCAGATGGGAGCGGCCGGAGTTCAGATGGGCACAAGATTCGTTGCCACCCATGAGTGTGACGCCTCTGACGAATTTAAACAGGCATACCTGAACGCACGCAAGGAAGATGTCATCATTATCAAAAGCCCGGTAGGCATGCCAGGACGGGCTCTTAAGGGCCCTGTAACCATAAAGGCCACAGGTGATGAACTGAATCCCCCTAACCGCTGCTCATACCATTGCCTGAGACCATGCAACTACAAAAACACCCCATACTGTATCAGTTCAGCATTGATAAAGGCGCAGAGGGGCCAGATGGATTCAGGTCTTGTATTCTGTGGATCAAATGTTTGGCGGGTGAACAAAATAGTGCATGTCCAGGAACTCGTGGACGAACTCGTTAAGGGTTACAGGCAGGCGGCCAGAAAGGCCCGGGAAGAAACCACACGAGGTTAAAAAGGACTCATGGCCAATCTCAAAAGGCCATAAATCCTGAATTCGTGTTTAATCCTGACGCCTAAGAGACTTCACAGGTCTTACAGCATCTCGGTCCACCCGAGTGCGTCCTGCCTTTCGCCATACTGAATGGCTGTAAGCTCATCAAAAAGCCTTTGGGCCAACGCACCGGTATTGCCTCCGTTTATGGGATACGTCCGCCCCTTGTAGTAGAGTGAGCCAACCGGGGAGATTACGGCCGCTGTACCCGTGCCAAAACACTCCTTCAGCGCGCCGGATTCCGCCTTTTCAATAATCTCGTCTATGGATATCGTTCTTTCCTCTGTCTTTATTCCCCAGGCCCGGGCCAGTTTTAACGCGGAATCCCTTGTGATGCCCGGAAGGATGCTTCCTGAAAGGGCGGGAGTCACCAGGATATCATCCAGGTAGAAAAATATATTCATGGTGCCCACCTCTTCCACATAGCGTCTGTTGGCAGCATCCAACCACAGCACCTGGGTAAACCCGAGTTCCTTGGCCTCCTCCGAGGCCATCAGGCTGGCGGCATAGTTACCCGCAGTCTTGGCCTCGCCTACCCCGCCTCCGGCAGCCCTTACATATTTATCCGTCACGAATATGCTGACCGGGTTGAAACCTTCCTTGTAATAGGCACCCACAGGGCTCAGAATCACTGACAAAATATATTTGTACGCAGGCCTCACACCGAGAAAAGGCTCTGTCGCCATCATAAAAGGCCTTATATAAAGGGATGTGCCCCTCG
>JALVVK010000127.1 GCA_027023445.1 Deltaproteobacteria bacterium | reverse complement strand
CCCTGATTTCATGGAAGACACACAGGCAATGAAAATAGCCATAGTAAACGACTCGCTGACAGCCATTGAAGCCCTGCGAAGAACCCTATCACAGGTTCCCGGTCACAAGGTAATATGGATCGCGCCAAATGGCGCGGAGGCTGTCGATTTATGCCGTAAAGACACGCCTGATCTGTTACTCATGGATATTTTCATGCCGGTCATGGATGGGATCGAGGCGACAAGACGCATTATGCAGACCTGCCCGTGTGCCATTCTGCTTGTGACGGCAACTGTCAGCACCCAGTCCGTGAAGGTTTTTGAGGCCCTGGGGGCCGGTGCCATGGATGTGATAAAGACCCCACGGTTGGGCAGTCACAGCAACGAAGGAACGGATGTTCTTTTAAAAAAGATAGAGAAACTTTCCATCCTCACAAAAGATTTTAACAGGCAGGGAAAGGGTCCTCGTGCATTGAAAGGCGCGGATGGTTCCAAGACGGCCCGGGCCTCACACCTTATTGCAATAGGCGCGTCCACCGGAGGACCCCAGGCCATTGGTAAGGTTCTTTCATGCCTGCCCCGGACCCTGCCTGCAGCGGTAGTGGTTATTCAGCATATGGATAACGGTTTTATATCAGGATTGGTGGATTGGCTGGCAATGCAGACGGACTTACCTGTAAAACTGGCTAAAGAAGGAATGCAGCCGGAAGAGGGTTTGGTTTTCGTTGCAGGATCACAGGGACATCTTGTTTTGACTGCAGATGGCACATTCACATATACATCCGGCTCTGATAAGGTCGTATATTGTCCGTCAGTGGATCTTTTTTTTCATAGCGTGGCCAAACACTGGACCAGAGAAGCAACGGGGGTTTTGTTAACAGGCATGGGTCGTGACGGGGCCAGTGGCTTGCTTGAAATGAAAAAACATGGCTGGCATACCATTGCCCAGGATCAGAAAACAAGCGCCATATATGGCATGCCCAAGGCAGCGGCGGAATCCGGCGCAGCCAGGCAGATTCTCTCGATACATCACATAGGGCCCGTGCTGGCACAACGGATTGCCGCAAGGAAGTACGGTAATGAATGACGAAATATATGCACCATATGAACAGCCGCCAGACCCTGACTCCTATCGTGTCAGCGTGCTGCTGGTAGATGACCAGCCAATAATAGCAGAGGCTGTACGACGTTTCCTGGCCGACGAAGAAGATATTGAATTTCATTACTGCCAGGATCCGGCAAGGGCGATAAAAATGGCCTCTGAAATCAGGCCCACGCTGATCCTCCAGGATCTTGTAATGCCAGAGATCGACGGATTGACCCTGGTCCGATATTTCCGGGCCAATCCGAGCACGCGTATTGTGCCCATCATCGTGCTTTCCTCCAAGGAAGAACCCAAGGTTAAAAGCGAGGCCTTTGCCATGGGTGCAAACGATTATCTTGTCAAGCTTCCTGACAAGATAGAGCTGGTTGCCCGTATCAGGTATCACTCAAGGGCATATGTAAACCAGATTCAGCGTGACGAGGCCTTTAGGGCGCTGAAGAAACTTTCTGTAACCGATCCGTTGACCAATATAGCAAACCGTCGATATTTCCATGAATTCCTGGAAAGGGAATGGCAAAGGGGCCTGCGTAACAAGACGCCTCTCGGTGTTATTATCTGCGATATTGATTTTTTCAAGCTGTATAATGACAGTTATGGCCATCAACAGGGAGATATCTGCCTTAAAAGCGTGGCCTCTGCCTTGAAAAAGGCCTTACTGCGCCCCGGAGACCTGGTTGCCAGGTACGGAGGTGAAGAATTCGTGGCGGTTTTACCCGAAACCGATGAAGAAGGTACTGTCAATGTAGCCGAACGCATGAATTCCAATGTCGAGGCCCTCGGGCTGTCACATGAGGCGTCAAAGGTTGCGGATCATGTTACTATAAGCGTTGGAGCCGTAAGCGCCATACCTGCCAGTGATTTTTCAGCAGACCTGATGGTTTCCGCTGCGGATAAAGCGCTTTATATCGCAAAGGAAAATGGTCGAAACCGGGTAGTCAGGGGTGATCTGAAAAAAAAACCGGCATCCTGAAGGATGCCGGTTTAACATTGTATGTTTATTTATTTTTTGTCGCTATCCATGCTACATGGGTACAATCAGCTTATTGGAGTCCTCATTCCAGTCAACTATCACGTACCATAAGGCCATGACAAGAAAGATCAACGCAAGGGTGCCCCCATATCCAAGAAAGGTATCCGGCATATAGACAAAACGACCGAGCACGCCCGCGTTTGTGATTCCGTCATCCAGCCACTCCTCCATGCCTTCCCAGTCGTTCATGTTTATAAAGTGAACCAAAATGGCGTTAGCCAAGCCGAAGAACGGGACAACAATCCACAATTTTATTTGACCTTCACCGACACGCCACAGGGTACCTGTACCACAACCACCAGCAAGAACCGCGCCAAAGCCGAATATAAGGCCGCCTACCAGACCGCCCCAGCCAAAGGTACCACGGACATAATATACGGTATCCCGAAGCGCTGTGTATTTAAGCACCGCAGCGCCCATGGCCAATATACACACACTGAGCGCAACTGACTTGGCCATGGTGCAATCCCCAGTCATGTGAGGTTCACGGAAACCCTGGATCATGCACCAGCGTCCCCGCTGCATCGTGTAGCCAAGGGCCGCGGAAATGACAATAATTCCGCTTAATTTGGCAACATAGTCATTGTCCTGTCCGGAATAATAATAGGCCCCTGCGATAACAGCCGCTACAGCGGCAAGCCCTAACAGTATCCTCAAGGTGCCTGGAAGTTCTATGGTCTTGGCACCCCCAAGGCCCCAGGAGATATGCTCCATCTCCCAGTAAAGATATTTGATTGCTATAACCGCGCCGACCACAAGACCTGCCATCATGCAGAAACCACTGGCGGAAAGCATACCTACTGAATTATAAAAACCGCCCACATTACAACCACCGGCAAGAGCAGCTCCAATTCCCATAAAGGTGCCGGCAAACACCGCCTTGATCATCTCAATACGCGGTGGGATCCTGAAGGCAAAGTCCCCGCCAAAACACGCTGATATGAAGGCCCCTGCCACGAAACCTATACCTATAACAGAACCGCTGCTGTGAAGAATGCCCTTGGGCGCTTCCTTCCATATCCCGGCCAGATACAAGATCTGATCCGCCCAGTTACGCACTGCGCCAACCGCCCCCCATGGCCTGGACCAGGCAAATATCAGGATACTGAAAACAGCAACTAAAATACCACAGGTGTTGGCATCCCAGTTGGTCTTGCACAACTTTTGGTAAAGGCCCTTTACCTTGTCGGCAAACAGATTCTCACTCATATTCTCTCCTCCCCACGCGGATTCTTACCATAAGAATAAATCTAATGATAAGCTCTCAACGAATTAGTTCTGGGTATCACATCCAAGGGTTAGCGTCAAGAGTCAGGCGGTCTCCGCCAGTAAAATTACGCGTTTTTGTCAACCGGGCAGGCCTTTTTTGTAGAGAACCTGGTGCCTTGTCCCTGAAATGCGTTTTTTACCTTGAGCAACGTCGTTTTTTATGGGATAATTCATAATGAAAATAACTTTTTGATTTTGATCAGAGAGCAGCAGTATTTAATTTAGCGAAAGTTGGCCCCAAACCTTAATGCCAAGTGGTGCTTCGCACCCCCGGGCATGAAAATTGGCTCAGGGCTCAAAGTCTGAAACCCAACGGGATAAGGCAAAAAATCATATTCTTAATCTTTAGCTTTGAGCTGCTTACGGTAAAGGGAATAAAAATGGATTCTCTTCTCACGCTCCTTATTATCCTTGCCATATGGATCGCACTCAACAGGTGGGTTTTCCCAAAGCTGGGCCTGCATGGCTGAGGCCCCTCTTCATGCGAGATCGGGTCACGATCTCAACAGAAAAAGAAGCCGGGGAAAAAGAAAAAACGTTCTTAGGTTTCAGTCTCAAATCCTTCAATGTTAAGCGGCGCTACACATCCTGGGGCATAAAATGCTGACTGATGAATTGTGGTAACTAATTTTTCTCTTTCATAAAGAGATGGTTATTTAGCGCCTTAATCTAAAATATTCAGAATTACCACTTAACATTATCATCCCGGATTATGCAGCCCGCAGGTTTGCCGGAGGTGCAAGGCGGAGGGCATGCAGACGTACTATGGTGCTTCAACTGTCCGACAACGCAGCAAATTCGGTGAAATTGCGAGCCCCTTGTGGCTTCAAACGCCGAATATTTTTGTTATTGGAACCCGTCACCATTCAGGTGAATATTTTTGGGTATTATGTTGACGATAATATACTGAAATTATAAAAAATTATTTTATTCGGTATTTGAAGTGCATAATCCGGGATTAACGACAATAATCTGCTGGGATTATGTTTTCACGTTAAATACACTGGCAAGGTGTTCAGACAGGGTATTCATCCCCAGCCCTGTGCGGGCGGAAACCGTCCAGGGTCCATGGACAAAGTCAGGTATAACCCTGCCTATTGAACGTATCCGCTTCTGGATTCCTGATTGCTTCAGCTTGTCCGCCTTGTTCAACACCAGCCAGGCTTCCTTGCCAAGAAAATGAATGTAATGGAACAGGTTCAGGTCAAGTTGGTCCGGATCTCGTCGGATATCCAGGATACAAACCACACCCTTAAGATTAGAGCTTTGCTGAAGATATCCCTCAACCAGTTTCTGCCATTGCGCCTGCACCCTTCTGGGAGCCCTGGCATAGCCGTAGCCGGGGAGATCTATCAGATAGGCAGATCGGTTGACCAGGAAAAAATTCAGCGACTGGGTATGTCCCGGGGTAGAGCTTACCTTGACCAGCTTGCGCGTTCCGAACAGGCGGTTCAGCAACGAAGACTTGCCAACATTTGACCGGCCGGCAAAGGCGATTTCAGGGAATCCCCCGCCCGGCAAATCACCGATGGAGAACACGCTGGTTACAAATTCTACGTTTTTTATCCACATGAAGGGTTTTAAAACAGGCAGGGCGCTCCGGGCGTTCAGACACAGAAGGCGGGTGGACATCCCATCCCCTTAAAGATGGCCGCATCACACCCTGATTACAAAACCTTGTTAAGGGCGTATTCTATTATGCCCTCGGCCCCCGCCGCCTTGAGTTTTGGTACCAGTTCCCTCACCTGGGCACGATCCACTATTGTTTCAACCGAGCACCAATCTTCATCAAAAAGCGGAGACACGGTAGGGGCATTCAGGCTGGGCAGGATCTCCACCACCTTCTGCAGGACGGATCTTTTCGCGTTCATCTTCAGACCTACGAGATGATCAGCCCTAAGCGCACCCTGCAGCAGCATGGCGATCTGATCTATCTTGCTCTTTTTCCACGGGTCTTTCCAGGCCTGTCTGTTCACAATAAGCTTGGGGTTGGACAGCATAAGCTCTTCAATAATCACAAGGCCATGCGCCCGGATGGTGCTTCCTGTCTCCGTCACCTCTACGATCGCGTCAGCAAGGCCGGACACCACCTTGGCCTCCGTGGCTCCCCAGGAAAATTCCACCTGCACATTAACACCGTGTTTCTGGAAATAGCGCCGGGAGAAATTTACAAGCTCCGTGGCCACCTTTTTACCTTCAAGATCTCTGACTGATTTGCATGGAGAGTCCGCAGGCACCGCGAGAACCCATCTGGCCGGTCTCCTGCTTACCTTTGAATATATGAGGTCTGCGGCCTCTACCACATCGGACTCGTTTTCCTGTATCCAGTCCTGGCCGGTAATCCCCACATCCAGCGTTCCCTGTTCCACATACCTGGACATCTCCTGGGCCCGGCAAATACTGCACGCGATTTCCGGATCATTTATGTCAGGGAAATAACTCCTGTGATGAACCTCTATATGCCATCCTGCCTTGGCAAAAAGATCGATTGTGGCCCGCTCCAGACTTCCCTTTGGTATTCCAAGTTTAAGTTGATTCATTTCCCGTAGATCTCCATGGGGTCGAAAACCGGCTCCAGCACCGTGACCAGGCTGTCGCCATCAACCTTCCTGTAAAAACAGCTTTTGTAGCCCTTATGACAGGCAGCTCCGCCAATCTGCTCCACCTTAACAAGAACAGTGTCATTGTCACAGTCCACATAGGCTTCCCTGAGCACCTGAACATGGCCGGAGGACTCGCCCTTGAGCCATAATTTGTTGCGGGACCGGCTCCAGTAATGGACCTTTCCCGTTTCAATGGTTTTTTCCCAGGCAAGCCGATTCATATACGCCAGCATCAGGATATCACCTGAGTCGTATTCCTGGACAATAACCGGCAGAAGGCCACCAGATTTTTCAAAATCAAGTTCAATGGATTTTTTCATGGGCCGGATCTTTAATTGCCTTTTTCTGGAATGTCAAGAACCTGTATTGTCACGAATCCACGCCGCATATTCCTCAAGCGCCCCGGTTATGGGCAAGGCGATGATCTGAGGAACCTCATAGGGATGAACCCGCCGGATTTCCCTTTCCGTTTCCTCATATTTTATCCTGATGGTTTTGGCCGTGCATACCCATTCCTCTGATGACTCCAACCTGCCTTCCCACCAGTAAAGACTTTTAACAGGACCGGAAACCTGGGCACAGGCAGCCATCTTCCCCCTCACCAGGAGCTCTGCTATTTTCTCCGCATCCTTCCTGGTTTCAGTGGTGGTGACAACCTCTATCAACTCGCTTTTTGTGCTGGACACCATGGATTTCTCCTGTATCGTGTCTGGCATTAACAGAAAATACGGATTAAAAATCAGGTCATGGCTTCCGATCAGATTAAACGAACAGGCGGATCAACACAAGACGGCTCACAGGTAATATCTTTCCACCCGATGCTGCGGGGGGACCGGTTTTGCTGGGAACGGGCCATACTGGACAGAGATGTGGTCGGCATGCTGCGGTCCGCCCGGGCGGTTCTGCTTCCCCAGACCGTATCAAGGGAACTGTACTTCCTTTGCAGAAATCTCTGCCCCCGTATATTCCCCAACTATGATTTCAGATTTCAGTGGGAGGGCAAAATAGGGGACGCGATGCTTTTCTGGACCTTCCAGGCCCCGCATCCCAAGACGTGGATTTTTCCCAGGATCGAATCACTCACCGGCAACCATCCGGAAATGGAACAGACGAAGCGGCTGCCGGACTACCCATTTGTGCTCAAAGGGGCCACAGGCGGAGAAGGCAGGCAGACATATCTCATCCGAAACGAACAGGACCTCAAAAAGGCACTGGATGTGCTTAAACATCTGGAGTGGCAGGGAATGCCGGGTTTTGTCATCCAGGAATACATAAGTGGGCTGAAAAGGGATCTGCGGGTGGTTGTGGTGGGACAGACCATAAAAAGTTACTGGAGAATCAACCCGAACGGATTTCACAAGAATTTGGCCATGGGGGGAGAAGTGGATACGGCATCAGACCCCGAGCTCAGGACGCTTGGCATGGAGATGGTAAAGGATTTATGCCTTAAAACGGGAATTAACCTTGCGGGTTTTGACCTCGTGTTCCCTGAGGGGGGTGGAGGGCCTCTTTTCCTGGAGATAAATTACACCTTTGGCAGAACGGGCCTGGGTGGCTCCGATGCCTTTTATTCCCTGCTTAACAGTGAGGTCCAACATTGGCTTGATAATGCGCGGGACAAAGGTTGAGTATTGAACATTTGGCGATAACTGGTTAATGGTACATATCGTCAGATAATACATGCACAGTCCTGCGGTTCACAACCATATTAGGGGTTTTCCATGTCTGATAAAGTAAAGGTAATAGTCACCACGGGGTATGGCACAAACTGCGAGGTTGAAATGGCCCATGCGTGCACCATGGCAGGGGCTGAGCAGGTTGATATTGTTCATGTCAGCGACCTGCTGGACGGCAGTGTAAGCCTTCTTGACTACCACTTTCTGAATCTTCCCGGAGGATTCCTTGACGGCGATAACCTTGGAGCCGCCCAGGCAGGTGCCCACAGGTTGCGATATGCCAGGATAAAAGGAACCGGTCAGAGTCTGCTCGAACAGATTCAGAAGTTCGTGGAAAGGGGAGGCCTGATCCTGGGGGTGTGTAACGGGTTTCAGCTCATGGTCAAGACCGGTTTGTTGCCCAGGCTTGAAGGCTCGAGCGAGGAACGTACAGTCAGCCTCACATATAACGACTCCGGCAGGTTTGAAGACCGTTGGGTGACATGCCGCGCAAACCCGGATTCTCCCTGCGTTTTTACCAAGGGGATTGATATCATTGAGCTTCCTGTCCGGCATGGAGAGGGTAAATTTGTCACAAAGGACAAAACAGTTTCCAACGCCCTGTCAGAGAACAACCTTGTCTGTATTCGGTACGTCTCCCCTGAAACCGGCATGCCTACACAGCAGTACCCGTACAATCCCAACGGATCGGAGATGGCGGTGGCCGGAGTATGTGATCCAACCGGCAGACTCATGGGGCTGATGCCCCATCCTGAGGCCTTCAGCCACGGGACAAACCATCCGAGATGGACCAGGGAAAACCTGCCGGAGGAAGGCGCAGGAATAAGATTTTTCAGAAACGCTGTAGAATATATCCGCGGCAACATTCTTTAGATACAAGGTAAATGGGCAATGAACCCCTTATCCAGACTACAGTACGTCTGCTGACATATCTCAGGCGTTTCCTGCTGGAGACCGCCCTGCTGTTTTTCGGCCTTACCGGCTTACTGTATTTTATTTCACCCCAGGTTCTGCCCCTGCTTCAGGATCATCTTTCCCAGCACCTTGCCTTTTTCGGTGTCATGGAGCCTGTGGTGGCCATGCTTAAACTCTCCGCCCTCATGGCCCTGTCAATAATGGCTCCATGGATCATTTTCAGAATTTCCCAGGGCCTTGTGGCGGTAATTGGCATTTCCAAAAAGTTTGCCTTTGGGTTCAGCATTGCAGCCGTGATACTTTTTTATACAGGGGCGGCCTTTTGTTTTTTTGTAACCCTGCCCTTTGGAATCAATTTTCTGCTGGGCTATCAGTCCGAACACCTGAAGCCGGTCATCGCCATAGGTAACTTCGTTGATTTTGTGGCTTTTTTTGTCCTGGGGTTCGGATTGATATTCGAACTTCCGCTGATCATGGTTCTTCTGTCCAGGCTTGGCATATGCAGTTATGTTACCTTTGGACATTACAGACGATACGCCATACTCATAATAGCCATCGTTGCGGCAGTTCTTACTCCCACCCCTGACATTCTGAATATGTCACTCATGGGCATACCGCTGTATCTGCTTTTCGAGGCCGGAATAATCATAGCCAGGCTTACAACACCAGGTAAGAATTCCGGCGGGACGGGTGAGGACCCAACAAAGAATGTTCACTGATTTTTTATATGGCTGACAGCCATGTACCCTTTAACATGATTCCGGATTATGCACTTCAAATGCCTGAAAAGATGATTTTGGTCGAACAATTAAAGACTTAGCCGCAATCCAGCCAGACATTTTGTTCACCTAAAAGGTGCGGTTTCCTCCAGTGTTACATCTCAGGCACTTGAAGCCACAAGGGACCCGCAAATTTACCGAATCTGCCGCCTTGTCGGACACTTGAAGTACACAAGTACGTCTGCGTGCCCGTCGCCTTGCATCTTCGGCAAACTTGCGGGCTGCATAATCCGGGATGATATAAAAGACCAACCCGAAAGTCATTTTGCTTGACAAGCCCTAATCCCTTTTTATAGTAGGGGATTCATGTTAAAAATCCGGGAATAAGCTGAATGCTCTGGAAATATTCCCGGCATTCGTCGTCCGGGTTATTGGAAACAACGGAATTAGATGTTTTTTAAAGATATTTTTCCTGAAATGACAACAGCAAAACGCAGCCTTCATCCAGTGAAGATACAGGAAACCTTCAGGGAAAC
Source organism: Deltaproteobacteria bacterium (assembly GCA_027023445.1). GTDB lineage: Bacteria > Desulfobacterota > Dissulfuribacteria > Dissulfuribacterales > JALVPX01 > JALVVK01. Next base: position 74,156 of record JALVVK010000127.1, on the reverse strand, counting down.
GGTCCTGGTGGAAGATATTCCGGAAGGCGGCCTTCACCGGGCCTACGATGATATGCCGGGGCTGTTTGCCGACACGGATGACTGTAAGGCGGTGTCCACCGTGGCAGGAACGGCCTTTTTACAGAAAATTCGAGGTGGCGTTTATCTGCAAGGCGAGGTTGCCGCTGAAATCGGCCTGATATGTGATCGGTGCCTGACGGACTTTAACAGGAACATAAGAATAAAATTTTCATACATCCTTCTGGGCCGGCCTGTATCAGAGATCAAAGAGCAGATCGAGCTCAAAGACGAGGACATGGAAATTTCCTTTTTTGATGGCATTGAGGTGCCTCTTGCGGATCTGTTCAGAGAACAGATCCTTCTGCAGATTCCCATGAAACATCTTTGCAGGGAGGATTGCCGCGGGCTGTGTCCAATATGCGGCGCGGATCTGAACAGAGAAAAATGTGCGTGTCATTCCCGCAAACCGGAAAATCCATTTGCCGTCCTCAAAAAAATAAGTGTTTCCGGCAAACAGCCGATTAAATAGAATTTAAACTGGAGGTAGATCCGAAATGGCAGTTCCAAAGAGAAAAACATCCAGATCAAGGCGCGGGAAGCGTCGCGCGCACGACGGAATCCGTGTCCAGAGCATGTCCACGTGTCCTCAGTGCACAGAGCCCAAACTTCCGCACAGGGTATGTCCCCATTGCGGCACATATAGAGGAAAAAATTTTACTGACAGGGAAGACGACATCTAAATAATGAGTGTAGCCGTAGACGCCATGGGCGGAGACAGCGGGCCGGCTCCCCTGGTTGAGGGGGCCGTTGCAGCCGCCCGTGAGTGGGGAATAGATGTAATCCTTGTGGGGAAAGAGCAGGAACTCGCCCGCGAGCTTAAAGGTTGCGGCGCCGCTGATTTGCCTGTTCATATCCATGAAGCCTCTCAGGTAGTGGAGATGAACGAATCCCCCTCTGATGCCCTCAGGCACAAAAAGGATTCCTCTGTACGTGTCGCCTTTGAGCTGGTTCGGGCCGGAAGCGCGGATGCGGTAGTAAGCGCCGGCAACTCAGGCGCAACCCTGGCCACGGCCATGTTTACCCTTGGACGGATAAAAAATGTACGCCCGGCAATCGCCACCATGATGCCCACGCTGAAGGATCCCGTGGTCATGATTGACGTGGGGGCGAATGTCGATTGCAAGCCCCGTCACCTGTTGCAGTTCGGGGTAATGGGATCGGTATTTCTTGAAGCGCTCCTCAATAAGCCCAGGCCCAGGGTAGGCCTTTTGAGCATTGGTGAAGAGGACACAAAGGGCAACCTTCAGGTCAAAAGGGCATACGATCTTCTTGAATCAAGTGACCTTAATTTTGTAGGCAACGTGGAAGGCAGGGATGTGTTCAAGGGGGATGTAGATGTCATTGTCTGTGACGGATTTGTGGGCAACATCTGCCTTAAATTGAGCGAAGGGCTTGCAGAATCCATACTTACCATGCTAAAGGCCGAACTTGGAGGAAGTTTCATGGCCAAAATGGGGTATGCGCTGGCCAGCTCAGCCTTCAGACATTTCCGCAGGAGAGTGGATTATGCCGAATACGGAGGTGCCCCTCTCCTGGGTGTTAACGGCGTAGGTATTATCTGTCATGGCCGTTCAAGCCCGAGGGCGGTAAAAAACGCGGTACGCGTGGCCCATGAAATGGCCGATATTGACCTGACCCACCGGATAGAAGGCGCCTTTTCCAGTGCCCGGGAGCTTTCGGTTGCTCAGGTGGATTAACTACAAACAACCTAATTAACATGGACCAGGAGTTTATTCGACTAAAATGCCTGTTCGCTCTGTAATCATCGGGACAGGGGCAAAGCTGCCCAGCCAGGTTTTAACCAACAAGGATCTTGAACGCATGGTGGATACCAGCGACGAATGGATACGCACCCGAACCGGGATCCATCAGCGCTACATAGCTGGAGAGGGGGAAACCAATTCCTATCTTGCGGCGGAGGCCTCAAAGGAGGCCCTTGAAATGGCCGGTATCCGTGCCCGGGATCTGGATCTTATTATCGTGGGGACCATGTCGCCTGATATGCCCATGCCGTCTGTGGCGTGTCTTGTTCAGAGGGAACTCGGCGCGGAAAAGGCGGGGGCCTTTGACCTGTCGGCCACGTGTTCGGGGTTTTTATATGGTTTGTCCATTGCTGATAAATTCATAAAGGACAATCAGCGGTTAAAGATTCTCGTGGTAGGCAGCGAGGTGCTTTCCAGAAGAGTTAACTGGAAAGACCGGGGTACATGCGTGTTGTTTGGCGATGGCGCTGGTGCCGCGGTAGTTGCCGGGGAAAAGGGGGATCGGGGCATTCTTTCCACCCATCTGCATGCCGACGGAACGCTCTGGGAGCTTCTCACCATAAAGGCCCTCGGCACAGCGGTTCCCCTCACGCCAGAAGTCCTGGAAAAGGGATGGCAGTATATACAGATGCAGGGAAGGGATGTGTTCAGGCATGCGGTCAGGGCACTTGAGGCCGTTGCGTGGGAGGCCCTTGAGGCCAACGGCTTCACAGGTGAAGACGTGGACCTGCTCATATCTCATCAGGCAAACATGCGGATACTGGAACATATGCGTGAAAGGCTTGGATTATCAAGGGAAAAGGTCTTTATCAATATCCACAAGTATGGTAATACCTCTGCGGCAAGCATTCCAATAGCACTGGATGAGGCCAACCGTTCAGGTATCCTTACGCCCGGGATGAATCTTCTCATGGTTGCATTTGGAGGAGGGTTCACATGGGGTTCTGTGGCGATGCGCTGGTAGTGACAGTTTTACAGCTATAAGATTAAAGTAAGATACGGTGTTATTATTTTCCCGCGGTTCCTGAAATCATTACGAAAGGATTTCACAATGACCCAGGTAAATTATTTCTTAACTGAAGAACAACAGATGATAATAGATCTCGCAAGGCAGATCGTCGAGGAAAAGATCATCCCCGTAAGAAACGAACTGGATGAAAACGAGGAATTCCCCTGGGCCATAATTAAGGACCTGGCGCAGGCAGACCTTTTTGGACTCTTTATCCCGGAGGAATATGGTGGAATGGGAGGAGGATCCCTTGAAATCTGCCTGGCCCTGGAACATCTGGCACATGGTTGTATCGCGATAACAACCACCTATGCGGCCAGCGCCCTTGGTGGTTATCCGATACTGCTGTTTGGCTCGGAGGAGCAGAAAAAGAAATACCTGCCTGAGATTGCATCAGGGAAAAAGCTCGCGGCCTTCGGACTCACAGAGGCCAACGCTGGGAGTGATGCCGCCGGCATACAGACTACTGCTGAAGAGGATGGAGACTTCTGGGTCCTGAATGGCTCCAAACAATGGATTACCAATGGTGGTGAGGCTGAAATATATACCATCATTGCCAAAACTGACAAACACAAGGGAGCACGGGGCGCGTCCGCCTTTATTGTGGAAAAGGGTGATGCGGGATTCAGCTTTGGCAAAAAGGAAAGGAAGATGGGCCTTAGGGCATCTTCTACCAGAGAATTGTTTTTTGATGATTGCCGTATCCCGAAGGATCGCATCCTTGGCCGGCGGGGACAGGGCTTTATCATTGCCATGAGGACCCTGGACCTGGCCAGGCCGGGTATCGGGGCTGTCGGAGTGGGGCTTGCCCAGGCGGCGCTGGATGAAGCGGCCAGGTATGCCAGGCAGAGAGTTCAGTTCGGGCAGCCCATAATCTCTTTTCAGGCCATCCAGCACATGCTGGCCGACATGGCAACCGAAATAGAGGCCTCCAGGGCACTGATTTACTCCGTTGCCCGCACCATTGATTCAGGATCTAAAAACATCTCCAAGATTGCCGCCATGGCCAAGCTTTTTCCAACGGAAACGGCCATGAAGGTTGCCGTGGACGCGGTGCAGATCATGGGCGGTTACGGTTACATGAAGGAATGTCCCGTGGAAAAAATGATGAGAGACGCCAAGGTTCTCCAGATCTACGAGGGCACAAGCCAGATTTTGCGCAATGTCATAGGCAAGGCGTTAAACAGCGAATACGCCAAAAAGTAGCCCTTACGGAAACGGCATGAACATAATTGTATGCATAAAACAGGTCCCTGACACAGAGGCCATCAAATTTGATTCAGAAAAGGGCATCCTTATAAGGGAAGGTGTTGGCGCGATAATAAATCCGCCTGACCTTCATGCCATAGAGGCGGCCCTTACCCTGAAAGACAGCCTTGGCGCCAGGATAACGGCTGTCACCATGGGGCCTCCCCAGGCGGAGCAGGCGCTGCGGGATGCCATAAGCCTTGGGGTGGACGACGTGGTCCTGCTTTCAGACCGTGCCTTTGCCGGCGCGGATACCCTGGCTACCACCTATGTCCTGGCGAAAGCCATAAAAAAAATCGGCTCCTTTGACCTTGTTATCTGTGGTAAGCAGGCTGTTGACGGCGATACGGCCCAGGTAGGTCCGGGCCTTGCCGCCAGGCTTAATGTCCCCAGCGTAACATGTGTCTCAGAAATTGGGCCAAACGTGTCAGAAGGTCTGCTCCAGCTTACAAGAATGACTGATAACGGCCGCGACCTGCTGGAGCTCAGATTGCCCGCGCTTATAACCGTTCATCCCTCCTTAAACGACCCGAGGGTCCCGTCACTCAGGGGTAAAATGCGGGCCAAAAAGACAACGGTACCCGTATGGGGCCTCGAAGACCTTGGGGCAGATCCTGAACGTACGGGGCTCAAGGGTTCGCCCACGAGGGTCAAGTCTACATGGATTCCCTCTTTCGAAGCCAGGCGGGAGATCCTTTCAGGCAGCCCTGAGGAACAGGTTGGCACTCTCATGGAACGGCTGAAAGAGGCAGGGGTAATATAAGATGTCTCAGATAGTGCTTTCCAAGGATACCGCTTCACCCCCTGACCCCAGGGATCTGAATGCGTGGAAGGGAGTCTGGGTGATTTCAGAACCCGCACAGGGAGAATTTCCCGCCGTAACCGCGGAACTTCTGTCCAAGGGCAGGGAGCTTTCAGACCGGCTTGGGGTGGATCTGGCCTGCGTACTGCTGGGCCACGGCCTTCCGGAAGACCAGATACAGGACGCGGTTTCCCGGGGCGCTGACCGGGTACTGGTACTGGACCATCCGGAGCTGGCTGATTTCAGGGATCAGGTTTATGGAGACGTAATAGCCGCCCTTGCGAGGCTGGACAGACCGGAGATAATACTGGCCCCATCAACCACTACCGGACGAGCCTACATCCCCAGGGTGGCGACCATGCTGGAAACAGGACTTACGGCGGATTGCATGGGCCTGGACATAAACGAAAACAACGTCCTCGTCCAGACAAGGCCGACCTTTGGCGGCAATCTCATGGCAGGTATTGTCTGCCCGGCTCACAGGCCCCAGATGGCTACCGTAAGGCCTCATGTACTGAAGCCTCTGCCTGAAGACAGATCCAGAAAAGGCAGCATTACGCGTTACGAACCGGGTCAGGACCTTTTGAGCAGTGGAATCCGGGTACTTGAATCCATTCATGAAGAGATTCAGGGTCCGGACATTTGCCAGAGCGATGTCGTTGTAACCATTGGCAGGGGCGTTGAATCCGAGGAATATGTAAACATGGCGCAGGAGCTTGCCAGCCTTCTCGGGGGATGTATAGGCGCGACCCGCCCGGTGGTGGATGCCGGATGGGCCTCTGAAAACTTTCAGATCGGCCAGACCGGGGTGACCATATCCCCGAAGCTCTACATAGGACTTGGTGTGTCCGGAGCTATCCATCACACGGTAGGCATAAGGGCCTCAGAGATTATTGTGGCGGTAAACAAGGATCCGAACGCACCCATTTTTGACATGGCAACATACGGGATTGTGGGAGATGTCAAACAGATTCTTCCTCTTTTGATTAAAAGTATAAAGGAGCGCCGTTGCTGAGGCGCGGGAGAGAGAAAGGCCGGGTTCAGGGATTATGTGTTGCAATCAAGGCTTGAAAGACAGGATCGCGGTGGTAACCGGAGGTTCCAGGGGAATTGGCAGGGCAATTTCCAGAAGGCTTGCCGGACTTGGAGCCAGGGTTTTTATAAATTACGTGAGCAATGAGAACGCGGCCCGGGACGTGGTGGATGAAATTATCCGGGAGGGGGGACAGGCATCCCTTCTTCCCTTTGACGTGTCAGACAGGGATGCCAGTGCCAAGGCCCTTAAGGGACTGATCAAGGAACAGGGGGCCATCCATATATTGGTCAACAATGCGGGTATCACCAGAGACGGCCTTCTGGCTCGCATGAAGGAAGAACACTGGGACAGGGTTATGTCCGTAAATCTGAAAGGGATATATAACTGTACACAGCCTGTCCTCATGAATATGCTGAAACAGCGATGGGGCAGGATCATAAATATTGGATCGGTAGTAGGCTCCATGGGTAATGCCGGCCAGTGTAACTATGCGGCAGCCAAGGCGGGGATTGAGGGCTTCACCAGGGCCCTGGCGAGAGAGGTGGCTCCAAGGGGGATCACGGCCAATGTTGTGGCTCCGGGATTCATTGAAACGGACATGACGGCCGTGCTGCCGGAAAAGGTAAAGGACCAGCTTCTGGGCCAGATACCTTCCGGTCGGCTCGGCAGGCCTGAAGAGGTGGCGGACGCCGTGGCCTTTCTGGCCTCGGAGCATGCGTCATACATCACCGGACACGTGCTTCATGTGAACGGTGGTTTATTATGCAGTTAATATATCATTAATAACAGGAGGAAAACATGAGCGTAGAATCCAAAATGGTTGATATTATAGCGAGTCAGTTGAGTGTACCTAAGGAAAAGGTGGTTCCTGAGGCGTCTTTTGTGGATGACCTTGGAGCGGATTCGCTGGATCTCGTCGAGCTGGTAATGGCCATGGAAGAGGAATACGGCGTTGAAATCGCTGATGAGGAGAGCGAGAAGATGCAGACCGTTCAGGATGCCATCAACTACATAAAAGAAAGGGCCGGCAAGTAAACTACTTGGACGCGATCGCAGAAACCAGGACTATGTCGATTTCAAAAACAGAAAAGAGAAGAGTGGTAGTCACCGGCATCGGTCTTGTTTCCCCCCTGGGTGTGGGGGTAGATGAGAGCTGGAAAAACATTGTCGCGGGCAGATCAGGAATCGGCCCTGTGACCAAATTTGATGCATCCGGATACCCATGCCGTATTGCGGCCGAGGTAAAAGGCTTCAATCCCTCGGACTTCATGCCTCCGAAGATGGTAAGGCGCCTGGATCCCTTTGTGCATCTGGCTGTGGCCGCAACCCGGATGGCCCTTGACGACGCGGGGCTTGAGATTACCGATGATATGGCCGACAGGGTGGGGATATACACGGGTTGTGGTCTTGGAGGCCTTGGTACCATTGAACATTACAGGGACATTCTGGTACAGAAAGGCCCCAAAAGGGTCAGCCCCTTTTTTATTCCCATGGCCATTCCCAACATGGCATCAGGCCACATATCCATCATGTTCGGCGCCAAGGGCCCGAATCTTGTGGTCTGTACGGCCTGTGCGGCCGGGACTCATGCCATAGGCGAGGCATTCAAACTGGTCCAGTGGGGTGTGGCCGATGTGATGATATGCGGTGGTTCCGAGTCGGTGATAACTCCCCTGGCCCTGTCCGGATTTTCAGCGCTCAAGGCCCTTTCTCTGAGAAATGACCAACCGGAAAAGGCATCCAGACCCTTTGAAAGGGACCGTGACGGCTTCATCATCGGAGAAGGTTCCGGCATCCTGATTATTGAGTCCCTGGAGCACGCCCAGACAAGAGGAGCTCGCATAAGGGGGGAGATAAAAGGCTACGGTCTCACCGGGGATGCATATCACATGACCGCCCCGCCGGATGACGGCGAGGGGGCTGCGCGTTGTATGGCCATGGCGCTGGAGGATGCCGGCATCACCTACCGGGAAATCGACTATATAAACGCCCACGGCACCAGTACGCCTCTCAACGATTCCTGCGAAACAAAGGCGATAAAGACCGTTTTCAAAGAAAGAGCCAGGCAAATTCCCGTCAGCTCGACAAAGTCCATGACCGGCCATCTCCTGGGTGGCGCTGGCGGCATAGAAGCGGTTTTCTGTATCAAGGCACTGGAAGACGGCATAATGCCGCCCACTATCAATTATGAGAATCCGGATCCGGGGTGTGATCTGGATTACGTACCCAATAAGGCAAGGAAAAAGGACCTGACTACCGTCATGTCAAATTCCTTTGGTTTTGGCGGCACCAATGCCGTGTTGATATTCCGTAAATTTTCGTAAAAGGGCATTCGGATGAAAATAGCGATAGGTTCAGATCATGGGGGATTCGAGCTGAAGGAGAGAATTCGCTCTCTCCTCGCGGACCTTGGCCACGAGGTCCGGGATGTGGGCTGTTACTCCACGGAATCCGTGGATTATCCTGTACAGGCCAGGGAAGTTGCTCATCTGGTGGCCTCGGGCGGCTGCGACAGGGGGATCCTCATCTGTGGCACTGGAATCGGCGTTTCCATGACGGCCAACAGGGTTTCCGGCATAAGAGCCGCCCTGTGCCACGAGCTATTTACCGCAAAAATGAGCCGCCGGCACAATGACGCAAACATACTTTGCATGGGAGGAAGGGTCATCGGCCCTGGTCTTGCGGAAGAAATGGTAAAGGTATGGCTTACCACTCCGTTTGATGGCGGAAGGCACCTGAGAAGAATAAGCATGATGGATGGAGATTAAAAGTGTTTTACCTTAGCGATGTGGATCCCGAGGTCTTTGGCGCCTTACGGGCCGAAATTGAAAGACAGACCACCCAGCTTGAGATGATTGCATCAGAAAATTTTGTCAGTGAAGCGGTTCTTGAGGCAGAAGGCAGTGTCTTCATGAACAAATATGCCGAGGGATATCCCGGAAGACGCTACTACGGTGGCTGCGAGAATATGGATGTAGTAGAGCAGCTTGCGGTGGACCGCCTTAACACACTGTTTGGTTCGGAATACGCAAATGTTCAACCCCATTCCGGCAGCCAGGCCAACATGGCGGTCTATTTCGCCACCCTTGATCCAGGAGATACGATTCTTTCCATGAATCTCGCACACGGCGGGCACCTGTCCCACGGGGCATCCGTGAGTTTCTCCGGCCGTTTTTTCAATATTGTTCATTACGGAGTGAGCAGGGAATCGGAAACCATCGATATGGCCGAGGTGGCAGATCTTGCCAGAAAACACAGGCCAAAGATGATAGTTGCCGGGGCCAGCGCCTATCCCCGCACCATTGATTTTGCCTCCTTTGGGGCCATCGCCGAGGAGGTAGGCGCCTATCTCATGGTGGATATGGCCCACATCGCGGGGCTTGTAGCCGCGGGCATTCATCCATCCCCGGTGCCTTTTGCCCATTTCATCACCTCCACCACACACAAAACCCTGCGCGGGCCCAGAGGTGGCATCATCCTCTCCAGAGAAAAATACGGGCGCCTTCTTAACAGCCAGATTTTCCCTGGTATTCAGGGTGGGCCACTCATGCATGTGATAGCCGCAAAGGCGGTTGCCTTTAAAGAGGCCCTTGGGAGCGAATTCAAATTTTATCAGCAGCGCATTGTTGCGAACGCGCAGGAACTTGCACGAGTACTCCATGAAAAAGGTTTTCGTCTGGTTTCAGGCGGAACTGATAATCATCTTGTCCTGCTGGACCTGTCTGACAAAGGCGTCACTGGAGCCGAGGCGGAAAATGTTTTGGAGAAGGCCGGCATTACAGTAAACAAAAATGCCATCCCCTTTGACACCAGGCCGCCCAGGGTTACCAGCGGAATACGCATTGGCACCCCTGCTGTGACCACAAGGGGCCTGGGGCCAGCGGACATGCAGGAGATCGGCAATTACATAGCAGAACTTCTGACCCATCCTGATGATGATAAAAGAATCAGAGAAATCAGGTTAAAGGTTCTGGATATATGCAACAGGTATCCCCTTTACCAGGCCCGGCTTGCCAGATACGAGAAAAGCTCAGGGCTTGCACATACGGTTCCGGAGGGCCAATGGACTAATGGAGGCGCGCGGGAATAACAGCAGGCCATCATGGGATTCCTACTTTATGTCCATTGCCCATCTGGTGGCCCTTCGATCTACCTGCCTGCGGAGAAAGGTGGGCGCTGTACTGGTAAAGGATCACAGGATTCTTGCCACCGGATATAACGGCGCGCCTGCCGGTCTCAAACACTGTCTTGAACTTGGGTGCCTTCGTGAAGAAATGCATGTGCCATCAGGTCAGCGCCATGAACTCTGCCGTGCACTGCACGCGGAACAGAACGTATTGATTCAGGCAGCCCAGCATGGTGTTCCGGTAGCCGGATCTACCCTTTATTGCACCAATCTGCCATGCGTAATATGCACAAAAATGCTTATTAACGCAGGGGTCGTATCCATCAGATACCAGGAAGGGTATCCTGATGAGCTTTCAATGGGAATGCTCAGGGAGGCAGACATAGATCTCAGGGCATGCACCACGGACATTGTATTCCACACAAAGGATGAAATGTCATGAGATGCCCTTTTTGCTCATCTGCGGACAGCAAGGTAGTGGATTCGAGGGCAAGCAAAGACGGCAGGGCCATCCGGCGCCGCCGCGAATGTCTGAAATGCGGTGAGAGATTTACCACCTATGAGCGGGTGGAAGAATTTCAGCCAATGGTGGTAAAAAAGGACGGCAGACGTGAACCGTTTGACAGGAAAAAGGTTATAGAAGGCATTCTCAAGGCATGCGAGAAACGCCCGATAAGCATGGATCAGGTTGAATCCTTTGTAAATTCCCTGGAAAAAGAGATTCAGGACCGGGGTGACAGAGAAATAACCGGTCGGTTTATCGGAGAGAAGGTAATGGCCCAGCTCAGGGAATGGGATGATGTGGCCTATGTCCGTTTTGCCTCGGTATACAAGCAGTTCAAGGATCTGAAAGAATTTATGGCTCAACTGCTTGAAATACTGAATGATTCATCTTCAGGCAAACAGGATGATGTGGGCAGGGGATGACATTAAATTCATGCGCCGTGCCCTTGCCCTTGCCCGCAAGGGGCTTGGGGCTACCAGGCCGAATCCCGCAGTTGGAGCGGTAGTTGTCAGGGATGGCCGTATAGTCGGGGAGGGCTGGCACATGAAGGCCGGCACCCCTCACGCAGAGGTTCATGCCTTGAACGCCGCTGGCATTAGGGCCCAAAATGCCACGATCTATGTCACACTTGAGCCGTGCAATCATACAGGACGCACCCCGCCATGCACCCGCGCCATACTGAAAGCGGGAATCAGCCGCGTGGTCGTTGGCACTGTTGATCCGAATCCCAGGGTCGATGGCGGAGGGATCGGGTTTCTTCGGTCCAGGGGCCTTTCCGTGAAGTCTGGATGCCTTGAATATGAATGCAGAAAAATTATCGCCCCTTTTGCCAAACACCTTACAACCGGGCTCCCGTGGATAATAAGCAAGGTCGCCATGAGTCTTGATGGCCGAACCGCCACCCGTACCGGTCATTCCCAGTGGATTACCAATCGGCGGTCCAGGGCCTACGGTCACCGCATGCGACACATATGCGACGCCATTCTGGTGGGGAAGGGGACGGTTCTGGCAGATGATCCTTCGCTGACATGCAGATTGCCGCGTGGCACGGCCAGGGATCCTCTGCGCGTGATTCTCGACAGTTCCCTGTCCAGTCCTCTTGACAGCAAGGTGGTGAAGGAATCTTCTGTGTCCATGGAAGAATGGCTCAGGAGTGCCGACAACCCTCATGCCCCCACACTGCTGGTGGGAGTCAGGGGAAAAGCATCTGCCGACAGGATACGCAGATTTGAGGCAGCCGGCGCATCCATCCTGCTGCTTCCGGCAGACGGTTCCTCCGGGGGGATAGACCTCAGGGCACTTCTGTCAAGTCTTGGCGACATGGGGATACAGTCAATTCTTGTGGAAGGAGGCGCCACGGTTCACGGCTCTTTCTGGGATCAGCGCCTTGTGGACGAAGCGCTTTTCTTTTACGCGCCCATGGTAATCGGCGGGCTGGATGCGAGACCCGGCATCGGAGGCATGGGAGCCGGCACACTGGACCATGCCTGCAGGCTCCACCACGTAAAAAGACAGGCCCTTGGCGACAACCTTCTCATCCAGGGCATGATTTCCGACCTCAATGCCCTCTGGAAAAAACAGAGGCATTAGGTAGGGATTGTTTCCCCTGAGATCTGCCTACTGTTATTCAGGACGCAATCTTTCATGTTCCCAGAGGCCAAGCGAACGTGATATTATGGATCCAACGACCGCTCCGATCTGGGCGATTGGCTCCTATAGGCCTCCTGAGCCGCCCGAACCAATGGTGAGTGCAGAGGCGATTATCCTGATAGGTGGCATTCCGTCCTGTATGATCATCCAGTTGAAATGATATGCCTCTATGGCCGCACCTGTCCCATGTCCTTCGGGGGTAAATGTGTAGATAAGCCATACAGAGAGAATGCCTCCAATTGTAGGCACCACTATGAGCATCCATCTTACAAAGGGATTGGACGAGGCATGAAACAGTGGATGTTTTCCACCTTGCCCCGTGGGCCTGTAACCTGCCATGTGGTCCAGGAATACCACATGCGACAGATCCTGCAGGGTATAGACAACAGATCCAAGACCGGCCACAATGCCAACTGGAAGGGCAAGAAGCAGAAAACTGCGCATCTTGATCCATAGTATGAATTTTTGTGAACAGCAGTCTTCGTATCTGGTCTTGTGTGATCAATGATTTGTGGAGGCCAGATGATTTCGCATTCGCTCCACACGATTAAGGTGAAGTTCTATCTCCTGCGTGGCAAGCCTTCCCTGCATGACAGCCTTATGGATCGAATCCACTGCCTCTGTCACCCGTTCAGGATCGTTACATATCAACAGGAGATCATGTCCGGCCTCCAGTGCCCTCACGGAAGCCTCCCCTGTTTCACCGTAAGCGGTGATGCCCCCCATCTCAAGGTCATCTGTCATGGCCACCCCTTTGTAAGCCATTTTCCCCCTCAGGAGATCTGTGACAATAGCCCTTGAAAAGGTAGCTGGGTTGTCCGGATCAAGGTCTGTATATATCACATGGGAGGTCATTATGGCCTGGACTGACATCTCAATGGCATATTCAAAAGGCATAAGTTCCCTGAAGATTGTCCTGGCATCGGCATGTATTACAGGCCTTTTTACATGGGGGTCCTGCTCAACCCTGCCGATACCGGGAAAATGTTTTGCCGTTGCCCCGATGCCCATGAACTGGAGTTTCCGTATATATGCAAGTCCAAGGTAGGATACCATCCTGGGATCCTGTCCATATGTGCGTCCCTTGAGAACCCCTGTGTTTGCCGGGCCTACGTCAAGGACAGGGGCAAGGTTCAGGGATACCCCTATTGACTTCAGGCTCTGCACCACCTCATCCACCTGTTCATCCACCGCTTTTAAGGGGTCCATCGCCTTCGCGACCTGCATGTTTCCCGGTATAGAAGGCCAGTGGGGAGGCGCGAGCCTCTGTACTGTTCCTCCCTCCTGATCCGTTGCAATTACAGGAAAAGGAAGGCCTGCCTCCTGGCACAGGTCTTTAATATCCTGGCATAGTGCCCTGGCCTGTTCAATCCCCTTGTCCACATTACGTTTAAACAGGACGAAATTGCAAAGTCCATTTTCCAGGATGAACTCCCGGATATCCCTGGTCAGTGTCCGTGCAGGTAAACCTGCCATAATAAGTCTTCCGAGGTCTTTCTTTTTAATTGTCATAGCTATTGAGTAAACTTTTTGCCTGGTTTATTGTTGAAAGGTTTCAAAAATACAATTTTTATCTGAAAAAGCTCAAAGCTGAAAGCTCAAGGCCCAAAGTAAGAGATTAAAGATATTATTTTTTGCCTTATACCTTTGGGCGTTGAGCCTGCTTTCATGTTCAGGGATGCGAAGCACCACCTTGCATGAAAATTTAAGGCATAACCATTAATATTCTCTATAATGTAAAGGTGTGGGGTGGCAATATCAATCATGATTATGAATCCTGTTGACGCAGTCATGCTTGGAATCCTTCAGGGGGCTACGGAATTTTTGCCTGTGTCCAGTTCAGGGCATCTGATCCTGGCGGAATATTTCCTGGGCCTTAAGGATGTTTCAATCGTATTTGATGTGACGCTACACATGGGGACCCTCTTGGCCGTACTGTATTATTTCCGTGAGGATTGGAAGGCAATGGCGGGTTCCCTTGTTAATCAAAGGGACGCAAGGCTTTTGTTTCTGTTGATACTTGGCACAATACCCGGCGCCATTTTTGGTTTTTTCCTGGAAGACATTGTCTCCACAGTGCTGAGATCGCCCTGGGTGGTGGTAAGCACCCTGTCAGGCGTTGCTCTGCTTCTTTTTGCCGCGGAACGCATGTCAAGGCAGAACAGAACCTTTGAGCGCATCGGGGTCAGGGACGCGCTCGTTGTAGGCTGCGCCCAGGCCCTCGCCGTTGTACCAGGAGTGTCCAGGAGCGGGATTACCATGACCGCGGCCCTGTTCCTTGGCATGGAAAGGCAGGCCGCAGCCAAGTTTTCCTTCCTGCTTTCAGCGCCCATTATAGCAGGAGCCGGTTTTTATGAGGGGTTAAAGCTCTTCAGGCACGGTTTTTCAGGCCTGGATGCCAGTTATCTCTGGGGTTTTCTGGCCGCCTGCATCTCAGGCTATCTTGCCATTGCCTTTTTAATGAAATTCCTGGTAAGGCATACCTTTTATCCCTTTGTATCCTATCGTCTTGTTCTGGCAGGAATCGTGGCAATCCTGCTGGCAGGGGGAGGTGTGCAATGAAATTTCAGGAACCTGCAGGACGGATTTTCTGTCTGTTCATGGCGGCCGCAGGCATTATCCTGGTTGCTTCCGGCTTTTCCTGCGCCTGGAGCAAGTCCACCGTCACCGCCCTTTGTTCCAGGATATGCAGGGGGGTTGTAGGTGTTGTGAGTACCACTATCACCCCGCAGGATCTCTCCCGCCCGGTGCAGCCCGCGGGAATGGGATCTGGATTTATTATCGACGGAGACGGGCATGTAGCTACGACGATGGAGATAATTTCTGATCCGCATGCGGTGGAAGTGATTTTATTCAATGGCAATCGCTGGCCTGCCAAGTTTTTGGGAACGGATCCGGAGACTGGTATTGCCATATTGCAGATCCAGGCCCCGAAAGATGAATTGCAATCACTTGATCCAATGGCCATGGGTACCTTTGACACACTGAAACCGGGCCGCAAGGTGTTATCACTGGCAAGCCCTTTTACCAGGGGATTTGTAGTAGCTCAGGGGATCATCAGCGCTATACGTCCCTCTGTTCTTACCCCTTCAGGCTATGCGGTGGACATGGTTATCCAGACCAATATCCCGGTTCAGAAATCATGGCGGGGAGGCCCCCTTGTTGATTTATCCGGCAGGGCCATAGGCATGAACACGGCTCTGTTCCTTCCCGAAGGCCCTGTCCCTGGTATCGGTTTCGCCATTTCATCAGACACGGTAATCTGGATTGCCTCCCAGATTATATCCAGGGGCAGCGTGGAGCGGCCGTGGATGGGCGTGACCCTCCAACCAGTAACTCCTTCACTGGCAAGAATCTTGGGACTTCCTGTGGATCATGGGGCCATGGTAACGAACCTTGCCAGAAATGGTCCGGGAGCAAAGGCAGGGCTACGTGCGGCCAGCCGCAAGGTATGTCTTGGAAATCAGATTTATTATGCGGGCGGGGATATCATCGTTGCGGTGAATGGCAAAAACGTACGTTCGGATATTGAGGTCCTGTCACAGTTAAGACGCATGTATCCTGGAGATACGATCACACTATCTGTCTACAGGAACGAAACCCTCCGTCGTGTACGTGTTAAGCTATCGGGAAGGCCGTCCGGAAAATAGGATTGGGATGTGGTGCCCCATGAATACGTGGACCTGCCGGGTGACGCAATGCTTGAAACATAACGTAACAACCGGCAGGAAACAAAGCGGGATAACTTTATTATCGCCACTGCCATATCGGACCTTCAGCGGGGATGTCTTTCGGGATGGAATTTACGGCGCCCTGGTCTGGAGATGCGCCTTGCCTGTCCCGGGGATTTACCCTGTCTGATCCCATATCCCCGGACCGCCCGGACTGCGTATCCGTGACGCCTGGGGGCGGATAAGGCAGCTTCGGGGTAAGGGCGGTCATTTTCTGACCTGTCTTCACATGATTGCTTTTCCATGGCATCAGCCAGTAAAGCCAGCTCCTTCCATTGTTATCCAGTCCCGAAGCGCCCCTGTCCTCAGAATCAGCCACGTTTTTCTGCGAGCTCTGTTTCTTGGCCGTGCCGGATTCATCTTTCACCTCTGCCTTTTGGGGGATATCTTCATCTACCGGAACAGGGTAGTCTGGAAGAAGATTGTCTCCCTCGTCGTATTCATCCTGGTTTGATTGAGCCTGGTGATGTTGTTTCTGTTCCGTGTTTTCTGATTTAGTATGCGAGGATCCAGCGCTGGCCCTGATGTCGGCATGAGATTCGGGTTTGAGCCGGGCCAATTCCTTAGCCTGCTTGTTATCAGACAACGATTTATCTGCCTTTCCGGTGGTGATATCGACTGATTCTGTCAATAATTTTATCCTGTCTGCCAGGGAACCCAGCTCAGTCGGCATCTGTTTTTCCTTTATCGGTCTGGAATGAATTTTTATTGTCCTGCCGTTTTGAGGACATAACAGGGAAAGAAAAATCTGCATATATTCCCCGGCACTGGCAACACGGCCCGACACAATACAGGCCCCCCCTAATTCGCTGGAAAGTGAAGACAGATCAAAATGGTTTTTTTTCAATGCGTTCCGGACCGTGAGGGGATCCACGGTCCTGATACCAAGAGCCGCAAGCCTACTGATAAGGATTTGTCCCGCGGCCGCACCAATGTAGTCTTTTTGGGCTCCAAGTTCGGATTGAAGCGGCAACACGGCAATTGCTGACACACGGGAAGCGGCAGAACATTGCATTGTCGCACCGGAAAGTAATATTGTCAAAATAATGACATTTAAAAAGGCACTGCAAAATATTTTTCCTTTGATCAAATTCATGTCTGGCCTTCTAAATCTCCTGTTTTCGCATATTTTTTGTCGGGGCACCGTCGCCCCGGACAGCAGATCTTTCCTTTAATTTCCTCTAATTTACTGTAGATACCGCTTTTTTGTCAGTACCCTTGGCCGATTTCTTTTTAGGGGTCATAAGTTTTTGTTTTTTCATCTTTTCTATCAGAGTGGTTCTGTTCATTTTTAGCAGTTTGGCCGCACGATTTTTAACCCAGCCTGTTTTATCAAGCGCTTGGAGAATCAGGGTTTTCTCGAATTGCTCTACTGCGGAACTGAGAGAAAAACCCTCTTCGGCAAGCATGGCCAGGTTTTGAATGTCTCCTGCCAGCGCATAACCGCCACCTCTTCGCTTCCCCACGATTCTTTCCGGCAGATCGTCTATTGTGATGGTCGGACCATTAGCAAGTATTGCCATTCTCTCAATAATATTTTCCAGCTCCCGGACATTCCCTGGCCATGCATATGACGTCATGCATTCCATCGCCTCCTGATCAATGTCCTGTACAAGTGTACGTTTGTCCGCACAAAACTTTTTCATAAAGTGCTTTATCAGAAGTGGAATGTCGGAACGTCTTTCGCGCAGGGGAGGTATATGAATCGGAATCACGTTCAGCCGGTAGTAGAGATCTTCTCTGAAACGGTTCTCCCTCACGGCCTTTTCGAGATCAACATTTGTGGCCGCGATAACCCTGATGTCTACCCGGATGGTTTTGACTCCACCGACCCTTTCAAATTTGCGTTCCTGGAGAACCCTCAGTAGTTTTACCTGCAGGGCAGGACTCATTTCCCCTATTTCATCAAGAAAAATAGTGCCCTTGTCCGCCAGTTCAAATCTGCCGATCCTGGTCTTGATGGCGTGGGTAAAGGCGCCTTTTTCATGTCCGAAGATCTCGCTTTCCAGGAGTTCTTCGGGAATGGCTGCGCAATTAACCGGAACAAACGGCCTGTCCTTACGGTTGCTCGCAAAATGGATGGCATGAGCAATAAGTTCCTTGCCCGTACCGCTTTCCCCTGTAATCAGAACCGTGCTGTCAGTGGATGCGACCTTTTCTATAAGTTGAAAGACCTTTTGCATGGCCTTGCTTTTGCCGACGATACGGTCAAAGCCATAGATATGTATCAATTCCTGCTTGAGAGACAGGTTTTCCCTTTTGAGCTGTCTGACATCCAGCGCCTTCTGGATCACTATAAGGACCTCTTCCGCCTTTACGGGCTTGGTAAGATAATCAAAGGCCCCTTTCTTCATGGCGTCCACTGCGCCTTTTATGGTACCGTATCCAGTAATGATAATGCAGACCGATTCTGGAGAATGTTTTTTCAGGAAATTGAGCACATCCATGCCGTTTTTCCTTGGCATTGCGAGGTCGGTGAGAACTACGTCGAAAAAACGGTCGTCCAGCTTTTCTATGGCCTCCTGGCCATCAGATGCAGTATCAACATGGTAACCGGCATTTTTTAATATTTCGGCCATGCCAGCCCTGATATCAGGGGCATCGTCTACCACCAAGATAGACTCGTTTAACATGATTTTTTTCCCCCCCCCAGGCATTCATGCCAGGCGATGTTTCCATCCCAGAGCATGAAAATGTTGAATGATAAAAGTTGAATTGCAAATTGCGGTAAATAAGTTTTTATTAAATTCAGAAAGAGATAACAACTTGGCACCTTAATTTAATATTCAGAAATTACCATTCAGTGTTATATTTTAACGGTAAAAGATGCGCCTCATCAAAATAAATGTTGTTTGGCATTTAAAATACATGATCTGGCTTTAGATTCATACACATAATAATAAGTAATTAGACGTTTGGACCCTGTCAAATAATTTGTGACATTTTTTTGACACTTATGGAGATGCGCCGGGAAGATTTTAGCTTGAGATATAATAACTGTCTGTATATTATTAAAATAGATTGAATGTGCCTATAATTCCATTTTATGATTTATAGAACGGCCGTCAGGGCAAGCCCTGCGAATGTCTTAACGGCTTAGATGTCCGGTTGGTTTTTTATGTGTCCGTTTGATAAAAACAATTTATCTGAAAAAAAATACATGCAGTCATTGGAGATACCTCTTATCGAATCCCAGCGTCTTCTCATCGTGGATGATGATCCAACCATACTTGCCTTGCTGAAGGAGTTCTGTACGAGGCTGGGGTACAGATACCGGAGTGCCGCAGATGGCAAAGAGGCCATGTCCCTTCTGGAGCAGGCTCCCTGTACCATTCTTGTAACCGATTTGATAATGCCCAGGCTTGATGGAATGAGCCTTATGAAAAAGGTCAAAAAAAAGTGGCCTAACACGGATATCCTTGTCATGACCGGCTATGGCAGAGAGTTCACCTATACTGATGTAATCGGGGCAGGAGCGAGTGATTTTATTAAAAAACCCTTTAATCTGGATGAATTCGAGGCAAAGCTCAACAGAATAATCCGAGAAAGGGCCTTAAGATCCATGTTGCGTCGCCTGTCTGTAAGGGATCCGTTGACCGATCTTTACAACAGACGTTTTTTTGAGCAGCGCCTGGAAGAGGAGGCAGAGAGGGCCTCAAGGCAGAATTACCCACTTTTCCTGCTTATGATTGATCTGGACAATTTCAAGGAAGTAAACGACACTCTGGGCCATACGGAAGGTGACAAGGTCCTGAAGGTTATGGCCGGGGTGTTGACCAGTTCCACCAGGCATCATGTGGACACACCCTTCAGATACGGGGGGGATGAATTTACGGTGATTGTCCCGCAGGCAACGGATGACCAGGTTGAACAGATTGCGGAACGTATAAGGAAAAAATATCATGGTCTCAGCAACGTGGCTGGCACATCCCTGAGCATAGGGATTGCCAAATTTGAGAACACCTCTGAAAAATTAAGGGATAAACTGAACCGTCTGGTCCACCAGGCCGATGACGCCATGTATGCTGCCAAAAAAACCGGAGGCAACAGGGTAGTCGTGCACGGAGCAATAGGAAAGGATAGGTGATTTTATCCCTGCGGTCCGCAGGCTCCTCTTTTCCCTTGTTTGAATTCCATATAATCCCTGAGAATTTTGCCGTGATCAAAGGTTAAATTCCTGGGGATCTGATCAAGGCTGAATGCCTTTGCCTTCAGCGCGTCATCGCCTCCCCTGGGGACTCCCCTGGCAGATGCCACAAATACCGTGCTTATCGTATGATGACGTGGATCCCTGGAAGGATCGGAATAGGTGCCAAGCTGACAGACAAGTTCCACGTCCAGGCCTGTTTCCTCTTTGGCCTCCCGACGGGCTGCCTGTTCAAGATTCTCCCCATAGTCTACAAAACCGCCTGGTATGGCCCATCCATGAGGTGGATTTTTCCTCAGAATCAGAACGATGCCGTCTTTTACCTCGATTATGATATCTACCGTGGGAATCGGGTTTGAATACCGCTTTATTTTGTGTCCACAGGCAGGACACGTAATTTCCTCGTAAGTGCTCATCTGACTTCACCTTGCATGTGTGCTGAGCTGAAAGGTCGCAATGCGTCTGTCATCGCGGCGTGGATTTTCCCGTTGGATGCCAGGATTTCAGGGATAAAAGGATTGTAATTCCGGCCGCTTAGGTCTGTAACCTTGCCTCCAGCCTCTTCCACCAGAAGCTGGCCTGCCGCCGTGTCCCATGGCTTGAGTTTTATTTCCCAGAAACCATCAAGCCTGCCGCAGGCAACATATGCCAGGTCCATGGCGGCGGCCCCTGCCCTCCTTATGCCCTGGGCCTTTACTATCATGGCTTCAAGTGCCCGCATCACCGGCCGGGGATGCCTGTGGATGTCATATGGAAAACCCGTTGCCACAAGGGATCCGGAGAGCCCGGATTCTTCTGAAACATTTATCGGGGCACCATTAAGACATGCCCCGTAACCCCGGCAGGCGCAAAAAAAATCATCAAAAACCGGGGCATATATTACCCCTGCCACGATTTTGCCCCGGGCTGCCAGGGCAATGGATACACAGAACCACGGAAACCCGTGGGCAAAATTGGTGGTGCCGTCCAAAGGATCAACAATCCATGTCAGATTGCCGGGCACACCCGCATAGTCAGAGTCAGAATTTGATTCTTCGGCCAGTATTTCCGCCTCTGGAAGCCCCTGTGAACAGATTTCTATCACTGTTTTCTCAGAGGCGACGTCTGCCTCAGTAACCAGGTCTATCTCTCCCTTGTGCCTGATTTGATGAGGCTGCCCGTAAAGGCCCTTCAGCACGCCCCCTGCCTTCAAGGCGGCAGCGCCTGCCACTGAGAGATATTTTCTGCACCTGGCGTCTTTAACCCCGGCAAGATATAGATCAAGTCTTCTCATGATTTATTCCAGAATGCATTTTTTGATTGGTCATTAATACACAAGGACGTACATGGACAAAAAACAAAATGTTCCCAGAAGCGCATTGAAAATACAATGTTAAATGGTAAATCCTGAATGTTAAGTTAAGGTGTTAAGTTATTATATCCTTCTGAATTTAATAAAAATTTGTTTGCCGCAATTTACAATTCACCATTTATCATTCAACATTTTCATGCTCCGGGGTGCGAAACACCACTTAGCATGAAGGTTTAGTTAATAAATACGTTTTTGTATTTCTTGAAATCCTGGACTGTCTTGCCCGCTCCTTTAACCACACTGGTCAGAGGTTCTTCTGCCATATGAACGCTGGTGCCCACAGCCTGCCCCAGTAGATCAGCAAGCCCTCTCAGCTGTGAACCGCCTCCTGTAAGTGTGATTCCCACTGACATGATTGATTTCATCACAACCGGGTCCAATCCATTTAAGGTATCTGATATGAGGTCCACGATGGCCTGTACCGGCTCTGAAAATGCAGGGATCAAATCCCTGGCCGTGACAGTCACGCTTTGGGGAATTCCGCTTCTAATGTCCTTGCCATACACATCCATTTCAAGGTCCTGCCATGAAGAATCCTCCATCGCCGCTCCCACGGTCCACTTTACCCTTTCCGCGGTATTTATGCCGAGATCCATGGAACGGCAAGAGACAAACCACCTTCTTATCGCCTCGTCCATTTCATCACCCGCAACCCTGATAGCTTCAGCGCATATGTATGCCCCTCTGGAGATTACCGCGACCTCCGTGGTGCCCCCACCGATATCCACTATCATCATTGGACGGTTTTCATATATGGGGAGGCCGGCGCCAATAGCCGCGGCCATCACCTCCTCCAGTAAATAGATCTTCCTGACCCTTGCGGCCCTTGCCGCCTCCATAACGGATCTTTTTTCCACCTGGGTAATATTGGAAGGCACGCAAATGACCACCCGAGGCGACAGGATGCCTCTGCGTTCCTTGGCCATGGACAAAAAAGATTGAATAAGCAATGAGGCAGCCTCAAAATCTTCTATTACACCGTCTTTTAATGGCCGCACGGCCCTCAGGCCCTCTGGGGTCTTTCCCAGATAGGCCTTGGCATCCGCGCCTACTTTCAGTATCGATCCATACTGGTTTAAGGCTATGACCGTTGGCTCATTCAGCACTATGCCTTCATCCTGCAGATAAATAAGGGTGTTTGCAGTACCCAGATCCATCGCAAGATCTTGTTTTATATACTTTTTCAGCTTTTTCACAGCAAGAACTCTTGAACACGGAAATATTGAATATTGGAAGGTAAGTGATGAATTACAGCAGGCAAAAAATTAGATCTTTTGTTTGTAACCATCCTCTGCCCTCCCATGATTATGAGCTATGGCCTGTGGGTTTTACACCATGCCCCATGAGCCTTAACGTCAGATCCCATGTGGAAAAACCGGGCCTTCAGGTTGGCTGCCAAAAGGTCCAGTACGCCTTTGGGCAGCCCCCTTGTTTTTTTGTCCCCTGTGAGTATCCATGCGAAAGAACCGCACCTTGCCGGTTGAAAAAGTCCCACAACCACGGATCCACGTTCAATGGGCTCATCCGGATAAAGTATGAACGACTTGTGGTGATCAGCCCCTGGCCTGTCTAATAAAATGTCCTGTTTGTGCGCCAGAATCCAGGCGGCAAGCCCATTCATCTGTTTTATTATCATCCCCTTTTTGAATTTGCCAGTCCCGGCAGGATGGATCAACGCCGCTATCTCAAGCCGTTCAATGTTATTGGGTTTGAAAATGACCAGGCCGGACCGCATTCCCAAAAGCCTTAAAAGACCATTTAAGGCCGATTCCGGCCCAGGGAATTCCGTGGTCATCCATTGGTGGCATGCCCTGTAGAAATTAAGTTCTTCTTCATGCACCAGGGAAGAGTATAAAACCAGGGCTACCTGGGCGCAGTTGTTCAGAATGCGTTGCTTCTTTTCCGGAAAGGCGTAACGGTTTTTGCTGTCTACCATGATAACGCCGCGTGAGCCTGGCAGGGGCGCGGCAAGAAAGGCCTTGATGTGCGCGTCTTCACTGTAAATTCCAAGGGTTTTCGTATCTCTTGAAAACCTTGTAACGTGCAGGTTTTTCCCTTCCTTTGCCACCCAGCCAATCAATCCCTGGCCTGTTTTGATCTCACAGCCCGGCACAAGGTGTGGGCTCAGTGTCTCCCACGCGGTGAGCCTCAGGACAGATCTGTCATGGTTGGCCATCAAAAGGGCTGCCGTGTGGGCATCGAAAAAATTTGATACCATCTGGATCAGATGGTTAAGACATGCAGGCTGAGATGGCTGGTCCATAGGGAGGTGTAAGCACACCTTTCTCGGTGATTATGGCCGAGATCAGGTTGTTGGGAGTAATGTCGAATACGGGATTATACACTCTTGCCTCAGGGACGGTAAATATCTTTCCCGCTATGGTAGTTATTTCTTCAGGAGGACGTTCTTCTATGGGGATCTCATCTCCTCCAGGGGTGTCCAGGTCCAGGGTAGAGGTAGGGGCCGCTACAAAGAACGGAATACCGTTGGCCCTTGCAAGTTCGGCGACATTATAGGTCCCGATCTTATTGGCCACATCACCGTTGGCCGCGATCCTGTCCGCTCCAACTATTACCGCACGGATCATCCCTTTTCGCATAAGAAGCCCTGACGCGCTGTCCACTGTCAGGGTAACCGGAATGTGATCCTTTGCCAGTTCGTACGCGGTGAGCCTTGCCCCCTGAAGCCATGGCCTGGTTTCGTCAGCTACCACATGTATCTTTTTACCATTGGCAATTGCGGCCCTTATGACCCCCAAGGCCGTGCCATAGCCACCGGTAGCCAGCGCACCCGCATTGCAGTGTGTAAGCACACCGCCCTCCTCGGGAAATAGTGCCTGGCCATGCTCACCCATGGTAAGATTGGCCCTGACATCCTCAAGCCAGATAGACATTGCCTCCCGCTCCAGACGTTTTACAAGTCCGGAAAGTCCGGAGGTGGAAGATTCCTCCATGAAGACGTCAAAGGCCCTCTTCATCCGCTTCACCGCCCAGGCCAGGTTGACCGCGGTAGGCCGGGCACTGATCATCCGCTCCGCATGCCCGAGCCATTTATCCCGAAGCAGGTCTTCTTTTTCTTCCTTGAGACACATTGCGGCCAGGACCATGCCAAGGGCCGCTGTTATGCCGATTGCCGGCGCGCCCCTGACTACCAGATCGGTTATCGCGCAGGCTACCTGCTCAGGCCTTGAATATTGCAGCCAGACCTCTTCGTAAGGCAGCAGCCTCTGGTCCAGAAGATAAAGGTTTCCGCCCTGCCATCGCAATGGCACAACAGAGGAACCACCCTTTGCGGATAAAAGCTCAACAGGGTCCTGATATTGATTGGCATCCATTTCTATCCCAGCAACTCCCTTAAAAGGGCGTTGACCTTCTGGGGATTGGCCTTGCCCTTTGTCCGTTTCATTACCTGGCCAACCAGGAACCCCAGAATTTTGTGTTTGCCTGCCCGGTATTTTTCCACTTCCTGTGGACAGTCGTCTATGACCTCCTGGATAACAGCCCTGAGCGTGGCCTCATCGCTTACCTGGGCAAGGCCTTGTTCCCTCACTATTTCTTCAGGAGAAGTGCCTGTGCTGTATGCCTGCTCCAGTACATCCTTGGCCATTTTGCCACTGATGGTTCCTTTTTCCAGCAACTTCAGGAGTCCTGCCAGATGGTCCGCGCTGACCGGGCATGCGCTGATTTCCCTGTTGTCCTGCTTCAGAAGCCGGATCAGTTCCACCATTATCCAGTTGCTGACTGTCTTAGGCCTGGGAAACGCCTTTACGCATGATTCAAAATAATCGGCCATGGAACGGGAAGATGTGAGAACTCCCGCGTCGTAGGCGGGCAGGCCGTATTCCCTGACAAATCTTTCTCTTTTTATATCAGGGAGCTCAGGCAGGCTTTTTTTAACGGATTCCAGCCATTGGTCTTCAATCCTGACCGGCACCAGATCGGGATCGGGGAAATACCGGTAATCATGCGCCTCCTCCTTGCCTCTCATGGCTACGGTGACGCCTCTGCCATGGTCCCACAGCCGGGTTTCCTGGACAACCTTCCGGTTATCCATTAAAAGGGCGCTCTGACGTCTTATTTCATATTCCAGGGCCTTCTGCACATGGCGAAAGGAATTCATGTTCTTGAGTTCGGATTTGACGCCAAGTTCATCCTGGCCCCTGGGCCTGAGGGATATATTTGCGTCGCACCGGAGGCTCCCTTCCTCCATGTTGCCATCACTTATTCCCAGGTAACGAACAAGCTGGCGCAATTTTTTAAGGTATGCTCCCGCCTCTTCGGGATCCCTCATGTCAGGCTCGCTGACAATCTCAATCAGCGGCACCCCTGTGCGGTTAAGGTCGACATAGCTGACCGGCCTGTTTTCATCATGTATAAGTTTTCCCGCATCCTCTTCAAGATGTATTCGGGTAATTCCGATACGTTTGGTCTGTCCGTTCAAGTCGATTTCAACCCATCCGTGTTCGGCCAGGGGTAATTCATACTGGGAAATCTGGTACCCTTTGGGCAAATCCGGATAGAAATAGTTTTTCCGGGCAAACTGGCTGTATGGAGCGATCTGGCAATTTGTCGCCAGAGCCATCCTCATGGCATATTCCACCACGTTCCTGTTCAACACGGGAAGGACCCCTGGCATCCCAAGACAAACAGGGCATGTATGGGTGTTGGGCGGCGCGCCAAAAGTGGTGGAGCATCCACAAAAAATTTTGCTTTCAGTCTTAAGCTGTACGTGAACCTCAAGCCCTATGACGACTTCATAATCCATGGATATCTCCTCAGAACCCCTATCCTAAGGTAGGTTCTCAACAATTAAATTTTTCATCCAAACTAACACGCAGGTTCTGCTTCATCAATAAATGATTATCTAAACTTTTGTGCTGAGGCGGTGACTTGTAACCTGGGGAAGAAAGCAAGCTCAAAATTTGAACCTCAAACCCGGATTATGCACTTCAAGCGCCTGAGAAAATGATTTTTGTCGAATGATTAAAGAGTTAGCCGCGATTCAGCCAGATATTTTGTTAACCTAAAAGGTGCGGTTTCCTCCAGTGTTACATCTCAGGCACTTGAAGCCACAAGGAACTCGCAAATTTACCGAATCTGCTGCGTTGTCGGGCAGTTGAAGTATACAAGTACGTCTGCGTGCCCTTTGCCTTGCATCTTCGGCAAACTTACGAGCTGCATAATCCGGGTTAAAGGAATGAGGCAAAAAAACAGATCAGTATTCCCCATGGCAAGGCGCTGAAATCTGAGGGAATGGCAGGCTATAAACAGCAAGGGCCCCATATGATAAGGGGCCCCTGCTTGTTTGGTTTGTTGGTGAATCTATTTCTGTTATACCGTCGTGTACTAATACATGTCAGGCATTCCGCCGGGTGCGGGGCCGCCGGCCATCTTTTCTTCCTTCTTGGGCAGCTCGGCCACCATCGCCTCTGTGGTCAGGAGAAGACCGGAGACGCTGGCCGCATTCTGAAGAGCCGTGCGGGATACCTTGGTGGGATCAATAATCCCGTTTGCCACCAGGTCGGTATATTCACCTGTGGCGGCATTAAATCCAGTATTGCCCGATTCGGCCTTTACCCTTTCCACAACGATGGAACCCTCGTGGCCGGCATTGCTTGCAATCTGGCGGAGGGGCTCTTCCAATGACCGCTTGATAATGTTGATACCATGCTGCTCGTCAGAATCTTCCGTCGTGATGGCATCCAGCTTGCTGATGCAGCGCAGGAATGCTGTACCGCCTCCGGGAACGATTCCCTCTTCCACGGCCGCCCTGGTGGCGTTCAGCGCATCTTCCACCCTGGCCTTCTTTTCCTTCATTTCGGTCTCAGTGGCGGCACCAACATTTATTACGGCCACGCCACCAATAAGCTTGGCCAGTCTTTCCTGCAGCTTCTCCCTGTCATAATCTGAACTGGTTTCGTCGATCTGGGCACGAATCTGCTTGACCCGACCTTCGATCTTTTCCTTGGCGCCGGCACCATCGACAATCGTGGTGGTATCCTTGTCTATTACCACCCTTTTTGCCCTGCCAAGGTCGTTAAGGGAAATATTTTCCAGCTTGATGCCAAGATCCTCGGCCACCATCTGTCCGCCGGTGAGGATGGCGATATCCTCAAGCATTGCCTTGCGCCTGTCGCCAAAGCCAGGAGCTTTGACTGCACATGCCTGCAGGGTGCCGCGCAGCTTGTTTACAACCAGTGTGGCAAGGGCCTCACCTTCAACATCCTCGGCAATGATCATGAGCGGCTTGCCCATCTTGGCGATCTGCTCGAGAACCGGGAGCAGGTCTTTCATGTTGCTGATTTTCTTTTCATGAATAAGGATATAGGGGTCTTCAAGTACACACTCCATCTTTTCAGGGTCGGTCACAAAGTAAGGAGATGTGTACCCGCGGTCAAACTGCATGCCCTCAACCACATCCAGTGAGGTCTCCATGGACTTGGCCTCTTCCACGGTGATGACGCCTTCCTTGCCGACCTTGTCCATGGCCTCGGCGATTATGTTTCCAATGGTTTCGTCATTGTTGGCGGATATGGTCCCGACCTGAGCGATTTCTTTCTGCTCCTTGGTCGGCTTGCTGATGTTTCTGAGTTCCTCAACTACCGCGTCAACCGCCTTGTCGATACCCCTCTTGAGGGCCATGGGGTTGATGCCCGCGGCAACCAGCTTGGAACCTTCGGTATAGATGGCCTGAGCCAGGATAGTTGCAGTGGTTGTCCCGTCGCCGGCGACATCACTGGTCTTGGATGCTACCTCCTTGACCATCTGGGCGCCCATGTTCTCAAATTTGTCCTCAAGCTCTATCTCTTTTGCAACGGTTACTCCGTCCTTGGTGATGACAGGAGAGCCAAATGATTTCTCGATGATGACATTTCTACCCTTGGGGCCAAGGGTTACCTTTACGGCATTGGCCAGGGAATTCACACCCTTTAAGATGGACTCCCTTGCCTTTACATCGTATTTAATTTCTTTTGCAGCCATTTCCAGTATAACCTCCGTCAAGTTTGTTTTTGTATTTATTCAGATGAAGCTGTCTCGATTTAATTATTCAATGATTCCAAGGACATCATCTTCACGCATCATCAGGAATTCTTCGCCCTCAATCTTGATCTCAGTGCCCGCATATTTCCCAAATAATATGCGATCCCCTTCCTTTACCTCCAGGGGCCTTGTCTCTCCATTATCGAGCACCCTGCCGTTTCCCACGGCCTTCACCTCGCCTTCAATGGGTTTTTCCTTGGCGGAATCAGGGATAATGATGCCTCCCTTGGTCTTTTCCTCTTCTTCCAGACGTTTGACAAGAATGCGATCATGTAATGGACGAATTTTCATAGCCCTCAATCTCCTTTGTTTATTTTGGTTATTTTTTGTTTAATAAATTAAATAAGATCCAAAGAGGTGGCCACCTTTTGTTAGCACCCATCAATAGCGAGTGCTAATATAAACACGTTTTTTTTGATTGCAAGACCCCTTTTTTATTTTTCTGCTCAACCGGGGACCTAAAAAATATCCCAAGTGATTTTGTTTATTATTTTAGGTGGGTTGCCTGTTAAAGCGCCCAAAAACCAAAATCGATTTAACCTGTTTGCTATCAAAAAGAGAAAGACTTGCGCCTTGGGTAACGGAAGACTTTTTACGGAACCATAGATAAACAGGCCGTAATCCGGGATAATAGGCTGACTCCTGGCTAATCCTCCGGCATAAGGAGAAAAAACAGGGCCAGGCAGACCGCGCCTATGGTGATTGCGGAATCAGCCAGATTAAATGCCGGCCAGTGGTGGGAACCAACGTGGAAGTCGATGTAGTCCGTAACGTATCTGTTGCGAATCCTGTCGATCAGATTGCCAAGCGCCCCGCCGAACACCAGGGAACAGCCCCAGAACAGGAGCCTGCTGCCGGACCGCGCGGCATAATATAGATAAGCTATACCCCCCATGGCGAGGACGCTTACAGCCTGAAAAAAAAGATGCCGCCATGTTTCAGTCCCTGCCATGAGGCCAAAGGCTGCACCGGTATTGGTTACATAGACGAGGTTTAAAAGACCCGGTATGACCTGATGAAGTTCATGCAGGTAAAAAGTGCTTTCGATGAAGGCCTTGGCAGCCTGGTCCAGAAGGGCCACGCATATTGCCACCAGCCAGAAAGATTTCATCAGTTTGTGCCTCCGCTATCCCTTCCCCCGTTTATTTTCCCACCTGGATCATCTTCCCGGGCATGCATGTTATTTTTCAATTTTTTATAAAGCACGCTATCCCGTGGCAATAACTCCAGGGCCTTTTGCCTGTGGAACCTTGCAGACATCATGTTCCCTGTCTCCCTGTAATGAAGATAGAAATAATAGTGGGCTTCTCCCAGTCTGCCCAGTTCCTCCATTGCACGACCCATCTGAAGGGCAATTTCGCTTTGATTGGATAGTTTGTCCTTTATATCCTCTAACAGCGATAATGCCTGATTCGGCCTTTTCAATTCCAGGTATGCCTTTGCCAGTCCATAACGGACGCTGTAATCCCCTGGATGCGCCTCTGCATACGGACGCAAAATATTTATCGCATCCTGGTATCTGCCGGCGGCAAGAAAGGCCCATCCCAGGTCAGGAAGAAATTTTTTGCCCTGGCGTCCCTTGGCGATCAACCTTTGATATACGCCTATTGCCCTGTCATACTCTCTGTCAGCCAGCAGGGACTGGGCAAGGCCAAAAAGCATAAAAATATTATTGGGGTCCGATTTGAGTTCCCGGGAAAATTTTTTTTCCAGCATAGCCGGATCGTGGCTGAGGACAGTAACCTTGATCTGTATACGTTTTAGCCTAAAGGTGTCCTCCTTTACCTTCAATGGACAGACATCCCTGTTATACAGATCTTCAAGGTAGGTTATCCTCTGAGGTGTGGTGGGGTGGGTTGAAAGATAGCTGGGTATGGAGTCAGATCCAAGCCAGCGGTATTTCCGCATCTTTTTCAGTACCCTTACAAGCCCTCTTGGATCGTATCCGGCTGCGCACAGCCACTGATAGGCCCTTCGGTCTGCCTCTTCTTCATCTTCCCTGCTGTACTTGAGGGATATTGAGGCGCTGAGAGCGCCACTTGTGGCAAGTATGGCAGACTCGGCCTGGCCGCTTCCGAGGAACAGTCCTGCCACGGCAACAGCGAGGCTTGCTATGTTTACCCTTTTCATGCGCTCCATCCTTCTTGCTATATGGCGCCCCTGAACATGGCCGATTTCGTGCGCCAGCACACAGGCAAGTTCATTTTCCGAATCGATGTTTTCAATAAGACCTGTGTGTACGAAAACAAGGCCTCCCGGCATGGCAAAAGCGTTCATCCCTTCGTCCCGGATAACGAAAAATTCATAGTGGAAAAGGGGATTCTTCACGTGCGCCAGTATTTTGTGCCCTATGTCCGAGACATATTCTATTACCTCAGGATCATTTATCAGGCTGGCCCTGGCTCTTACCATCTGCAGAAGCTTGCCCCTCATCTGGCGCTCTTCCTCCACGGACATGAGCGCGGAAGCACTCGAGGAAAACAGAATGGAAAATGCCATAAAGAGGCAGATAATTTTTGCAAGGCCGTTCATGTGTTTTCTATTTTGACGTGTTTTTCCCAAATGGCGTTCCGGCTCTATTTTTTCTGCCGCCCCGTTTTCGTCTTTTTTTTCGTTCAAACTTCCCCTTTTCCCGCATCCTTTCGGCGTCTGCGCCAGATGGCGGTATCATACCCAGCAAATGTTCAGGTCTCAACATAAAGGAACCCGCCTGGTCTTGAACATGCTGTTTTTGGGTTTTCTGTGGCTTTTTGCCTGATTTGTCCGTTTTTTTGTCCGGATTCTTTTTCCCCGCTTTTTTAAGTCCTTTTGGCAACGGGGGGAGCAAAAGAAATTCAGGAGGGACATGATCAGCCAGGAAACATTCCTTGACTGAGACGAAAAAACTGATGCCGGCCTTCCATGCCCTTCCGGCCAGAACGCTTACAGGCAGCAGATCCGGCCCCCTGATGCGGCCAATCCTTTGGGCAAGTTCCCTTTCGGCTGCCATTACAAGCTGTCTGGGTCTGGATACGTGTCCAAGACCGTGTTTCATGACATGGGGAATAGCGGCAGGACGTATGGCACAATAAAGCCGTTCAGGAGGCTCCACCTCGACCGGTTCCCACAGTTTCGGAACCTGGTATTCCGGCCTCACCCTGACCTTTTCATCTTTCCATTCAAAGCGTTCAGGCCGCGTGACGATAAAAAAATTTTTGATTCCGGCAAGGCGCAGGCCTGTCAGGCCTGGCTCCTGAATCAATGCCTTTCTAAGGGCCTTGTACGTTATCCAACCACCCTGTCCCAGGACCAGCCCGTAGAGATCGGGCCTTCGGCCAAGAGCGGCAAAAAGGATTTTTTCAAGTTGTTTCTGTTTCCGGGAATTCAATATCCAACTCAGATAAGCATGTTTTCCAGCATGCCTTGTTCCCACATGATGTCGGCCATGAACCTGTTCTCGTCCCTGAATTTCAGCAGGCCCTTTTTAAACAGTTTTTCCAGGCGCTTTTCCCTGCCCCGGGCCAGGTTCCTGAGCTCGTTCCATTCGGTCATCTGTCTCCTGCCCGCATAGGGTTTTTTAAGACCCGCATAAAATAATACTCTGTTTATGTGAACCGTAACAGGGGTAATGACCGAGGTCGATGGGTCGAGTTTATATGGTGTCAGTCCGTTAAATGCTATGGAATATCTTACCTGTCTGGGCAGATTCCACCTTTTAGCAAGCTCCATCCCCAGTTCACCGGGTTTCCACCCTACCATTTTTCTGGAGAGCTTCTGCATGTTTCTGGGCGCGTGACGAAGCTCCCACAGGACCCTTGCGGCCCCGGGCCGAACAGCGGCAACGGCAATATCGTCCAGGCTGTAGAGCATGGCGCACACAGCCATTTTCCCTGGATCTTCCTCCCATACAGGAGCTATATTCCAGGCGATAAAACCTGCCATTACTGATCTGGCCATGAGGTGCCCGAGAAGACTTCGCTTGAATTTCCTTGCCTGAATCCCTTCAGAGGGCAGTCTGGGACAGGAAAGCACAATTTTTGTCACGTTGTCCATGCCCAGCATGACAACAATATGGCGCATGGAACATGTCTCGGTCTTATCCACGGAAAAAAAGGCGGAGTGGGCCTGTTTAATCAGTGCCAGCGTGATGGCATAATCTTTTAACAGGGCAGCTGAAAGTTCGGCTGCTCCGGTGTTAACGTCAGCACACATGGACAGGGCGAGGCGGACGTTGCCCGAAATCCCCGGCAGATTGATCTGGAGGGCCTCCATAAGAACCTTTTGCCTGAGCAAAAGGGCCCTGGAACCCGTGCGTATGTTTATATCCGTGTTCAGCTCAGATGACATGGGTGAATGCATGCGTGTTGATCAAACGTACGGCCTGTCTGATATATTTAAATATTTCCCTGACAGTTTTTATACCTCTACAGAGGTTTTGGAAATTCTACCATGGATATAGCCCCTTCATAAAGATAATAACGGCATTATCCGTATGGAAAATTATAGCGTGTTAGGTTATTTTAGGTGTTAAGTTGGAAAAATCCCCGAAACTTTCATGCAAAGAGGTGTCTTGCGCTCCTGTGCATGAAAAAAGATAGCAAATGGAATTACCCCTTGAACCCTTTTAAAATCCTGCCGGGTTCGCAAGAAGGAATCAGGGTTTGTTAAACCGTGAAACATCATTCTGAAAAAGAATTCTATTTTTCCCCGCTATCTGACGAAGAAGATATTCAGAGGGAAAAAAACAAGGCAAGGGAGCTCAGGAAGACCCGATGGTGGAGAAATAAATGCGCCAGGGGCGTCTGCCATTACTGCAGGCGCAGGGTCGGGCCTTCACAGTTGACCATGGACCATGTCATCCCCCTGAGCAGAGGGGGAAAAAGTATCAGGAGCAATCTGGTGCCTGCCTGCAAGGACTGTAACAATAAGAAAAGGTACCTCCTGCCTGCCGAGTGGGAGGAATACCTGATCCGTATCAGAGAGGGGAAATAAATCATGCGATCATACCTTCGTGAATTTTGTTTTTCGTGGTATTCAGGGTCCTGTTTTTGGACGGCCGCAATATCCATTTCAGCCCTCTTTCTTTTGTGCGTTGCGTGTACTTTGACATGCGCCCAGACGCCCGAAAAAGAAGTGCGGAAAAATCAGGTGGCTGTAAATCATTATATTATCGGTCCGTCAGATGTGCTTGAAATACAGGTCTGGCGAGAGCCCAATCTTTCACGGACTATTCCCGTGAGGCCTGATGGGAAAATTACCTTGCCCCTGCTGGACGATGTGACCGCGGCCGGCCTGACTCCCCTTCAGCTCAAAGCCCGGCTGGAAAAAGCCCTTTCCAGATATGTGTCCAACCCCACGGTTTCAGTGACCGTTCGGGAGATACACAGCAAAAATATTTACATAATGGGTAAGGTAAACAACCCCGGCCAGTTTCCACTGCACCATGGGCTTACGGTGCTTCAGGCCCTGTCCCTTGCGGGCGGGTTGGCCCAGTGGGCGGATGAAAAAAACATCGTCATAGTACGGATGGAAAACGGCAGGCAAAGAAAAATCAGGTTTAATTACAGCAAGGTGTCAAGGGGAGAGGACCTTGATACAAATATCGAGCTCGCGCCTGGGGACACAATCATAGTTCCATAGGCCAAACGGGGGGGGTCATGGCAAAGACCGGCTTTTGGGTTTCTGTTTTTTTGGCTGTTGCGATCTGGCTTTCGTTTCAGGGCCTTACCATGGCAGAATTAAGGGTTACCACAGGGCTGGATGCCTCTGAGCGCTATGATTCCAATATTTATCTGAGGCCTGACAACGAGGTGTCTGATTTCGAAACCGATGTTGGCCTCAATTTGGGTTTGGAGGAGGAAGGGGCAACGAGAACCCTGCACGGTCGTTACACCCTTAACTCGGTCAATTTCAAGCGCTACTCCGAGAAAAATTATATCGGGCATTCCTTTGACCTGGGCCTTGATCAGCAGCTCTCCAGTAGTTTCAGCTTCCTGCTTAATGATACCTTTTATCTGAGCGAAGAGCCCATAGAGCAGGATCCACATATTACAGCGGTAAGGAAGACCCGGAACAGGTATTACAGAAATACGGCTGAGACCGGTTTCTCATATGTCTTTGGCGAGGAAGACCGCCTTTCCATGACATATTCAGACAGCCTTCTCAAAAACAAGGCCCCGGATGTGGAGGACAGCAATGAATACGGTCCTGGCATCAATCTGGCTTATTGGTTCAGTCACAGGCATGGCCTCAGTCTCAGTTATGCGTGGAGAAGAACGGATTTTGAGACCTCAAGTCCGCTGGAGACAAATACCATGGGTGCCGGATACCGGTACAGATGGTCTCCCCGGACTACATTAAGTATTGATTACAGCCTGGAACTTTTCAGAGATAAGGGGCCTGGGGATAATGACTACCGGGTTCATAACGGCAGCCTTGGCATAGAGCGGGCATTGAGCCAGGTGATGAGTCTCAGTGCCCATCTGGGTTATTATGTAAGGCAGCAGCAGACGTCCCCGGATAACACGGGAATTTCTTACAATCTTGTCCTGAGCAGGACCTTTGAGCGGGGTTCCCTGAGCCTTTCCGGAACCGGTGGAGCCAGGGGAGAATATACCGACGCGGAGAGAAGGGGATTCACGGATTATAAGTCCGTGTCCCTCTCCGGGACATATAAACTTTCCGCCAGCGTAACAACGAATGCCATGATTTCCTATGATCATGAGGAATCCAGGGATATAACCTCATCCCGGGATGATTTCTGGAGCGGAACCGCGGGCGTTTCCTATCGGATACTGCCAT
Organism: Deltaproteobacteria bacterium; assembly: GCA_027023445.1. GTDB lineage: Bacteria > Desulfobacterota > Dissulfuribacteria > Dissulfuribacterales > JALVPX01 > JALVVK01. Next base: position 38,907 of record JALVVK010000127.1, on the reverse strand, counting down.
GGCTTTCCTGTTCCCTTAATCTGATGCAGAGGGAAAGGTATTCATCGGACGCGGACAGCCAGTTCAGGGATACCCTGGTACTTTTCAGGCTTTCCGCTACTCGCGAATGGAGATGAAATAATGGCCGCTGAGACCGAAAAACAACAGCCGCTTGATCTGGATAGATATCTATCCCTGATCCTTAGAAGAAAATGGGTCATCATATTTGGCACCGTTCCCCTGCTTATCGCAGGGATTGTCTACTGCCTGGTTGCCACCAGGGTATACAAGACGAGTACCACCATTGTGGTGGTTCCCCAGAAGGTGCCGGAAAATTACGTACGTTCCACGGTGACAGGGAATGTTCGGGAGCGTATCCGGGGCATATGGCAGGAGGTCATAAGCCGGACCACCCTGGAAAGGCTTATCCAGCAGTTTAACCTTTACCCGGACATGAGAGAAAAATATCCCATGGAGACCGTGGTCGAGCTAATGCGGAAAAAGATCAGCATTGAGAGCCCGAGGACCGACAGAAACAACGCCTTTATCCTGTCCTATGAAGGAACGGATCCTGTGCTCATCACCAAGGTCTGCAACTCCCTTGCAAACATGTTTATCGAAGAGAATCTGAAGCTCAGAGAGAGCCAGGCCAAGAGTACGGCTGAGTTTCTGGCGCAGCAACTGGAGAAGGTCTATAAAAGCCTTAAGGAAAGGGAGGAAGCCCTTAAAAAATACAAGATGAAGCACATGGGAGAGCTTCCTGAGCAGAGAGACACGAATATCGCCATGATGGAACGCCTGGGCCAGCAGATGGAGGGACTTCAGGAGGACATCCGGAGAGCCGAGGACAGAAAATTGCTGTTACAGCGCGAGCTGGCTGATGAAGAGAACAACCTGCGTCTTGCGGCATCAACCCGTCTGGCCAAGGCCGCTGGGCATGCTGACGGTGTCCGGGCTCCTGTCACGCTTGAGTCCCTGAAAGAGCGACTCAGGGATCTCAGGACCAGGTACACTGAACAGTACCCGGACGTAATAGCCACAAAACAGCTTATCGCCAAGCTGGAAAAAGAACAGGCACATAGGCATGCCGGACAAGTGAATGGCACCCAGGCTCCAGGGGTATCGCACGAGGCTTCTTCTGATGAACCTCCGTATCAGAACGCGGTTGTCGTTGGACTCAGGTACCAGATCAAAAGCCTTGATATGGAAATCAAGGCAATGAAGGAAGAGAATAAAAAAATCAAAAAGCAGATAGAGGTCTATAAAAAGCGGATTGAGGATACTCCAAAGAGGGAACAGGAGCTTATAGATATTACCAGGGATTATAATAACCTGAGGCAGACCTATAATAATCTCCTTACCCGGAAGATAGAGGCGGAACAGGCCGCTGCCCTTGAACGCAGGCAGGAGGGGGAGCAGTTCAGGGTGATTGATCCGGCACGTATGCCGGAGACCCCGATAAAACCGAATGTCAAAAAGGTCCTGCTCATGACCCTGATCCTGGCCCTTGGCACCGGGGTCGGATCAGCTCTTGCGCTGGAATTTATCTCAAAGGCTTTTTACGATCCTGACGAGGTCACGAAGGCCCTGAAGCTTCCCATGGTTGCCTGCCTTCCGTTGGTCCTGACTCCGGATGAAAAAAGGAAGAAATTTTTTAAGAACATAGGCCTCGGGCTTTTGGCATTTTCCTGTTACGCAGGGGTCGGTGGTCTCCTTTTCATACTTTGGGAAAAAGGGGCCGGTTCGCTGGCCGGTTTATTTTAAACGGGTTCCCCTGCATGTATCTGGCCTATTACAATCTTAATAAACACCCTTTCACTATTTCCCCGGATCCCGGTTTCCTCTACCTTAGCGAGGCCCATAGGGAGGGATTGGCGCATCTCACCTACGGCGTAACGCACCGGAAGGGCTTTGTGGTAATAACAGGGGAGGTCGGTACAGGTAAAACCACGCTGATTCACACACTCCTGACCAAAATACCACAGGAGGTGCGGGTTGCGTTTGTCTCAAATCCGACCCTCAGCAGGGAAGATTTTTTTTACCTTCTGGCAGAGGCCTATCAGCTTGGGGCTGTGGAAAACAAGGCCAAATTTCTGGTCAGGTTTTCCCATTTTCTGGAAAAGGCCTATGAACGGGATGAGAACGTGGTGCTTATTGTGGATGAGGCCCATTGCCTTTCCGAGGATCTGCTGGAAGAAATCAGGTTGCTTTCCAACCTTGAGACGCCTAACAGTAAGCTTATAAACATCATTCTTGTAGGCCAGCCAGAGCTGGACGCCAAACTTCAGTCGCCTGATCTCCGCCCGCTTAAACAGCGTATTACACTTTATTATCATCTTCCATCAATGGGCAGGGAAGAGACCTTTCAGTATGTAAAAAACCGGTTGGTCAGGGCCGGTGCCATGGATCTTGACATCTTTTCAGACAAGGCCCTTGGAAAGATATACGAATATACGAAGGGGGTCCCCAGGCTGATAAATATATTGTGTGACCGCTGTATGCTTACAGGTTTTGTCAAGAACTGCAGAACTATTGACGATAAATTAATTGAGGAATGCGCGGGCGAACTGAACATAAAAGACCAAAAGGACACAGGCGGAAATAATAATGAAAAATCAGGAAGATCCGAGGGGAGGTCATGTTCCTGGATTTATGTGGTTATAATTTTCGTCCTCGCTGTGGCAGGTTTTTTGATTGTGTGGCTGGAAAGGACGGCTGAGTGATTACAACGGGTTTCATATGGGAAAGATAGCTGACGCGCTGGATAAGGCGGGCAAGGCCTCTGTCACTGAGAAAACAGGTGTTATAAACAGTTCCCCTGAGGATGAAAGGAGTGAGGCCAGGGAGGGCGCAGCCAGTCCTGCTCCACAAGGCACTGATCACCAGAGAAGGGGGGGCTGCGTATCCCTGCCTGCCGGCCAGACACAGAACAGTGTCAGCCCCAGGCTTGTAGTTTATCACCATCCGGGTTCCCCTGCGGCTGAAAACTTCAAGGTGCTGCGTTCCCACCTGCTTTATCCCAGGGATGGACAGGAAAAACGCGTTGTCCTGATTACCTCAGCCCTTGAACAGGAGGGTAAGACCTTTGTCGCCTGCAATCTCGCGGTCAGTATTGCCCAGGGAATAGATCCCTATGCCCTTCTCATAGACGCGGATACGAGAAATCCACATGCCCATGAAATGCTTGGCATCCAGGCTCAGGAAGGGCTTTCGGATTATCTCCAGTCCGGGAATTCGCTTGCAAGGTTTCTGGTAAAAACCCCGCTGACAAAGTTGACGGTCCTGCCGGCGGGGCCTACCCCGCGCAACCCGGCGGAGCTTTTGACATCATCCAGGATGTCTTCAATGCTGGCCGAGGCCAGGGAGAGATATTCGGACCGTTTCATAATCCTGGATTCCCCTCCTGTAAACCTGGCAGCTGAAACCCTGACCCTTGCGAAACACGTGGATACGGTTATTCTGGTGGTTCGTTATGGCAAATCCTTCCAGGATGTAGTAGAACAGGCCGTGGAGAAGATTGGAAGGGAGAGGATACTTGGGGTTGTTTTCAACGGTTTTGAGGTCACTCCCCGCAAATATTCCTATTACAAAAGATGTTACCGTTACCCTGAATAACCGACGAGGGATTTCATTTTTATCTCTCTGGCATGGGAACAGGTCGTGTATGTCTGTGTTCCAAGGCTAAACGGCTTAATGCCAGGATAAGGTCATCTGGTCGAAGATGTTTACTCTTTTTGGGAAAAAATATCCCGTAAGAAAGCTTCTCTTTTTTTCCGGGGAGGGCCTTTTTATCCTGTTTTCCCTGGTGCTGGTATATCTTTCCCGCCATGGCTGGAATTTCGTACTGCTCCATACGCCCGTTCTATGGGCGAAACTCGTGCTTATCTCCCTGGTGTGTCTGTTAAGCCTTTATTACCATGGGCTTTATACCTTCAGGGCCGGGTACAGCTACCTTGAGATGGCCATAACCCTGTTTCAGGCCCTGGGCTGGGCGTCCATTGCCCTTGGATTTCTCTTTTTTGTCCTCCCCTCCCTTATGCCCGGGAAATGGATCTACGCCAGAAGCATATTGGTGTTCGTTGCCATCAGCAGTGTCTGGCGTTTCGCATATGTGGTGATACTGAAGAAAGGGGTGGGGACAACCCCGCTTCTGCTGGTGGGACAGGGTGATTTTCCTGAAAAAATTATAAATGAGGTGCAGGGACACGGGGACTGCGGTTTCAAGATTTCTGGCATCATCCTGCTTAATGGCGGAAAGGACAGGCAGGAATCCATTAAGGGAATACCGTGTTTTTATAATGTTGAGGACTACATGTCATGCCTAAAGGAGACAGGCGCCGAGGGCATCGTGGTGGCCATGGATGAAAGACGGGGCAGGCTTCCGGTCCAGGAGCTCCTCAGGTGCAAGATGCAGGGCATAGCGGTCCTGGAAGGCGAGACATTCTACGAGGAAATCACCGGAAAGATCATTGTGGACAAAATCAATCCGAGCTGGCTAATTTTTCATGAAGGATTTCAGAAAAGCTGGTTCATGATGACAGGGAAACGTGTGGTTGCCATACTGGCAAGCATCGTGGGCCTGCTGATTTCTTTCCCGGTTATATGCCTTACCGCCATCCTTATAAAGATTGATTCCCCCGGGCCGGTATTGTTCAGACAGGAACGCGTGGGTAAGGATGGCAGGGTCTTTACCCTTGTAAAATTCCGTTCCATGAGAAGCGACGCGGAGGATAAAGGCGCCAGATGGGCAAAAAAAGACGATGATCGTGTGACCAGGGTGGGCAGGATTATAAGAAAACTCAGGATAGATGAGATCCCGCAGATGTGGAATGTTCTTAAGGGGGACATGTCCTTTGTGGGTCCGAGGCCTGAACGACCGGTGTTTGTATCGCAGTTAAGGGAGCTGATAGCCTATTATGACCAGAGACATACCGTGCAGCCAGGCATTACGGGTTGGGCACAGATAAATTATCCTTATGGTGCCTCTGTAGAGGACGCCATGGAAAAATTGACATATGATCTCTATTATATCAAGCACATGTCCGTGGTGCTCGATCTTTATATCATTCTCAAGACGGTAAAAACCATCCTTTTCCGGGAAGGGGCCAGGTAAGAGACGCAAGGAGGTCCTAATGTGCGGTATTGTTGGTTACGTTGGGCACAGGAGGGTAATACCCATCCTGATGGAAGGGCTCAAGAGGCTGGAATACAGGGGATATGATTCTGCTGGGATAGCCTGGATCAGGGATGGGAAACTTGTGCTGAAAAGGAGCCAGGGCAAGCTGGGCGAACTGAACCGGCTTCTGAACGGTTTAATGGACACCAGGAGTCACATCGGCCTCGGACATACCAGGTGGGCCACGCATGGAGAGCCCTCAGAGACAAACGCCCATCCGCATACGGACTGCACCGGGGACCTGGTGGTCGTGCACAATGGCATCATAGAAAATTATTATTCACTCCGGGAGAAACTGAAGGCCGAAGGGCACCGGTTCAAGTCAGAGACGGATACCGAGGTGCTCGCGCATCTTGTGGAAAAGTACCTGCGTACAGATCTCGCGCAGGCAGTGCGAGAGGCCCTTGAAGAGGTCGAAGGCGCCTATGCCATGGCGGTTCTCTGGAAGAAAAACGGGGATCAGATCGTGGCCGCGAGGAAACAGAGCCCGCTGGTTCTCGGGCTGCTGGAAGGTGAATCCTTCCTGGCATCCGATATCCCGGCGCTGTTGCCCTACACAAAGGATCTGCTCTTTCTGGAAGACGGGGAGATAGCCATTCTCTCCGGACAGGGAATAGAAATAAGAAACCTGGAAACCTTTGAGCCTGTAGCAAGGGCGCCCCGGTCCATATCCTGGGACGCGTCCATGGCCGAGAAGGCCGGGCACAAGCATTTCATGCTCAAGGAAATCTACGAGCAGCCACAGGCCATCCTCAACACCTTCAGGGGCAGGGTGGTGCCTGAGACAGGCGAGATCGATCTTCCTGAGATCCGCCTTTCCGAAGACAGGATACGGAACCTGACCAGGGTTGTTCTTCTGGCATGCGGCACATCCTGGCACGCCGGTCTGGTGGCCAAATACTGGATTGAAAAATGGGCTGGCATCCCGGTGGAGGTGGATCTGGCCTCTGAATTCCGGTACAGGCACCTTCTCCTGGATCCCACGGTACTCACCGTGCCTGTTTCCCAGTCAGGGGAGACCGCCGATACCCTTGCCGGGCTCAGAATGGCAAAAGAACTGGAATCTCCGGTGGTTTCCATATGCAATGTCCTGGGAAGCACCATAACCAGGGAATCGGACGGCACCATTTATACCCACGCAGGGCCTGAAATCGGGGTGGCATCCACCAAGGCCTTTACAAGTCAGCTCACCGCGCTGTATCTTCTGGCCCTTTATCTCGGACGGGTCAGGGGCAGGTTGCAGAAACAGGAGATGAAGGATCTTGTCTCCGCCCTGATCCAGGTTCCGGCTCTCATCCAGGATGATATCGCCGGCTGGCACGAGGCGGCTGCCTCCCTTGCCGATATTTTTTACCGTAACACCGATTTCCTTTACCTTGGCAGGGATCTTCAGTTCCCCATTGCCCTTGAGGGAGCGTTAAAGCTGAAGGAAATTTCCTATATACACGCGGAAGGCTATGCGGCAGGTGAGATGAAACACGGTCCCATAGCACTGATAGACCGGGACATGCCTGTTGTGGCCCTTGCTCCCAGGGATCATGTTTACCAAAAAATTCTAAGTAATATTGAAGAGGTGCGCTCAAGAAGAGGAATCGTGGTCGGAGTTGGTGAAAAGGGAGATAAAGGGCTTGCCAAGATAACCCGGCATGTAATTTACTGCCCCCGTCCACAGGCGCCTGAAATTAACCCGTTCCTGTACGTGATCCCGCTCCAGCTTCTGGCTTACGAGATAGCGGTTGCAAGGGGATGCGATGTTGACCAGCCCAGAAATCTGGCAAAAAGCGTGACCGTGGAATAGATTAACGGTCCATGGTACAAGGTGCACGGTACAGGGGATGGCAATGTTGAATGGTAAGTGTTGAATATTGAATTGAATATTGAATTAAGATAACAACGTACTTAAAGATTATAGAGTGACCAGAGGAAACGGGTGGTTGGCTGTTTTCATGTCCAGGGGTGACAATATCCCTTGTTACGAATACTTGAGAAACTGAATTCTTTCCGGGATGAGACGTGCGGCATCCCGGAGAAAGGAAAAAGGAATATATGCCCGGGAAAGATATGCAGAAGATACTGGTGACAGGCGCGGCCGGTTTTATCGGCTTTCATTTGTCCAGACGCCTCCTTGAAGAAGGCAGAACGGTGGTCGGACTGGACATAATAAATGATTACTATGACCCATCCATCAAGGATGCCAGGCTCGAACTCCTTAAGCCCTATTCCAATTTCAGTTTTGTAAAAACTGATCTTGCGGACAGGGCCGCCATGGAGTCCCTTTTCGCCAGTGAAGGGTTTGACGCGGTGGTGAACCTCGCGGCCCAGGCCGGCGTGCGGCATTCCCTCAAGGATCCGCATTCCTACGCGCAGTCCAACCTGGTAGGTTTTCTGAATATCCTGGAGGGATGCAGGCACAATAATATCAAGCATCTGGTTTATGCCTCTTCAAGCTCGGTATACGGAGCAAACACCAAAATGCCCTTTTCCGTACACCATAACGTGGATCATCCGGTTTCCATCTACGCTGCCAGCAAAAAGGCCAATGAACTCATGGCCCACAGCTACAGCCATCTTTACGGCCTTCCCTGTACGGGCCTCAGGTTTTTCACGGTTTACGGCCCCTGGGGCAGGCCCGATATGGCACTTTTCCTGTTCACCAGGGCCATACTGGAGAAAAGGCCCATAGATGTCTTTAATTATGGCAAGATGCAGAGAGACTTCACATATATTGACGATATAGTGGAGGGCGTGGTTCGCGTGCTTGACAGGATGCCTGAGCCGAATCCACACTGGACCGGCGATGATCCGGATCCCGGCTCCAGCTATGCGCCTTACAAGATATACAACATAGGCAACAACCAGCCGGTTGAGCTTATGCGATTCATAGAAATTATCGAGGAATCCCTTGGGATGAAGGCGGTCAAAAACCTCCTGCCCCTTCAGCCGGGGGATGTGCCCGCCACTTACGCGGATATAGATGACCTGGTGCGTGATGTCGGTTTTAAGCCGGCAACCCCATTGGAGACGGGTATCCCCAGATTCGTCCAGTGGTACAGAGATTATTTCAAGGTATAGTGAAGCAAAAAAAATCTGTTATCCCTAAGGAGCTGAAAATAACATGCATATAACTGTGATTGGAAGTGGCTACGTGGGCCTTGTGGCAGGGGCAGGCCTTGCAGACTTTGGCATGCAGGTAATCTGCGTGGATAATGACCCGCGTAAGATTGAGATGTTGGAACGGGGAGAGATTCCCTTTTTTGAGCCGGGGTTAAGGGAGCTGGTGGAAAGAAACACGGCCAATGGCAGGCTTTCCTTCAGCACAAAGCTTGCTCCCGCTGTTTCGCAGTCCCTCGTGGTATTTATCGCGGTAGGCACCCCCTCTGACGGACAGGGCGGAGTCGATCTTTCGGCGATCAAGGCCGTTGCCATGGAACTTGCTGAGGCTGTGGATGATTACAAGGTCCTGGTCACGAAAAGCACCGTGCCGGTAGGGACCAACCGGTGGATAAAATCCATTGTTACGGAAAACCGTAAAAACAGGTCTGCCGAGATAGATATCGTGTCCAACCCGGAATTCCTGAGGGAGGGAGCGGCCGTTGAGGATTTCATGCGTCCCAACAGGGTTGTCCTTGGCTCTGACAGCCAGCGGGCCATAGCCATACTCAAGGACGTTTACCGGCCTCTTTATCTTATCGAGACCCCCTTTGTGATTACCAACCTGGAAACAGCGGAGATGATCAAGTACGCCTCAAATTCCTTCCTGGCCACAAAAATTTCCTTTATAAACGAGGTGGCTAATCTGTGCGAGAAGGTCGGAGCGGATGTCCATCAGGTTGCAAAGGCCATGGGCCTTGACCGCAGGATAGGGCCGAAATTCCTGCACCCGGGTCCCGGTTTTGGCGGGTCCTGTTTCCCCAAGGATACAGAGGCCTTTGCCAGGATAGGGCGGGACCATGAATGCCCCTTGAATATCGTTAACGCGGTCATGTCTGTAAATCAGGCTCAGCGTCTCCGGATGGTTGACAAGGTGGTATCCATTATGGAAGGGGACGTCGCGGGTAAAAAGGTCGCGATTTTGGGTCTGTCTTTTAAGCCCAATACCAGTGACACAAGAGAGTCTCCTGCCATTACCCTTGTGGACGAACTGCTCAAAATGGGCGCGGAGATCAGGGCATATGACCCGGCCGCCATGGATGAATTCAAAAAGCTGTTCGGCCCGGACAGGATCACCTACGCAAGGGATCCTTATGATGCTGCCACGGGAGCGGACGCCCTTGTGGTCGTAACGGAATGGAATGAATTCAGGAATCTCGACCTGGAAAAGCTGAAGGAAATCATGGCCAGCCCCGCCATTGTTGACCTTCGGAATATTCATGATCCGGCGCGGATTCGTGGGCTTGGATTTCGTTATGACTGCGTGGGCAGGAACGCAGAATGGATTCCAGGGTATGAATAAGTCTTTTTATCCCTGTACCCTTAAGGGCTGAAATCTTTACCTGGAGATGCCCCTGCACCCTAGGCAGGCCGGCATCTCCGGAAAGCGCATCAATTTTATTAAAAACCACTATTCTTGGTATGCGCTGAAGCGACATGTCCTGGAGTATGTTTTCCACGGCTGCCATTTCTTCCTTTCTGTAGGGGCTTGTGGCATCGACCACGTGCAGGAAAATACGTGTGTCTTCCAGCTCCTCCAGGGTGGCCTTGAACGCCTTTTTTATGTCTCCGGGCATGTGCCTGATGAATCCAACCGTGTCTGAAACCAGGATTTTGCCTCCGCCGGGCAGGATCATGCCCTTGGTCGTCGGGTCAAGGGTGGCAAAAAGCCTGTTTTCCGCCAGCACGCTGCTCCCGGTGAGCCGGTTAAGCAGGGTGGATTTACCCGCGTTGGTGTAACCGATTATGGATACAAGGGGGATATTTCTTCGGTGCCTGCGTTTTCTCCTCTCCCGACGGCCTCTGGCAAGGTTCCTGAGTTCCTTTTCCAGGGAGGAGATCCTCAGCTTAACCCGCCTGCGGTCTACCTCAAGTTTTGTTTCCCCTGGACCCCTTCCTCCTATGCCGCCGGTCAACCTTGACATGGCTATTCCCCTGCCAACCAGCCTCGGAAGAAGGTAGCGGAGCTGCGCAAGCTCCACCTGGATCTTCCCACCTCTGCTTCGGGCATGGCGGGCAAAAATATCCAGGATAAGTTGAGTTCTGTCTATGACCTTGAGATCCGTCAGCCTGGATATATTGTTCGCCTGGACAGGAGAAAGAGCCTGATCAAAAATTATCATGGTGGCGCCGAGATAAAGCCCGCGCATCAGGATTTCCCTGAGCTTTCCCCTGCCCATCAGAAAGGCCGGATTGTACCTGGAAATTCTTTGATATATGGTTTCAAGTACCTGGATACTGGATGATCTGGCCAGTTCCCTGAGTTCGTTCAGGGAACGTTCGGCGTCTGTCTTGGGCGACCTGCCGCAATGCACCAGTATTGCTCTTTCCTCGGTCCCTGCAAGTTCCCTGGCGCCCTGAACCCGCTGTATCTCTCCCTCCAGCTCCATGATAAAGGATTTGAATGGCAGGTCCACCGCGCCTGGATGCCTGAAATCCACTATCTCCCACTGTTTGCCATCGGGATTGGGCGGAAGCAGATAGGCCAGATGTACAGGGCCGGGTAGCCCGTCCGCCACTTCCATGGCCACCATGGAATCCAGTCTCAGGAGGGCAAGGTCTGAAAGATCTTCATCGTTTATTCCAAGAGGCTTAAGGTGTGTGTGTACGCAGCGCAGGCCTCTCAGTCGGCCGGTGCCCCGTCTGAAGGAACTGAGGTCCGGGATAAGGATGCCATTGCTGTCTCCAAGTATTACATGGCATACCGTGCCTTTTCGATCCAGGGTAACGGCAACCTGCCTTCCGGTATTCCCGGAGACAGAGGCCAGTGCGCGAGCCAGTTCCGGTGAAATCAGCCTGTCAGGATGTACCTTTCTTCTGTATAGCCTTTCCAGTAAACGCCTTTGCTTATGTGAAAGCCCCTTTATGTCGCCATGTATTCGATTTCCCATACAATATTTATAGCCATGTTTGCCTGGGATGGCCACAGGAATTTACCATTGAAGCCACAAGAGGCTCGTAAATTTTATCCGAAAATGCATTTTTTGATTAGCCATGGACACACAAGAACATACATGGACAAAGCGAAGCGCCACTTGGCATGAAAGTCGGGGTTCGGGCACAGGACACAAAAAAATAGATTGTTTTTCTGAGCATATGGATGATAAAATACTTCTTCAAACAATCAAGAGAATTGACAGGAGAACACATGGAAAAAGTTATTCAGGCACTCGAATCGTTCATTAAGGATTGGCCGGATTCCCCTGAACAGAACAAAAAGGTCTTTATACGCCTGAAGGATCATCTTATGTCCAAGCCAGGGATAAAGCTGGATTTTTTACCCCGGCCCAAGGTGACCTATTCTCTGAGGGCAACACACGAAAACCTGAAGAATAAACCCATGTTTGTCATGGTAGACGTTATTGAAGATCAGCCCCGATGGCTGTCCGTATGTTTTTATGCTGAGCTTATCAAGGATCCTGAAGAAAAGGGAGATTTTGTGCCCGGCGGTCTACTGGGCGAGGATGCCATATGTTTTGACATAGAAAAATTTGACGAAGACAGGATCCGGTATGTTGAGTCCCGCCTGGACGAGGCATTTCAGAGCGCAACGCAGGGATGACAACGAATACCTCATGTCCGATAACCCCGGGTTATGAAGCTGAAATCATTTTTTCAGGCATTTGAGGCGCACAACCCCGGATAATGCCCCAATATTATGTGCCACTGAAATGTGTCTGCCTGGCAGAGAAGGTCTGCAGTGACTGAATCCGGTTTTTGCAGGCCTTCATGTTTTCAATATCTCCCAGAATTTCATAGCACTGTGCCGCCCTTTGAAGAGCGTCCGGTGAATTTTTAAAGGGCAGGAAGCAGGAAAGGGCCTTTTGGAAATTGCCGGTATTCATGTAGCTTACCCCGAGGCATATATTAATTTGCTGGCTTCCGGGATAGTGCTGTACGCCTTCCTCAAGTAGTTTGATGGATTTTTCAAACTGTCTTTTCTTTTGATATATGATGCCTAATCCAAGGTAGGCATGATGATCCGGATAGTATGTCAGAGCCTTTTTGAAAAGTCTTTCCGCTACCTGTTCCCTGTTTTGTACCTGTTTGTTATGGGCATAGTCGCCGAATTGGAACGTCATGGCGAGCCTGGTGCAGAAATCTGCGTGGGCCTTGTACAGTTCCTTTTTGTCAACCAGATTCAGGTGTTCGGTAAACCTGTGCAGATTATTATAGTAATCTGTACGCAACTTCCTGCCAAAGGCAAGGATCTGGTCCGCCGAGAGGCGGGGATCGGTTTCATGATACATTATGTCTTCAATCTTTTTCAGCCAGATATCGTCTGATATGTTTTTTCTTCGCTTGAAGTCATCGTACAGGGCGGTTCCAGGATAGATGTCCAGTATGTAAAAAACAACGCTTAATGGCCTTGTTTCATGTATGAGGTCTATGCTTTCCTGAATGGTTTCCCATGTCTCTCCCGGGGATCCATAGATGAAATAGGCCCTTGCGAGGATTCCGTAGGACCTTGTCAGGTTGAAAGTTTTCTTGATGGTGGCCGTATCTGTTTTTTTATTGAAGAAATCCCTCATTTTTTTGGAGCCGCTTTCAACCCCATAGCTTATCTGCACGCAGCCGGCAAGACGCATCCAGTAAAGTATGTCCTCGTCAACGCAGTCAACCCTTGATATGGCCTGCCATGTAATACGAAGGCCCCGTTTTATGATCTGTCTGCAGATTTCGATGACCCTGTTTTTTTTGAGGGTGAAGGTATCGTCAGATACATAGAAGAAGTTTATGCCCTTTTTATAAAGCAATTCCAGTTGATCGACGAAATAATCAGGGGAATGGAAACGGACTTTGCGTCCCCAGAACCGGGGTGATCCACAGAACGTGCAGTTCCATGGACATCCCCTTGCCGAAACCACATGTTGATAATCAAAGTATTTTGAAGGCACGGGAAGTCTGTCGATATCTTCCACGGGCGTCGGTTCCCCTGTCCTGAATGGGGTGCCATTCTTCCTGAAGGCAAGGCCACCAGTCTTCTCCAAGGCTTCCAGGTCATTTTTTTCCAAGCCTTTTACCAGGTTAAGGAATGTGTATTCCCCCTCTCCCAGCACAATAAAATCCACTTCTGAAAAATGGGAAAGAAAATGACGCCAGAGGAATGTGGCCGCCACTCCTCCGTATACAATTTTGACGTCCGGGTTCAGTTTTTTTGCGGCTTTAGCGATCTCCAGTGCGCCCCATCGATTGGCCTGCAGCACGGAAAGGCCAATTATGTCAGGTCGTTTTTGCTCGAGGAGTTCACTAATTTTTTCAGGGAATTTATTAATATTGTACCAATTCAGTATTTCTATGTCGTAGCCATGTTCCCTGAGGAGTGCCCCGATATAGTAAACCCCTATTGGTACAGGCCTTACATCGTAATCCTTGCCCCTTTCTTCAAGGCAATACGGATATATCAGAAGAATTTTCAACGACATGGATGGACAATACATGTCATGTCGCATGACTTCAAGCGGAAAAACCAAGGCCTGTGGCCGAAATAAACCGGCCCTGAATCCACGGAAGCGGATAATCCCGGATTATGCAGCTCGCAAGTTTGTCAAAGGTGCAAGGCGGAGGGCATGCAGACATTATGGTACTTCAACTGCCCGACAACGCAGTAAATTCGGTGAAATTGCGAGCCCCTTATGGCTTTAAATGCCGAACATTTTTGCTATTGGAACTTGTCAGCATTCAGGTGAATATTTTTGGTGTTATATTGACAACAACATGCTTAAATTATAGAAGAAATTATTTTATTCGGTATTTGAAGTGCATAATCCGGGATTATGCCCCATGTGAATCAAGATAACGGCGCAGCACCAGAACCCCGTCCGGAGTGAATGGGTGGGTTCCCATCATCCGTAGTATCTGTCCAATTTCCATGAAACAGCCGTGTTCAACCTCTTCCTTCTGTAAACGTACAGGCCCGTCATGGATGCAGGAAAAAACCCTTCCCCACACCCTGTTGTGTCTGCTTTGGTGATAAAAATCAAAGGATTTTGTTAACCGCGTGCCAGAGATCCCTAATTCTTCTTCAAGTTCACGTTTTGCCCCTTCCTCATAGCGTTCTCCTGCGAGCACCACACCGCCCGCGGCAACGTCATAATGGCCTGGATAAAGGTCCTTGCAGGCAGTGCGCTTGTGAACAAAGAGATTCCCTTGCGAATTAAACACCAGGACGTATGTCGCCCGGTGAATAAGATTATGCCTTCTCATCTCGGATCGGGAAGCTGAACCTGTAACCCTGTTTGCCTCATCAACGATGACCACCTTTTCCATACCTGCCAGACTGTTGTTCATGGGTACTTGCTCCTCCGAAAAAAATCTATAAACTTAATAATATTGATAGTGCCGTAAAAAAACGTGTTGTTGGCCTGTGGTATTTATTTTTAACGATTTCACTCCGATGGTATTTTCATAAAATGTAAACATCCGTCCTGGCAAGGAGGCATCTTATGATTTTTTATAAGGCCTTAAAAGACATGATTGGCTTTGTAAAAAAACTGGCAAAAGATTCCGGCGGCTTTGGTGCCACGCCACGGTTGCCGGCCACAATAGAGGACACCTATCATGCGTTCAGGATTATAGACCTTGCCCGGCAGAAGCAAGGGGAAAAAAGCGTGAAAATACCAGGCTCCATCGACGCCCATAGAAGGTACCTGAAATCCAACCTGCATGTCCGGGTAAATAGCCCCAAGACCCTGTTTCAACTGTTGTGGTCTCGCAGGTTTCTTGGGATTCCTATAGACGATCAATGTTTATCCGGATTCCTCAGCGACCGGAGTGGTAGGGGCATGTCAGTGGATTATCAATATTATATGGTAAAAATTATGACAGAGCTGTTTCACGATTCCCCCATGGAAGTTCCTGAATTCCACATGAACACTTTAAGTCCCTCCTGGAAGGGGATTGTTAAGGAAAGGTGGATGATCTTTTATGTTGACTCGATCCTTGGGCTGAAAAGTATAGACTGTGAAATGGCCGCCCGCTGGTTCAGGGACTGTCAGAACATGGATGGTGGATTTGGGTTTATGCCCCATACCACCTCTTATATTGATAACTGTGATTACGCGCTGAGGGCGCTGTCCATGCTGAAAAAATATCCTCGGGACGTGGATGCCGCCATACGTTTTATCATGGCCTGTAAAACCGGCTCAGGCGGATTTTCCAGAAAAAACAGCGCGGCCCCCTTTCTTGACGCCACATGGCATGCAGCCATGAGCCTGGCTGTGCTCGATTCCTTTTCCGCGCAGACGCATGAAGCCTAATCCCGGCAGGCCTGGTTTTTATCTGTTAATTTCCTTGGGCAGGGTAAAATAAAAGGTGGCGCCTTTGCCCTTTTCGGATTCAACCCATACCTTTCCTCCATGGGCAAGGATGACCTTCTCAACAATTGTAAGTCCCAGCCCGGACCCCTTGCTCTCAGGGGAATCGTTGACCCTCTTGAACATCTTGAATATTTCCCTGTGATGTTTCGGGTCGATTCCAATGCCATTGTCCCGGACAAAAAAACGATGAAAATTTTCGAGATCTTCATATCCGATTTCAATCCTTGGATGCCGGGGGTGCCCCATGTATTTGATGGCGTTTACAATCAGGTTTTCAAAAACCCTGTAGATACGTGGCCTGTCAGCGCATATCTCCGGCAGATCCCGAGGCATGATTATTTCTATCCTCTTTTCCCTGATTCTGTCCCCCAGGCTTGAGATGACTTTATCCAGGACCTCATAAGAAGAGACATTCTTGAAGGAATACTTTAAATGTTCGCTCCTTGACAGGGCGAGAAGGTCTGTAACCAGGAGATCCATGCGCTGGGCGCTCTCTATTATTCGATCAATATATTCCCGGCCCTTGTCATCCAGCCTGTCGCTATATTTCTTCTGTAATTTGGAAGAGAACCCCTGGATTATAAAGATAGGGGTTTTAAGGTCATGGGAGACTATCCTTACGAAATCGTTTAATTCATTATTCGTTTTCCGAAGGGCCTGTTCCGCGAGCTTTCTGGTCGTTATATCCTTGAAATCTTCTACTATGCCAATCAATTCTCCCTGAGTATTTTTGAACGGCATGGCTGTCAGTATGCAGGGGATTTTCCGGCCATCCTTCCGGGTTTTTTCAATGTCATGTTCAATTCTTTTCTCACCGGCCATGATTCGACTCAGTGGACACTCGGACGTATGACAATCCGGCCCTGGGAATACCTGGAAGCACTTTTTACCTTGTGTTTCCTTTTCGCTGAGCCCACTCATTTTCAAAAAAGTCTGATTGATCCTGAGCATGTTGAAATTTTTGTCTATGATGCGCATCCCATCAGCAGCGGTATTAAATATCTGGTTCAGTTCCGCATGGGCCCGTCTTATTTTTTCCCCTGCTTTATAGCGCTGAATGACAACACCCCTGGCATAGAAGGCAAAACCCATCAATAAGACGACTACAACCATACGCATCCATAATTCATGGACTCTGGGGCTTAAAACCTGTGTCATCAGGTTGCCCTGATGAAATATGAAAACGTGTGTGGCTGATTCAAAAAACCACCAGAATACGGCAAGACATATTCCGGACCAGATTATTCTGCGCGTCTGGCGGGTTATTTCGTTTTTACTGTTTTTCATTATGTTAACCGCGCCGTTGTTAACCCCGGTTTGATTTAAACCCGGGATACTGCGTTGTCGTGCACCTGAAGTACATAAAGTACGTCTGTGCGCCCTCTGCCTTGTAGATTCGGCAAAATTGTGAGTCCCTTGCGGCAATTCACCATAACATGTTCAATTTCCTGAATTATTTTCATTGGACGTTTACTGCCCGTCTCCGGCAAGGTCTGCCGCCATGGCATGGAAGGAAAATTCGTAAGCGCCGCTTAAATCCAATCTGTCGGCCATGCGTGAACATGACATTATCCGGGATAATCAAATTTCTGTAATGTGATAACCGATTTCTGGTTTGGCAATAATTCGGGACAATTGCATGTGGATGCCTTATATTTTACGATTTTGGTGCTTGACGGAAATTTGCTGAAAAAATATGGAGGAACAAACCTGTTACAATACAATCAAAGAATATTGATGGTCTCAAGGGGAATCTGTCCATCATCTTCATAGGATTCAATAAGTTTATTCCACCATGTGGGAAGCTCGAAGGCCGCCCGGTGGCAACCCGGGTTATAAAATTTCCCGATGTGATCGCCTCTGGGGTTGTTCAGTGCCACGCCGTCCTTTGTGGCTGCCACAAAGGCCATTTCGTCTCCATATACCGAGACGGGAGCCCTGTAAACCTGGACCAGAGGCAGCACATCCTCGAATCTTTTCATTACAAAGGGCATGACCTTGGGCATGGTTCTCGGCAGACCTGATTGACGCACTACCACACCATGATCACTGAGACAGGCGGCTATGTCCTCGTGGAAAGGCCTCTCAAACAATGATATTGCCGGTCCTATGGGATCTGTTGAGTCAAGAAGAATCACGTCAAACTGTTCGCCGCGCCTGGCGGCCTCCTTCATATACCCTGCACCATCACCGATAATAAGCTGGACCCTGGGATCATCCCAGCCACGGCATATTTCTGGCATGTATTTCCGGCATGCCTTCAAAACGGCCTTGTCCAACTCAACCTGCACAACCCTTTCAACAGATTCGTGGGTCAGTACCTCTCGCAGAGCGCCGCCATCAGCCCCACCTATAATGAGAACAGACCTGACCTGCTGATCCCTGCCCAAAATGGGGACATGGACCATCATTTCATGATAAACGTATTCGTCGCCTTCTGTGAGTTGGATGACCCCGTCTAAAACCAGGGCACGACCCCAGAAAGGGGTATTGAAGATGAACATGTGCTGGAAGGGTGTGCGCTCCTCGTAGAGGAGTTCCACCTCGTAGCTGTGGGAAAATCCTGGTCCAACTCTCTCGGACCACCAGTAGTGAGTCAAGTGTCCTCCATATCCAGAAGATTGCCGCGCTGAATCTCAAGAACATTTACCGCGCCGGGTTTAAGATCCCGTTTCATCTGCTCAAGCACCTGATAGGCGCTTTCCCTGCCCCGGGCATAGATATCCACAGCAGCATACTTGTTTTCAGGCCAGGTGTGTATGAGGATCTGTGTGGATGGGCTGCTTGCCGTTCCGGACACGCCATACGGGCTGAATTGATGTACCCGGACCTGTGCGTCGGACACCTCATCCATGTCTCTGTTATTCTTTCCGGCACGCCCAAGGGCCTGTTCAATTATATTCGCATCCGCCAGGGTTGGGAACGGGGACTGCCACATCTCTACCAGTAGATGAAAGCCCATTCCACAGGATACCTGGACGGCTGTTGAAGCCTCGTCACCGGGCCGCCTAACCTGTTCAATCGCCTTTGAGGCGTTTACAAGGCCCAAGGCCATTGCGGACCCTCCTTTTTCCGAAATCAATAAAAATTCCGTGATGTCCTGAGCCTCAGAACATGAAACCACCAAACGTCCATCCACCGGATTTACTACAGGAAGTAAGTTGGTCGGGACGAGAGGATTTGAACCTCCGGCCCCCTGAACCCCATTCAGGTGCGCTTCCAGACTGCGCCACGTCCCGACCGAGATGATCCAGAACAGATCTAACAAAACATCAGCCTGGGTCCGATACCATGTTTTCGTCCCCAAGTCAAGATATTAACCCGTGTTAAAAAATAGTTTACCCCCTGAAATTTTTTTCCATGGCCTCATGTTCTATTTTGATACATCTCGACTGCACTACCTCAAGGCCGGCATTTCGAGCCTTTTGCGCGGCCTCTCTGTTTGCAAGACCAAGTTGCATCCATATCACCTTGGCCCCTGCGTTTATTGCCTCATCCACAATGGCTGGTATAGCATCGGGTCTTCGGAAGATATCTACTATCTCTGGAGGCTTAGGGATGGAGGCCAGATCAGGATAGGATTTTTTACCAAGTATCTCCGTCCTGTTTGGATTGACCGGGATTATATCGTATCCATGATCCAGAAGATATTCAGCAACCTTAAAAGAATCCCTGTGCGGTTTGTGGGACAGCCCTACAATGGCAATCCTTTTATATTTTTTAAGTATTTCCCGTATGCGGGCAGAAGGAGGAACATAATCCGGCATTTCACATTTATCAGTCATTTAAAATACCTCTATAAACACCGCGTTTTCTGACCATGGGAACCTAAGCCACCTTCATGGCATCATATCAAAACCAGGCCTGTATGTTAAGCATTAACCAGTAAAACAGGTTATTGGATCAGTCCCAGGGAATGCGGCATATATGCCCCCCTTGACCCTTTCCCCCTGCGGGTTTATTTTTTCACCGGTCAGAAACCAGCCACGGTCCACCACCATATTGATGCCCGAGGCTCATGAGCCGCAGCATCCCGCTGCTTTCACATCCGTCAGGGAGGAAGTCAATGATCGAGGCACATGATCTTTGCAT
This sequence comes from Deltaproteobacteria bacterium, assembly GCA_027023445.1. Classification (GTDB taxonomy): domain Bacteria; phylum Desulfobacterota; class Dissulfuribacteria; order Dissulfuribacterales; family JALVPX01; genus JALVVK01. Next base: position 19,191 of record JALVVK010000127.1, on the reverse strand, counting down.
GCTCTATGGCAATACGGTGGCACTTGATAAGGTAAGCTTTTCTGTAACCCGTGGAGAGGTGGTCGGACTCCTTGGCCCCAATGGAGCTGGCAAAACCACCATAATGAAAATACTTGCCACCCAGATAGTTCCATCAGGTGGCACGGCAAGGGTGGCAGGTTTTGACGTAACAGCAAATTCCTCCGAAGTCAGGGCATCCCTTGGCTATCTTCCTGAACAGGCGCCGCTTTACGACGAAATGGAGGTCAGGGAATACCTCGATTTTGTCGGCAGGGCGAGAGGCCTCAGCGGCTCTCTCCTTAAGAACAGGCTTGAATGGGTGGCATGTAACTGTGGTCTGCAGAAGATGTGGTGCCGCCCGCTGCGTGAACTTTCCAAGGGCTATAGACAACGGGCAGGTCTGGCCCAGGCCCTTATACACGACCCTCCGGTACTGATTCTCGACGAACCCACCTCCGGGCTCGACCCGCTGCAGATTATGGAAATAAGGTCCCTGGTCAGGACTCTCTCCCGTGAAAAGGCCGTTCTTTTCAGTACCCACATACTCCAGGAGATTACAGCCGTAAGCGACCGGATTCTGGTAATCAACAACGGCAGGCTCCGGGCACAGGGAAGGCTGGCCGACCTGTCAGACCAGGTTAAACGCCATGATTCCATAAGGCTTCTCATCAAATCTGAAACTGATATCGGCCAGGAGCTGAAAAAACTTCCCGGCGTAAACATGGTCCATCACCTTGAGATATCTGAGGTCGGCTGTCGAGGTTACAGGATTGAAGGAAACAAAAAGGCCGGAATCCTGGATTCCCTGGCAGTGATGCTCAAGGGGAAAGACATCCTGGTAAAAGAGCTTTACCCGGAGCCTGAAAACCTGGAAGAGGTATTCATGTCACTGATAAGTAAACGGGAAAACAGTGATAACGATTCACTCTCATAGAATTCTACTGGGGAGAATCCATCATGAAAAACATTATTACTGTCGCCCGCAGGGAGATATCCGCCTATTTTAACGCCCCCGTGGCCTACGTGTTTTCAGTGGTTTTTCTGCTTGTGGCATGTGGCACATACATGGCCACCTTTTTTCTCTCCGGCCTGTGCAGCATGAGAAGCTTCTTTTCCACTGTGCCCCTCATACTTATCGTGTTTATACCGGCGCTTACCATGAGACTGTGGGCAGAGGAGAGGAAAAACGGCACATTGGCCCTGCTTTTCAGCCTGCCTGCGGGCAGCGCTGAATTATGCCTGGGGAAATTCCTGGCAGCCTTTCTATTCTCCATACTGGTTACCCTGGGTACTTTGACAATACCATTAATGCTGGCATTCCTGGGTAACCCGGACCCCGGCCCCATCCTGGGTGGATACCTGGGAATCACGTTACTTACCGCGGAACTTCTGGCCCTGGGGATGGCGGTTTCCGCCCTTTTCACAGACCAGATCGTAGCGTTTATCCTGTCTCTCGTAATCGGATTTGCCTGCTACCTGTTCGGTACGGACTTTACTCCATCCCTTATCGACGGGTGGCTGCCCGGGTTCGGCACCTTTCTGAAAGACACGGTTGGCATCCCCTCCCATTTTAATTCCTTTGCAAAGGGAGTTATTGATACAGGGGATGTCCTGTTTTTCCTCAGTTACACGATCCTGTTTCTCGCCATAAATATATTTATCCTGGAAGGCCGGCTGAAGATGCGCAGAACAAAGGGGGGAGGCCTGGGTATCGCCCTCCTTATTGGCATTACCTTGCTGGTAAATGGCGTTGTCCGCAACATATCCCTCCCGAAGGCGGACCTCACTCAGGAAAAATTATATACCATATCCGCCGGCACAAAAAGGATCCTTAAAAAACTCAAGGCCCCGATAATTGTCACCTATTATGTTACCTCCAGGGATCGGCTGCCCACTCCCATGAAGGATATAGCACGGGATGTAAAAGATATTATGGAAGAACTGGCACGTTTGTCTCCCAAATTCATTTTCAGGGTGGTGGACCCGATGAAGATACCGGATAAAATCCCGGATCTTCAAAAGAAGGGTATCGTTCCCTTCAGCGCCCAGACCATCGAACAGGACACGGTCAATATAAAACGGATTTATTCATCCATTTCTCTGGCCTATCTGGATAAAAAGGAGGAGATCGTACCCCAGGTAGTACCGGAGTCCCTGGGTAACCTGGAATACGAACTTGCCTCAAAGATATATCGCCTTATCCTGGACCACAAACCAAAGGTGGTAATCTGGGCGCCCCACCGTGAACTCAATCCTCAAACTCTGATGTTTTTGCAGCAGATGGGGCGCGCTGTACCGCCTTCCTATGACTACCAGACGCTGATTCAGATATTAAATGGTGAAGGGTACCAGGTGGTAAGGCGGGGCATTGATAAGAATCATCCCCTTCCCAAGGACACAAGCCTGCTTTTTATCCTGTCCCCTGAGAGGCTGAATGAGCGGCAGCGCTATGAGATATATCGTTTTTTGAGGTCGGGAGGATCTGTCATACTGGCCGCCCAGGCCCTGAAGTACGCATATAATGAGGATTCAGAGGGAGGAATCACTGTAACCCCGCGGCAGGTCCCCATAGACCAAGTAAACCGGCTTATATCGCCTCTCGGACTGAAGATAAGCAAAGATATGCTTTTTGACCAACGGCACATTCCGCTCCGGATAACAAGCACTCAGCGCATGGGCATGTTCACTGCCATGGTTCAGACCCCGGTAAACTATCCAATGCAGATACAGGTTCTCTCTGACCAGATGAATCAGGATTTTTCCGTGACCAACAGGGTCCAGGGCCTGCTTTATCTATGGGGCTCTGCACTCAGGCAAGACCACAAAAAGATAAATAAACTTGGCATTAAGGTCACAACCCTGTTCAAATCCAGCCCCGCAAGCTGGGAGGTACCTTATCATCCGGGAAACCTTTCCCAACAGGACTTTATCCCGCCGGGGAGGGACAAGATGGGAGCAAGGCCACTTGCCCTGTACGTGGAGGGGATATTCCCCGATCCGTTTGAGGGGAAGCCCGTGCCGCCATGGCCTTCATCTGGAAAGAAAAAGAAAGGGGAAAAAACTGGCGCAGATCAGGCTAAAACGGCTGAAACCGGGCAACAATCAATTGCCAGGCCCAAAAGCGGCAAACTGATTGTAATCGGTTGCTCGGAAATGTTCACTGATACGGCCATAGACGCCATGGACAACACCACCCTGGCACTTAACTGCGTGGACGCCCTGGCCCTGGGTAATGACCTTATTCACGTCAGATCCAAGACCCAGATTCAGAGGTTCATACCTCCGGTGTCGGCACAGGCCCGGATATTCTGGCGCGCGATAGTCATATTCCTTGTACCTTCTTTGTGGATGGCATACGGTATTATCCGGGCATTGAAACGGAAAAAGGCAAGGATAAACTGCGTGTTTATCACGGGATAACGGAGGTAAAAATGAAAAAAAGCTATCTTTTCATATTGGCCTCAACTCTGTTAATCCTTGCGGGGATCTATATCTATCAACAAAGGCCCGCCAGGGTCCACGACGAAGATTTTTATTCCCGGCTCTGTCCCTCTGTTCAATCCGCAGAAGAAATTTTGGTCTGGACCGGAAAGGCCCAGACCAAAAACGCCCTGCATATCAAAAAAAACGACAAGGGGTGGTGGGTTTATCTCTCTGGAAACAGCACTACATATCCCGCCCCGGCAAAGGTACAAAAAGTGAGGAGACTGCTGTTCCAGATAAGCAACCTGCAGGGGGAAAAACGCGCGAGCGGAAAAGACATTCTTGAAACCTTCCACCTCAAGGACAGCGAGGCCCTTCACTTGCTGTTCAAACGCAACGGAAAGGAACTGGCGCATCTTCTTGCGGGCAAGAGGGGCCCCCGCTGGGATTCATGTTTCGTAAGGAGAAACCAGGATGACACCGTGTATCTCGTTTCCAGAAACCTTCTTGGTCTGTTTGATATCTGGAATTTAATCCCCAAAAGAAATCCCGAGGCGGCTCCATGGGTCGATCTTACCGTAATAAGCCAGGGCCCGGAAGAGATCGAAGGCATTTCTTATTCCAGGGGCTCTCTGGAATGGAGCCTGGTGCAAAACAGCGAGGCCTTGTCAAAAAAAGCGGATAAGGAAGGCAAGACCACAGGGAAAATTTCGGGAAACAGTGGAACAGACTGGATCTTAACCTTTGATGGCAACGTCTCTCATAAAAAGGATGCGGACGCCCAAAAATTGCTTTCAGTCCTGTTCCCCCTTGAGGCCGAAAAAATTGTCCCGGTGGCAAAGGCTGGAAAAATCGGGCTGGGTCCTGGGGACCAGTACGGTCGCCTTACCGTGCACCTCAAGGGACGAGGCATGAAGCTCCTTCATGTGGGGCGGTGGGATCAAAAACAGTCCTGTGGATGGATAAGGGATGAAAGAGGGATCATATTCAGGGTGCGCGGCAAGATCCTCCGTGTACTCAACCACCCTGACAGTGTCTGGAAATCTAAGAAACAGGTCCTTAATCCAGGATCGCGTACTTCAGGTGCCAATAAATAGAATCCCTCATAATCCGGGTGAACAGGATTTTTCAATCAACTGTTTCGCAATGCCTCTGAAGGATTGATCTTTGCGGCCTGTCTCGCAGGGTAGATTGTGGCGCAAAAACATATAATCATCGTGCTTATTGATATGGCAAGCACATCACTGGTATGCAAAAGGATGGGAAGAGTACTGGTGTAATATACATCGGCAGGGATTTTTATAAATTTGTAACGGCTGAGCGCCCAGCATAGACCGATACCGCCCACAGTGCCCATAAGGGTGCCTATAAGCCCGATGGTGATGCCGTTGTACATAAAAATTCTCAGGATTTTCCGGTCAGATGCCCCCAGGGCCTTCAGTATTGCGATATCCTGTTTTTTCTCCATGACCATCATGATAAGGGTGCTGATAATATTAAAGGCCGCCACCAGGACGATAAGGGTGAGAACGATAAACATGGCTAACTTTTCGAGTTTAAGGGCGGAAAAAAGATTCCTGCTCATGTGCTGCCAGTCGATAGTCCAAAAGGGAAAGCCAAGGGCCTTCTGAATGGCCTGGCTCAGCCTGTCTGCCGCGTAGATGTCAGAAACCTTGAGCTCAAAACCCTGTACCCTGTTCCCTATGCCGAGCAGCTTCTGGGCGGCGTGGATAGAGATAAACGCAAAAGAGGCGTCGTATTCATAAACACCCGTGGTTGTGATTCCTATTACCCTGAATGGTCGAATTTTGGGAAGCATGCCCACCGGGCTGATGGTCCCTGAGGGTAGCACCACATGAATGCTCTGTCCGACGGATACCCCTAATGTTCGGGCCATCTCCTTGCCAAGGATAATACCCGGTATCCGTCTGCCATTCTTACCATATTTTTTGAGCGCGCTTATGCCCTCTCCGTCTATAATATCTCCAATGTTGATAACCTTTGTCACCGTATCCGGATCAACGCCCCTTATCACAGCTCCGCTGACCCTTGTCCCTGAACTCAATAATGCCTGAATATTAACAAAAGGGGTCAACGCGGTGACATGGACACCATCTTTTTCCCCCAGAACGTCATTTAGAAAATTTCCCAGGACGCCAGGGCGTTTCACCCTCACGGACATGATCTTTTTGCCGATTTTATCGGGATTATCAAACGGGCCGTAGTAATGCCTGACCAGGATATGAGAATTGATCCCAAGGATCTTGGTGCGCAGGTGGTCCTGGAAACCTGCCATAACCGCTATCACCACAATAAGGGCCATGACCCCCACTGCCACTCCCAGAATGGAGATACAGGTAATCAGGGAAATGAAGGCCTGCTTGCGCCCGGCCCTGAGATATCTCAGGGCAACGAACCATTCAAAGGACATAGAAGAGGTTTCCTTTTATATTAATGACCAGCCCATATTGATGGCCGGCCCAGGGGACTATTCCCCCCTGGCACGGAGAAGCGGGAAAAGTATCACGTCCCTGATGGAAGGGGAATCAGTAAAAAGCATAACCACCCTGTCAATACCAATACCCTCACCCGCAGCAGGCGGCATACCCACCTCAAGGGCGCGGACATAATCCCTGTCCATTTCCGGAGGAATCTCTTCATCATCCCCCCTTTTGGCTATCTGCTCCTCAAAGCGTCTTTTTTGATCACGGGGATCATTTAACTCCGAAAAGGCGTTGGCGATCTCCCGGCCGGTAATAAACAGTTCAAACCTGTCCGTAACACCGGGATCTTTCATGTTTTTCCTGGCAAGGGGAGATACGTCTACCGGATAATGGGTGATAAAGGTAGGCTGTATGAGCCTGGGCTCTACCAGGAGGTCAAAAAGCTTGGTCCAGTATTTACCAACAGGCTCATTACCCTTTACCGGCGCGCCAAGGTCTTCAAGCCTCTGCATAAGCGAAGCCGGGTCTCCGTGAAGTTCCTCCCTGCCAATCCCCCCGACCTCCACCAGGGCCTCTTCCAGGGTCATCCTGCGCCATGGAGGCGTAAGGTCCACCTCCTGGCCCTGGTAAGTAAATACGTGGCCGCCCTTTACATCCCTTGCAATCTGGGCGAACAACTCCTCTGTCCTGACCATGAGGTCTTCGTAATTGGCATAGGCCTCATAGAACTCCAGCATGGTAAACTCAGGATTGTGCTGAGTTGAAATTCCTTCGTTCCTGAAATTACGGTTCAATTCAAATACACGGTCAAAACCACCCACGAGCAGACGTTTAAGATACAGCTCCGGCGCGATACGAAGGAAAAGGTTCATATCCAGGGCATTATGATAGGTGGCAAATGGTTTTGCCGTCGCTCCACCCACAATGGGCTGCATCATTGGCGTTTCTACCTCAAGAAAACCATTGGAGGTAAAATACTGCCGCATCATCTGGATAATTTTAGATCTGGTTCTGAAGACATCCCTGACCCCGGGATTCATGAGAAGATCCATGTACCTCTGGCGGTATCTCAGTTCCTTGTCCTTGATGCCGTGATACTTTTCGGGCAACGGCCTCATTGACTTGGTCACCAGGCGCATCGTGTTTACCGAGAGGGTAAGTTCCCCTGTCTTTGTCTTGAAAAGGGTACCTCTGGCCTCGATAATGTCGCCTATATCGTATTTTTTGAACAGCCTGTAGGCCTCCGGACCTATCTGATCACGCCTCACGTGCAATTGTATCCGCCCGGTACTGTCTTCTATGTGAAGGAAGGCCGCCTTGCCAAACCTCCTGAGAGACATAATCCTGCCTGCCAGATGAAAAACATGGGGAACCTTCTCCAGGGCCGCCTGATCGTATCCGTCGTATACCCTCTTGATCGCCCCGGCCTTTTCCAGGTTCCCTATATCATTGGGGTACAGGGCAATCCCTTCCCTCTCCAGTTCCTCGGCCTTCTGTTTTCTTTGTAAAATAACCTGACTTTCTTCGCTCAAGGTCCTTGTTCCTCCCGGAAAATTACAACCTTATTTCTACAGACCCTTGTTTTTAGTTTACTACCATTGACCAGTCAAGGAGGCATGCCACAAACAGGAACAAACCTGGCCTGAAAAGTTATCACGCGACCTTAATATTTTGCTTGCATCGCCCAAAAAAAGAATCATATTGTACTTCCGACAAGGTAATGTTTGCCATTTTGGTTTAGGATTATTGAATATGAGTCTTATAACCGATAATCCTGTTAAGGCACATACGAATTTTATGAACAGAAATTCACAATTATTGTTTGCATTTTTTTAGATGTCGATGTACAAAATTGTATCAAGGTTTTGGCCGAAGACATGGGAAATGTGGTCGAGGCCGCAACACATAGAAAAAACAAAAATAAAGGGAGGTACTAGTCATGGTAAAGGCACTTAAAGGCAAAAGTATCAAGGTAGTTATGCTTGCCCTCGTATGCTGCATGTTGAGCGTTACCGCATGGGCGGCTGCTGCAGAGGAAAGACCCACAGCGAATCTTTCGGTGGGTGTCCTCAGCCAGCAGATCTGGCGTGGGTTTGAAATGAGCCAGGACAGCGTGATAATTGAACCGAAAATGGAAGTTGAATATATGGGCTTCAAGGCCGAGATGCGTGGGGATCTTGATACCAATCCGAATGTTGACGCAATAAACAACTGGTCAAGGACTGAAACGACTGTGTCCTACACTCATTCCATTGAGATGGCAGACCTGACCGCAGGTTATACCTATTTTAATTTCCAAGACGTGGCGCCCTTCAACGAAGATTCTCAGGAGCTTTTCGTCCGCGCCAAGGTGAACACCCTTTTGAATCCTACGCTCACAGCGTACAGGGAAATCTGGCATACCCCTTACTGGTATTTCACCTTTGACGTGTCTCATTCACTTCCTGTCAACAATGACATAACTCTCAATCTGGGAGCTGAAGTGAGTTATTTCTTGTCCGACGATGTAGGTGCCTTTTATCAGCCCAGCAATCCCAACGAGAAGCTGAATGATTTCCACAACTGCGTACTGTCAGTATCCAGCACCTTCCCCGTGGCAAAATATATCACCATTACTCCTGAGTTAAATTACTCCTTTGCTCTGGGGTCTGACTCCTCTGACTTCATAGATGCAAAGAGCATCGACGGCAATGACCACAACTTCTTCTATGGCGGGGTAAGGCTCAATCTTTCCATATAATAAGCACCTTAGCCTGTTATTATAAATGCAAAAGGGCCTTCCAGGAGTTGGAAGGCCCTTTTAATTTCTCATCACAGACACGACACCACATGTCCTGTCTTTCCCCGACACCGCCTTTTGAAGCAATAGTCTTTAATCCTTTTCGCCTTCTTGAACGAAAAGCATACCTGATTAGGATGTCGTTAACTCGGTTTCTGATAAGGAGAAGAAACCTGATCAAAGATGTTTTTATGGTTACGGATGGTCCCGGAACAGGGGAAAGATCGCAATCTCAACTATCCTGATTTTTTCATCGTTTTTGGAGGACAAGGGGGAACCAGTTGTTTTTTTTTAAAAGGCATGGACATCTTGCTGGCCCGCAGAAGAAAAGCCACATCGAGAATCGAAGGGTCTATCTTGCCAACGAGAGGACCTTCCTCGCATGGATCAGGACGTCTGTAGCCATACTGGGCCTTGGCTTCCTGGTGGAAAAATTTTCCTTTTTCCTGAGACTGGAATTACAGAAGCAGGGGATTAGTACCACCGGTCTGGAGATGTCCCATGTGATCGGGCTTGCCCTGATCGGTTTTGGCGTGCTTATCGGCATACTTTCAATGATCCACTACGTCAAAAGAGAAAAAGATATAGAAAATAACAGATTCCGGCCTTCCATTGTGCCTGATCTGCTTTTCGGTACAATTTTTATCCTGCTGATTTCTTTCATGGTGCTGTATTTCTGGAATATAATGTCTGTGTGGATAAAATAGTGGCATGCCGCCGGAAAATATGCAATAAACCGGCATGAATCTTTATAGAAACATCCTCATAATAAAACTCAAGCACATTGGAGATGTTCTGGTTGCAACACCGGTTATAACCGCTCTGAAAAAGGCATATCCTGAAAGCCGGATAACCGTCCTGGTGAACAGGGGAACAGAGGCAATGGTAACGGATAACCCGGCGGTGGACGAGGTCCTGATGATGGATCGTGGAAGGGACCTGCCGACTGTCAAAAGGCTGTTTCACCAGATATCCTTCCTCAGGAAAATTCGTAAAAAGGGCTTTGACCTGGTACTTGAATTGAGCGGAGGCGATCGTGGCGCCATTATTTCCAGATTCAGCGGAGCCAGGCAGCGGATAGGATTTGCGCCGAAACGACAGAAAATGCTTGGCCGCCACCATTGTTTCACCAGAATGGTTAAAATCAGCACCTTAACTCAGCACATGGTCGAACATGATCTCGCACTGGTCAGGGGCCTGGGAATAGAACCCGCATCCCCAAAACTGACTCTTTACTGGAAAAAAGAAGACGAAAAAAGATGCGAGGCCATTCTGGCTGAACGGGGCATACGAATTGACAAACCATACGTGGCCCTTCACCCTACTTCCAGGTGGATGTTTAAAACCTGGCATGCTCGGGGGTATGCGGCGGTGTCTGACTACATACAAAACAATTACGGACTGCCCGTAATAATAACGAGCGGCCCTGCCAAGGTGGAGTTGCAGAGGGTTAGTGAAATTCTTTCCCTTACCACAACCACGCCTGCAAATTGCGCCGGAGCCCTGACACTGAAACAGCTGGGCTGCCTGATCTCTCATGCCAGGCTCTTTTTCGGAGTGGACAGCGCCCCCATGCACATGGCAGCAGCCGTTGGAACACCAGCAATCGCGCTCTTCGGGCCATCTGGGGATCACATGTGGGGTCCATGGGGACAGGGACACATCGTAATAAAAAAAGACTGGGAATGCCGTCCCTGCGGCAGGGACGGATGCAATGGCAGCAAGGTCAGCCGGTGCCTGGAGGAAATCACCGTGGAGGAGGTATGCGCGGCAGTGGATAAACAACTGAGTACGCGCCCTGAGTCATGATTGTAATTCCTAAAAAAACACGCTTCTTAGGTGAATGAAATGCCTGGCTGAATTGAGGTTAACTATTTAATTATTCAAATAAAATTTTTAGATCCTTCACGTCAATTCCATTTATCAGAAATTCCTTTTGCCTGGACGACGCCCCGGTCAGGAGTTGGACGGATGACCTTGACACCCTGAATTTTTTTGCCAGGAATTTCTGGATGGCCTTGTTGGCCGCGCCGTCAACCGGCGGCGCCTGCACCTTTATTTTGAGCGCGTCACCATGCAGGCCGCAGACAGCGGTCCTGGATGATTTGGGAATAACATGCAGGCGGAGCGCAATACCTGTTTTAACCTGCCGGGCAAAGGGCGGTTTCCTGGTTTCGTTTGTAGCGGAATTCTGCATGGGATATTAATGGCGCATTAGATATTGGTTCTGATTTCGCAAAAGGCGCCAAATTCCTGGACCTGCCTGAACAGCTCGATGAATGCCTTCCTGTCCCGCTCCCTGATAATGTCGTGAAGCCGTTCCCCATGTCTGATGAATGTGGAAAGTGCCTGCTCCGCATATGGATTGGCCATCTGTATTGTGGCATAGAGTTCCGGATCCTGCTGGCACAGCCGGGAGACAATATGCATCTGCCGTTCAAAACTGGGGGTGGCCAGGGCTATGAGCTGGTTAAGGTCGATTCCTTCCTCCTCCAGAGCTTTCCCCAGACTAAGCAGTATAAAGTGATTCAATGCCTGTACCCATGCCATGATTCGGTCGTGATCCGTGGCGGATACTGTATGTGTAATGGCCCCGTTTGCCCGGAGTATACCTTCCAGCCATGCCATCCAGCGATTGCCTCTACCGGGACACAGAGCTACCCTTCTGCCCTTTATGGAATCCTCTGCAGGGCCAAAAAGGGGATGGGTGCCAATGACCTCGCAGCGGCTGTGCTGTAGCATGCACTCCACCTGATGTTTTTTAAGGGAACACAGGTCTGTCAGCAGGCATTCCTCAGGCATCAACGGACCCACGCGTTCCACGACCCCGGGAAAGACGTCCATGGGAAGGGAAAGGACCACCACCTGGCATCTTTCAGGAAGATCCTCTGGTGAAAGCTCTGTTTCCCGGTCCGCGATGAGTACTTCAAGCCCGCAGTCCCTGAAGAAGCCTTCGAACCAGCGGCCCATTCTGCCTTTGCCGCCGGCAATTCCAATTACAGGTTTCTTTTCCATGCCGTACCCCATCCTAACCTGGGACCGAGGCCTTGAGCCTCAGTAGATGATCGGCCAGAACAAGACGTATCATCGCCTCGCAGACCGGAACTATCCTGGGGATGGCGGATGCGTCGTGGCGTCCGCCTATGACCAGTTTTACCGGTCGGCCTTCACTGTCTATGGTGTCCTGCTCCATGGAGATGGAGGGGATTGGTTTGATGGTGGCTCTTGCCAGAATATCATCTCCGTTGGAGATACCGGCAAGTATGCCTCCCGCGTTGTTTGAGGCAAATCCGGAAGGGGTGATGGGATCATTATGTTCTGAGCCTAACATGTCAGCCGCCTTTACTCCTGAACCTATCTCCACTGCCTTGACCGCTCCTATTGACATGAGCGCCCTGGCGATCTCGGCATCAAGTTTGTCAAATACCGGTTCTCCAAGCCCTGCCGGCACCCCCTGGGCTATTATCCCCACCACGCCGCCCAGGGAATCTCCCCTGGCCCGGATTTCCCTGATACGCTCTTCCATTTTTTCAAAGGCCTTGGCGTCCGGACAGAAGAGGCGGTTTTGATGGACGATGTTCAGGTCTGTTTCCCGGGCGGCTATGCCTCCAATCGCAGCGGTATAGGCGGTTACGCTGATGCCGTGGGCATCCAGCAGGATTTTGGCCACCGCACCGGCAGCGACCCTCGCGGCAGTTTCTCTGCCTGAGGACCTTCCGCCCCCGCGGTGGTCGCGGATACCGTATTTTTTCTGATAGGTGATGTCACCGTGCCCCGGCCTGAAGACGTCCTTGAGGTGGTCGTACGAACTGCTTCTGGCGTCTTTGTTCCATATCAGGAGGGATATCGGGGTGCCTGTGGTACGGTTCTCGAATACCCCGGAGAGGATGTTTACCTGGTCAGGTTCCTTTCGCGTGGTTTCGGCAGGGCCGCCCTTTCCGGGTCTGCGCCTGTCAAGGGTCTGCTGGATGACCGCCTCTGAGAGTGGCAGGCCCGGCGGGCATCCGTCGATTACAACTCCAAGGGCGGGTCCATGGGATTCTCCCCATGTTGTTATTCTGAAGAATTGTCCAAAGCTATTTCCCGGCACTGTTGACTCCTATTGCATCCAAGATTTTCCGGGCGACCTCTTCGGGCTTGAGGCTGTCCGTTTCCACGGCCAGATTTGAAGATGACCGGTAAAGATGTTCCCTTTCCGAAAGGGTGGTTTTTATCTCATCCTCAAGGGTTTCTCCGGGCTTGAGCGCAGGGCGCCTGGAATCCGTTACCGGATCACCAAGCAGGCGTTTGATAATGGTGTTTACCTCGGCCTTCAGCCAGACGACCGGGTATTTTGAGCGTATCGCGGGCCATATTTCCTGATGGAGAACCGCCCCACCTCCGCACGCAACCACCATGGAATTCTTCTGTCCCAGGGTGCGGGTGAGGGCATTGCGTTCCTGAGTTCTGAAAAAGCCCCATCCTTTCTGGCTGACCATCTCGGAAATGTTCTGACCGCAGAGCTCCTCCACCCATTCGTCGAGGTCCCTGAAAGGATAACCAAGTAAGCGGGCCAATTCACGGCCCACCCGGGATTTTCCTGTGGCTCTGTAGCCTATGAGAAAGATTTTATCCCTCAACTTACTGCTCCAGCATATTCCGCCATCTGCTCCAGAAATCCGGAAAAGATTTCCTGACGCAGTCCGGGTCCTCGATTATCACGTCTGGAACCATAAGGCCCGCCACGGCAAAGGCCATGGCCATGCGGTGGTCCTCATAGGTGCGGATTTTTGCTCCGTGCAGTGGACGTCCTCCATGGATGATAAGGCCGTCATCCAGCTCTTCCACCCCTGCTCCCATGCGTGTCAGTTCAGAGGCTACCGCCTTCAGCCTGTCCGTTTCTTTTACGCGCAGGTGGGCAACGTCTCTTATAATGGTTTTGCCCCTGGCAAACGCAGCGACTACGGCAAGCGTGGGTACTACGTCCGGCCAGCTTGCCATGCTGATTTCCAGAGAATTCAGCCCCTTGTCTCCAGGCCCTGTGACCGCCGTGCCCTCCCGTGTCCTTTCGACCCCGCATCCCATTTCTGCAAGGATGTCGGGAAACGCCGCATCTCCCTGGAGTGGCCGGGGAGGAATATTGCTTACCAGGACCCTGCCTCCTGTGACGGCCGCCGCGGCCCAGAAATAGGAAGCGCCTGAGGCGTCTCCCTCAACATTGTACGTGGCAGGGCTGTATCCTTTGTTAGGAATGGAGTAGCAGCCGTTTTTAACCAGGACGTCCACGCCGAAATCCCGCATGACTGCCAGGGTAAGGGCCACATACGGTCTTGAAACAGGCTCGCCTTCAAGCAGGATTTCCGCCCTGCTCGCGGCACAGGGGGCCGCAAGCAGTAATGATGAAAGAAATTGGCTGCTTATCCGGGCTGACAGGCGCGCTCTCCCCCCCGAAAGGCCGTTTGTGTTCAGTTCAACAGGGGGACATCCGGTATCCTTAACACATCTCGCCTCCACCCCCCAGGATCTCAGGGCATGGAGCAGGGGTTCTATGGGGCGTTCCTCCATGCGCCTTGTGCCGGTCAGCACATAGCGGCCCCGGCCAAGGGCGGCCACAGATGTCATAAATCGTATGCCTGTTCCGTTATTGCCAAGGTACAGTTCCATTGGGCCAGGCTTCAGACGCCCGCCCGTTCCCCTGACTCTCCAGCCGTCTTTCGATTCCTCAAATACGGCTCCAGTGGCACACAGGGCATTTCTCAACAGTGTGGTGTCCTCGCTTATCAATGGGCTGGCGATCGTGCTGGTGCCTTCACACAGAGCCGCTGCGACCATGGCCCTCTGGGTAAGGCTCTTGGAGCCGGGAACCGAAACCTTTGCCGAGAGTTGTTTTCGCGTGGGCTTCGTACGCAGAAATGGTGCCTTGATAGCTGTATCCATATTTCAAGCCTTCTGAGACAGGCCATTTTGAAGGGCCTGTTCCATTAAATCCGCAGGCGCGCTCCGGCCTGTCCAGAGTTCAAACTGGGCTGCCGCCTGGTGAAGGAGCATCCTGAGACCGCTTACAACAGCGATGTCCCTGGTTCGTGCCTCTCTGAGCAGGCGGGTTTCTGCTGGTGAATAAACAAGATCCATGACTGTTTCAACATGGCTTAAAACATCCGGGTGAACCGGAATGGCATCTTCATTGGGGCTCATGCCCACAGAGGTGGTATTGATCAGTATATCTGCTTCAAGCCCCTCAACACCATCCAGCCCTGACCAGGAGGCCCCGCATTCAGAGGCAAGTCGTTCAGCGCGTTCCCTGGTTCTGTTTGCTATGTGTATGGCGCAGTGTTTTTCCCTGAGCCCCATGCATACGGCCCTTGCGGAGCCTCCTGCGCCCAGGACGAGAGCCTTTTTACCCTGAAGGGTTGTGACCTCTTCCAGCGCGGCTACCGCCCCGATCCAGTCGGTGTTGTAGCCATGAAGTATCCCCTGGCGGTTCACCACAGTGTTGACCGCGCCTATACGGGAGGCAACCGGGTCTATGTGGTCAAGGTGCGCAATGATCTCTTCCTTGTGGGGTATGGTTACGGAAAGACCTTTTATGTGGAGGGCTTTCACCCCTTTGAGTGCGTCCCGCAGATCTGTCACGTCAAAGGCAAGGTAGACTGCATTTATGTCCTGCTGCCTGAATGCAGCATTGTGCATGGCCGGACTAAGGCTGTGACGTACCGGATGCCCAAGTATACCGTAGAGCGTGGTGTTGGCATCCGGATGCCATTCTGCCCTTGCTTCAGACATTGGTCAGGCCTCTATTCACCGGCATCAATGCGGGCCTTCACCCAGTTCAGAAGGCTTCCTGATGCCAGGATCTGGCGGTCCCTCTGGGACAGGTCAAGCAGGGCACGGACAGCGCCCCCTGAGGATGTTTCTATGGAAATATCCTGCGCCCCTGATTCTATGGCGGTCTTAAGTCCCCTGATGATTATTTTATCATCCTGGCTTATTTTGTCATAATCAGCCGGGTCTGCAAAGGTCATTGGAACAATGCCGAAGTTGATGAGATTTGCCTTGTGGATCCGTGCGAAACTCTTTACCAGTTTGGCCCGTACGCCCAGATAACGGGGGGCAAGGGCCGCATGCTCCCGGGATGAGCCCTGTCCATAGTTTTCACCGCCGACTATGACTCCCGGGGAGTTAGCGAGCGCCCTTTCCGCAAATCCGGCGTCCAGTGAAGAGAAGACATATTTGCTTATCTCGGGAATGTTGCTCCTGAGAGGCAGGATCTTGCTGCCTGCCGGCATGATATGATCCGTGGTGATGTTATCCTCTACCTTTAATAACACGTTAAGTTCCAGGTCTTCCGGAAGCTGTTCGAATTCCGGCAGCGGCTTGATGTTCGGCCCTCTTATGATTTCAACGGATTCTCCATTTTCAGGTGGATGGATTATCCCGTTATCATTCAGGAAGAAGTTGTCAACCGAGGGGGCCTGAGGGGCATCGCCCAGATCCCGTGGATCTGTAATTACACCGTATATGGCCGAGGCAACCGCGGTTTCCGGGCTGCAGAGATAGACCTGATCGTTCTTGGTGCCGCTTCGTCCGGGGAAATTTCTGGTAAAGGTGCGCAGGGAAACAGTGTCTGTTGCCGGGGCCTGCCCCATTCCTATGCAGCCGAGACAGCCGCATTGATGTATCCTTGCGCCGGCGTGGATAAGGGCCTGGAGGTCACCGGACATGTCAGCGTTTTCGAGCACCTGCCTGCTTCCGGGGTTTATCTCAAAGCTGACGTCAGGGGAAATTTTCCGGTCCTGAAGCGCCCTTGAAACCAGGCAGATATCCCTGTACGAGGAGTTGGCGCATGATCCGACGATTACCTGTGCCACGGGTTTCCCTGCCACTTCCCTGACCGGGACCACATTGTCCGGGGAGGACGGGCAGGCGATCATGGGCTCCAGACCGGAGAGATCGATTTCAATGATTTCACTGTAGGATGCGTCCGGGTCGGCTTCAATTCTGCGCCACGCGTCTTCCCTGCCCTGTGCCTTCAGGAATGCCCTGGCCATTTCATCCGAAGGAAAGACCGTGCTGGTGGCACCGAGTTCGGTGCCGAGGTTGGCAATAGTGGCCCTTTCCGGAACCGTAAGGCGGGAAAGTCCCGGCCCGAAGTATTCCATGACCTTGCCTACCCCACCTTTTACGGAAAGGCGTCTCAGGATTTCGAGGATAACATCCCGTGCCGAGACCCATGGACCCATTTCTCCAACCAGGCGGACACCGACCACCTCCGGCATCCTGAGATGGAAGGGCTGTCCTGCCATGGCCATGGCTACATCGAGTCCGCCCGCGCCGATGGCCAACATCCCGCCGCCCCCGGCAGTGGGGGTATGGCTGTCAGAGCCAAGCAGGGTTTTGCCTGGGACGGCAAACCGTTCCAGGTGCACCTGATGGCATATGCCGTTTCCGGGCCGGGAGAAATAAATGCCGTATTTCGCGGCAATGGACTGCAGAAAACGGTGGTCGTCCGCGTTTCTGAAGTCGGACTGCAGGAGATTGTGATCCACGTAGCTGACCGAGAGCTCTGTCCGTACCCTTGGAAGGCCTGTGGCCTCAAATTCAAGGTATGCCATGGTGCCGGTGGCGTCCTGGGTCAGGGTCTGGTCAATGGAAATCGCTATGGGATTTCCCGGTATCATTTCTCCTTCACGTAAATGTTCTTTGATGATCTTCTGCGTGACAGTAAAACCCATTGTTTTCTCCTGATAAAATGACTAATTAGTTTATTATTCTCCGGTTGCCAGCAGGTGCCCGGCCTTTTCAGTGAGGCTGGATTTATGGCGAGCCTATCTTAGCGTAAAAAAGAATTTTTAGCCATATGTGCAGGTATCCTTACCAGATGTGTCGTGTTTTTTCATCCAACACAGGACTTCCTGCCTGATCGTATCCACGTTTGGCGGCTGGGCGGTACCCATTTATATGCTGGTGGGATGCCCTCAATATGGCCATGTCTTGGGGCGTGATGTGCCACCTGGAATGGAAAGTTTGCTTTGGGGGCGAAAAAATGCGTTGTTTCACTGGATTTTTTTTCAGACACAGTATATATATCTAATGTTATGCCAATCGCACCAAAATCGGTTCTGACAAGTATTGCGGGTCCTGGACGACAAGTTCTTACCTGCGGTCGGATCAAGCGATTTGCCTGCTATCATCAGGCACTGTAATCCCCGTGGTTTTTCCTGTTTGATCTCGGATTGTGCACTTCAGATGCCTGAGATGTCACACCGGAGAAAACCGCACCTTTTAGGTGAATGAAGTACCTGGATGAATTGCGGCGTTCGTATCCGGAACCGGTCAAATTTGGGCTTGTAATTTAAAAGGTTGGAAATAGGACTTGACAAGTAGTTTCGAAACCAGTATTAAAAGCGGGCTTCGTTAATGGACCACCTCATTTTCGTTTTTAAATAAGGGGAAATGGGGCACGAGGTTTTATTGTGTTTTTTAAACGGGAGGATTAGGAGCCTTAACATGCCGACTATCAATCAATTAGTCCGCAAGGGCCGTAAAAAAATCAAGAAAAAGACCAAGGCCCCGGCCTTGGATTCATGCCCTCAGCGAAGGGGTGTATGCACCAGGGTTTATACGACCACGCCCAAAAAACCGAATTCGGCCTTGAGAAAGGTGGCCCGTGTGAGGCTTACCAACGGAATGGAGGTGACCTCCTATATACCGGGAATTGGCCACAATCTTCAGGAACACTCGGTTGTTCTGATAAGAGGGGGGCGTGTAAAGGATCTTCCCGGTGTTCGTTATCATATAATCAGGGGTACTCTGGATGCCCTTGGTGTTCAGGATAGGCGTAAGGCCAGGTCCAAGTACGGGACTAAAAGACCTAAGTAGCCGGATATTCGTATTAGGAAGGGGCAGGTAGCCTATGCCAAGAAGAAGAGAAGTGCCCAAGAGGGTTATTGCTGCGGATCCCAAGTATAACAGTGTGCTTGTGTCCAAGTTTATCAATGGGTTGATGCGCGCGGGTAAAAAGAGTCTTGCCCGGAGACTTTTTTATGAGGCCATGGACATCGTGGAGAGGAGATCCAAGGAAGATCCTCTCAAGGTCTTTGAAAAGGCCATGGAAAATGTCAAACCCATTGTGGAGGTGCGTTCACGCAGGGTCGGGGGTGCGACATATCAGGTTCCGGTCGAGGTCAGAAGTGAGCGCAGAAGGGCTCTGGCCATAAGATGGCTCGTGGGGTTTGCGAGAAAGCGCGGGGAAAAGACCATGGCGCAGCGTCTTGCGGCTGAATTGCTGGATGCCTACAACCAGCGTGGCGCGGCCTTTAAGAAGAGAGAAGATACCCATCGCATGGCCGAGGCAAACAAGGCCTTTGCGCACTACAGGTGGTAGCCTTGTGTCTTTTGGGGTTGGTATGAGCACTGGTTATTAGCCTTTTGGAGGATTGATATGGGCAAGAAAAAGTTTGAGCGTACAAAGCCTCATGTAAATGTTGGAACGATAGGTCACATTGATCATGGTAAGACTACCCTGACAGCCGCGATTACCAGGGTGTTGGGTGAAAAGGGCTGGGC
>JALVVK010000126.1 GCA_027023445.1 Deltaproteobacteria bacterium | reverse complement strand
GGCGTGCCCCGGACCCTGACCGTGGACCCCGGGGACTACTCCCTGCCACGGCTCGTTTATGTGGCCATAAGCTACCGGGAGGAAGAGAGCGGCTACGTGGAGAACGTGGATACGCCGGAGTTCAGCGGCAACACCCGTGTTTCCGAGATCCCGGGGCTGGAGCTCACGACCGAGGCCCCGGACAACCTCACAAGGATCGAGCTCGCCAGGGTGGACCTCCAGCCCGGGGTGACCGAGATATCCGCTCCGGCCGATCCCCAGAACCCGGGCGGGAACGAGATAGACATGAGGTTTGTCAGGAAGGCCGGGTCCGTTGGGGTGGAAGAGGAGAGGCTCTCTCCCGCTGAGCTCGATAGGCTCATCCAGCTCATGGCGGACGGGCGCAGGGATTTTGCCGCCCTGGACGGCCGCTTTCCCGTGCCCTCGGCATCGGACGTGCGCCACGGCGCATTGTCCCTGGAGATGCTGGCAAGGCTCGGGGAGATCCGGCCAGGGAGGCTCGGGGACGTGCTCGCGGCCCTTGCCGCGGTGGAGCAGGACGTGGCCCAGGAGCTCGGGGCAGCCTATCCAGCCCTTGTGCCCATCCCGGAGTTCGCGGCCTACAGGGACGCGGTGTCCGCCCTCCTGGAGCGCATACGCCAGGGAGCCGGGATGGATGTCCTCCTTACCGCCCAGGCAGCGGTGTCCGAGGCGGCAAGGGAGCTTTCAGAGATCGCTCTCAGGGCGCCGGAGGCAGACGCCGGAGGGGATATCACCGTTACGGCCCGCGAGGGCGAGGCAACGGTCAGTCTGGACGCCAGCGGATCGAGGGCCTTTGAGGGCAGGGAGGTCGTGCGCTACCGCTGGGACGTGAGAGAAGGTTGATCTCGAAAACGCGGTGAACGGTATTAAGGTGTACGGTGCAAGGTATACGGTATTAGAGGAAATGGTAAATGTTAAATGTTGTGCCTTAATACGACCCAAATATCGGATAGGACATAAAATGACAATCATTAAACTACCGTCCAAGGCAAAAGAACGAATTTATAAACAATTCCCACCAGTAGGCGGCAATGAAATCCCTCAAATATATGAAATAAAGGTAATTGAATATGAAAGAAAGATTATTGAAAAGTACGATGTGATTTTTTGGCACCGCTTACTAAAGACTATTTATGGAGAACCGATAGAATTAGAGTGCGAGCTGCATGTAAAGGATCAGAGTAGTAAAAGTCCATCAACGGTCCATCTACGGAAATTAGAAGAAAATTCTAAATGGGAAATATCAAATATTTCTGAAGAAACGGTTTTGAAAATACAGTCAGGCGAAATAAAGCCATTTCTACCAATAAACTGGAAATATTTTATTAGACTTTCAGATAATGGAATAATTGAAATTGGTACCAAAGACCAACATACAGTCCTATATTTTGCCCATGTTTTGAAGGGCCAAATAAAGGAGGAGGACCGCAAACAGGCTGAAAAGCTTATTTCATTGCTTTTAGATGAAGCCAAGAAAGCAGGAAATCAATTATTTAATCCACTCAAAGAATTTGAAAAATTTGATGGTCTGAAATTTTACCAGCTTTTTAACGTCTATCGAGCCAATTATGTTAGCGCAGAATTCATGCTTAGCGAGGCTTTGACTGAAGAAAAACGCCTTCGAGATGAATTCCTAAAGTATGATGCAAGAATAAATGATTTATCTGATGAAGAAAAAAGAAAACACATTGATCAAGTTGGACTTGCTTGCGGTATGTATTTTTTATCAGCGATAACCTATCTCTTTATGTCACTTGAAGGATTTATAAATATTATTTTTCATTCTTTCCTCAAAAAAAACTTGAGAGACAGCAACCTGAACATTGAACGGCGTTTCGATATTGAACAGAAATTAAAACTTATGACATCATTGTGTGACGGTTTTATTGAAGACTCAATTAATTCAACTGACGACATTTTCGCTAAGTTTCTTAAATTAAAAAAGTACAGGAATATTATTTTCCACTCTAAAGTTGAAGATTCCTTAAAGAGCTTAGGCTTTGTTGAGGATGGTTTTTTATATAATTGCGACGTGAGCAAATACAAAGAAGAGTTCTTTCCTACCCAAAAAATTATGCTATCGGCTAATGATGTCATCGAAGTTAAGAACATTGTAGATAACATAATTGGGATGGTGTTGGATTCAATGACGGATGAGACCAGACTCCTTACCGACAAATACATTTTAAAGTCAACACACATTCCGTTTTTCATTCTGAACAACGGCAGCTTATCTATGGGAAAAAGTACCAAATAACATAATGGGAAATAATTTGGCACAACAATTGGGTGGGTGCAGTTGACCGCTATTCCGCTGCGCTCGTTCCTCGCTTCGCTCCATAACGGCAACTGACCCATGACGTTGAATGGTAAATTAAGATGACAGCAAGATAAAAAATATTGTAACCTATTGTAATTTTAATAAATTTACTCGTCGAATTTTACCATTCAGTATTCAACATTAAAAATTTTAAAAGGAGTTTTGTCATGGCCCTTACGAAATTTCCCCTTGAGACAGACCAGCCCAGGGTCGAGGTGACCCTGCCTCCCGGAAGGCACGTGCTGGAACTGGTGGTTGAAGACAGCGCAGGGCTGAGAAGCGAGCCGGACACGGTTACCGTCACCGTGCGCGAGGAGCTTCCCCTGCCTGAGATCGCGGGCATAAGCCCCGTAAGCGGTGTTGCCGGTCGCAGCGTGAGGGCGGCTATAAACGGCAGGCACCTCCAGGGGGCGACGGCGGTGAGATTCGATGGGCGGGGAGTGACCGCGCGGATCCTCTCCAGTGCAGATCCGGAGAGGCTTGTCGTGCAGGTGAATGTGGCATCCAACGCATCCCCAGGCGCGAGGGGTTTTTCAGTGACGACCCCTGCCGGAACCGCCAGGAGCCCTGAGGGAGTAAACTTTACGGTGAAGGCAGCGGAAGAGCCTTCAACCATAACCGGTATAGAGCCGTCTTCCGGCAGGGCCGGCACCACGGTAAGCGCGGTCATAAATGGCACGAACCTCCTTGGCGCCCGAAGCGTGGCCTTCAGCGGCACAGGTGTGAGCGCGGAGATTTCCGGCAGGGTGTCTGCCACCAGGGTACCCGTCCGCATAACCATAAGTTCCAGGGCATCGACCGGCCCGAGGAGTTTTTATATCACCACGCCTTCCGGCAGGGTGATGAGTCCCAGGAATGTCACGTTCACGGTCCAGGCGGCGGAGGTGATGCGCAGAATAACCGGTATAGAGCCGTCTTCCGGCAGGGCCGGCAGAACGGTAAACGCTGTTATAACCGGATCCGGGCTTGACGGCGCCAGCGCGGTAACCTTCAACGGCACGGGGGTCACGGCCCGTATATCCGGCAGGGTCAGTTCGACCCGCGTCCCGGTCAGTATAACCATAAGTCGCCTTGCGCCTTCAGGTGCTCGCAGCTTCTATGTGACTACGCCCGCGGGCAGGATAACAAGCCCCAGGGGGGTCACCTTCAATGTCTCCGGCATCATAGTTGTGCCGCCGGGGGAACTCGGAGTGAGCGCTGTGGAGGGCATAGGCCCTGCCTACACCGAACGGCTGACAGGCGCGGGAATAAGCAATGCGGCAGCCCTGGCGGAGGCCGAACCATCTAAGGTGGCAGGGGTTCTTGGGATTTCAGAGGAAAGGGCCAAGGTGCTTATCAATAATGCGAGGAAGAAAATAGAGGAAGGGAGAGGGTAAGAACAGAATCCCGTTTTCTTTTGTGCGATGCGTGGAAACACGGTTGGTCCCTTTGTCATCCATGGCCTTGCTGGCAAAAACGATGTTCCTTCTGTTATCCACACTGGGGATAGAACCTTATATGGCGTCAGCTAGTCCACGAAAACAGGCGTGGATCAGCTGATATTGAAGGTCTGTTTCGGTTGACGCGCCGGTATAATTTCCCTGTCGTCGGGTTATCGAGGAGGTAGGCGCCACGCCTGGTATCTCTTCGCCTCCGGTGGAATGAAATTTTGAGAATGGATGGTTCATCGTCAATAATAAGGATTGCTTCATCTGTCATGCAATTTTCCCCTTGTGATCCTTAACTGTCATAAATACCATCCTTCTACTGTCTTCGGACATTCATGCGTAAAGGTTTAGCAGCGTCTGTGAGTCGGCAATTTCCTGTTCTCCGGATGTTATATGTGGTACATTTACCTTGACTGGATATATCTCCGGGATTCCTGAATAAGGAAAGAATTTTTGTAGCTATTAAGCGTGGTTGTGGGCCCTGCCCCCTTGCGTGAGAAGAGATCTTCCATGGAACATAAAATCGCTGCTTTTCTGAGGGATCTGAATACCTGGCTGGAATTTCAGGTGGAAATGGGTGCGCCAGGCGTCCCTGAAGGCCCGGGTATACGGGCGCTTCTTAACAGGGACGATCCTGACCGTGCATGGCTGGATATGATAGGCCGGACCCCGGATCTTGTATCTTTGTCGGACGCGGTAAGGGGATGCACCCGCTGCCCCCTGCATGCCGGCAGAAACAAGGTGGTGTTCGGCCAGGGTGATCCAAAGGCACGGCTCATGGTGGTGGGAGAGGCTCCCGGCAGGTTAGAGGACCTGAAAGGTCTTCCCTTCATAGGGCGTTCAGGGGACCTGCTCACTAAGATGCTTCAGGCTATTCAGATATCCAGGCGGGAGGTCTTTATTACCAGCGTGATCAAATGCAGGCCTCCTCAGAATCGTACACCTTCATCCGCGGAAATCAGTGCGTGTTCTCCTGTACTCTTTCAGCAGATAAAAATCATTGCTCCCAGACTCATATTAGCCCTGGGGCAGGTGGCGGCTCAGGTCATACTGAATTCCAGGGCAAGGCTCAGGGATCTCAGGGGTAAAATCCATGATGTTGGCAACCTTAAGGTGATAGCCACCTACCATCCAGCCTTTTTATTAAGATTCCGGGGAGCGGCTCAGAAGGCGTACAAAAGAGAGGCATGGAAGGATCTCCAGATACTGAAAAGGCTTTACGACGAGGAGCCGCATGACACACACGCAGAATAATTCCAGTTTTTTTGTTTTGGCCCTTGCGCTGTTTTTTTGCCTGGCATCAGGTCCATCAGCCTCAGCGGTAACCTCTCCTGCCAGGAATAGCAATGGAATCGGCCAGTTGTCTGAATATCAGTGCAGGAACGTATTTGTACTGGATCTCAAGGGCAGTGTGAATCCTGGTTCCGCAGAGCTTCTTAAGAGGGCTATAAAAGACGCCAGCTTTGATCCCCCGAGCTGCCTGCTCGTAGTTCTGGATACCCCTGGCGGACTTGTTTCCTCGCTACGGGAGATGGTCCAGGCGATCATGTCCTCCGATGTGCCGGTGATCGTATATGTCGCGCCTTCAGGGGCGCAGGCGGCATCGGCAGGTGCCATTCTTACAATGGCCGCCCACGTTGCCGCCATGGCCCCAGGAACTAACATAGGGGCGGCGCATCCGGTGGGAATCGGCCCCGGACAGGGGGATGAGACCATGGCCAAAAAGGCAGAAAACGACCTTGCCGCCATGGCCAGGGCCATTGCGTCGGAGAGGGGAAGAAATTCCAAATGGGCGGAGGAAGCGGTGCGCTACAGTGTGTCCGCCTCTGCCAGGGAAGCCCTGGCCTTGAAGGTCATTGATATGCTGGCAAAAAATCAGACCGACCTGCTTGAGAGGCTCAATGGCAGGGAGGTAAACCTGCCATCCGGCAGGGTCAGGCTCGTGGTGAAAAGATACCAGCTGATCCATATACACGACAACCTGAGGGAAAAGATCCTGCGGACCATAGCCGATCCGAATATAGCCTACATCCTCCTGATAATAGGCATTGCCGGGCTTTTTTTTGAATTTGCGCACCCCGGCGTTGTGCTGCCGGGAACCGTGGGCGCTCTTTGCCTCCTTCTAGGTCTTTATGCCATGCAGGCGCTTCCCGTGACCGCTGTGGGTTTACTTCTTTTATTCCTTGCCGTCATTCTCTTCGTTCTGGAACTTGTTATTACAAGTTACGGGCTTCTTGGGATTGCCGGATTCATTTCTCTGATAATCGGCTCCCTTATGTTGTATAATACTTCCGCAACAGGAGTTTCCCTTGACGCCACGGTCTTTTACTCTACAGTTTTCATCCTGGGAATATTTTTTTCCATTACAATATTCGTCGCGACAAAAGCCGCGATTTCCCGGCCCAAGTCCGGCGCCATTGCCCTTGAAGGCCGGAAAGGGATCGCAAAAAAAAGAGTTGGGCCAAAAGGGGGGCAGGTCTTTGTGGACGGGGAGCTGTGGACGGCTTACAGCGATAACATCATTCCTGAGGGCTCGGATATAATCGTGGAAAAAATGGAAGGCCTGAGATTGAAGGTCAGTCAAGTACATGATAATCAGAACCACCGTACCGGAGGTAAACCATGACCATTTCCTTTATGTTCCTCGTT
Source organism: Deltaproteobacteria bacterium (assembly GCA_027023445.1). GTDB lineage: Bacteria > Desulfobacterota > Dissulfuribacteria > Dissulfuribacterales > JALVPX01 > JALVVK01. The sequence goes on along the minus strand of JALVVK010000126.1, from coordinate 78,031 downwards.
TTCCTGGCTGTTATTTTCCTGACCTCGGCGATCAAGATACTGAGGGAATACGAGCGGGGAGTAATATTCCGTCTTGGAAGGGTAATACAGGCCAAGGGGCCGGGGGTTATCATTCTCATCCCTCTAATCGATAAAATGAAGAAGGTGGATCTGCGCACCATAACCATGGATGTACCCCCGCAGGATATCATCACGAGGGATAATGTGTCTGTTAAGGTGAGCGCTGTTATCTATTTCAGGGTGCTGGAACCTGTAAAGGCGGTGATTCAGGTGGAAAATTACCTTTTCGCCACATCGCAGCTGGCCCAGACCACCCTTAGAAGTGTGTGCGGTCAGGCGGAACTGGATGAACTCCTGGCAGAACGGGACAAGATAAATTCCAGGATCCAGGAGACTCTCGACCAGGATACCGAACCCTGGGGGGTGAAGGTGAGTAAGGTAGAGGTGAAGGAAATAGATCTGCCTAACGAGATGAAGAGGGCCATGGCCAAACAGGCCGAGGCCGAGAGGGAACGAAGGTCAAAAATCATCAATGCCGAGGGGGAATACCAGGCCTCGGAAAGACTGGCAGAGGCCGCTGCAATCATCGGACGGGCGCCGGCAGCGCTGCAGCTCCGGTATCTGCAGACATTAAGAGAGGTGGCGGCGGAAAACAATTCAACCACCCTTTTCCCCATACCCATAGATCTGTTTAAACCGTTTATTCAGGGGCTTGCCGGGGAACAGGTGGGAAAAGGGCAGGGAAAAACGGACAAGGAGAATGTTAATGAATCCGGGGAACAGGAAACTTCTGCCCATTGAATGGAACAGTGAGGCACTGCCCACTTTACCTGCCATTGCTCACAGGTTAATTGGCATGGCAGGAAACGACGAGGCAAACGCTGCCGAACTTGCCGAGATTATAGGTCAGGATCCTTCTCTTACGTTGAAAGTGCTTCAGGCGGCCAACAGCGCCTTTTTTGCCCTCAGGATGGAGGTTACGTCCATCAGGCACGCCCTTGTTCTTCTGGGTATGCAGGAGGTAAAACGCATAGCCCTGGGCAGTATTTTAACCGAGAGATTTCTCTGCGTTGATCCCGAGGCCAAACCACAGGCAAGGGCGCTGTGGCGGCATGTGTTAGCGGTTGCAGTCCTGGCCCAGGATCTCAGCGAGACCGGTGAGGAGGAACCCGATTTCTATACCCTGGGCCTTCTTCACGATTTGGGCTGGCTTGTCCTTATATCCCAGGCGCCAAAGGTTTTTGCCTCCCTTGCCACGGAAAAAAGCCGTGTCAGGGAGGAGGCCGAGGAATACTGGGGGGTGGATCACCAACTTTGGGGCGCGCAGATGGCGGAACGCTGGTCCATGCCAGAGCCCTTTCAGATAGTGAACCTGCATCACCATGATCCCTTTGCGGAAACCAGTCCTCCGGGATACCTGTTAGCTGTCCATCTTGCCAACCACCTGGCGGATATCGCCGGGTTCAAGGTGTTGAACACCCCTGTTGAAGACGTGGATGAGAGGGCGCTTCAGGGACTTGGCCTGGACAGTGAATCCCTGGAAGAAATGGAACAGGCCGTACTAACGGAAAGGGAGCGCATAGAAACGCTTTGGCGGATTATGGTCGGGTGAAAGGCACAAGGATTTGGGGGGCGTTTCAAAACCGTCCATTACAGGCATGGTCAAATCAAAGAAGCTTACATCCGAACGTCTGGCCTATTTTCTTTACGGTCCCTTCATTTACCATTTCCTGAGGATTACTACTCGCTGGCGCATCGTTAGGATTACCGCGAACCTTTGGTTCACCGGGATTACCAGTTGCCCCGCCCTGTCGGGGGTTCCTTAGGATTACCACGTGTTACGCCAGTGGCGTAACTGGCTCGGGAGTGCCGCACTTCCAAGCCACCCAGCTCCCACGACCACACCACCATCTCCAGTGACTATGACCCATGAGCCATGACCTATTTCAAGATGTTCCCGGCCTGGTTGACACATCTCTTCAGTTGTTGTAACAGCCATTCCATGCCGCTTCTTTCCGAACGAATTGCCGTGAAGGCATTGAAAGGATTTTCAGAAAACGGGCTTCTCAGGGCGATTTTTCCGCTTCAGTCCATAGAAAGGGGTACTGGTGCTGTAAATGTTTCCAGCCAACGCCTTATAGATTTCTGTTCCAACGACTACCTTGGCCTGTCCGGGCATCCGGCCCTGGAAAAGGCGGCCTCAGGGGCCATTGAAAAGTGGGGCTGCGGTGCGAGAGCCTCCAGGCTGATGAGCGGAGATCTGGAGATCCATCACGCCCTGGAAGAAGAAGTCGCCCGACTGAAGGGCACCGAGGCAGCCCTTATCTTCGGTTCTGGATATCTCGCGAATCTCGGGACCATTTCCGCTATTGTCGGAAGAGACGACGGAATTTTCATGGACAGGCTGTGTCACGCAAGCATGCTGGACGGGGCGTTGCTTTCCAGGGCAGGTATCCACCGGTTCCGGCACAACGACATGGGGCATCTCGAATCACTTCTGAAGGCGGAAAGGGGACGGTATCGGCGCGCCCTGGTCCTGGCCGAGACCCTGTACAGCATGGATGGAGACACGGCGCCGGTGGAGGATCTCATAGCGCTCAAAAACAGATACGATTCAATGCTCCTGCTGGACGAGGCCCATGCCATGGGCGCCCTGGGCGAAACCGGGGAAGGACTTGTCCCCCGGTGCCGTTCCCGGGAGATAGACATCCAGACCGGCACCTTTGGCAAGGCGCTTGGAAGTTACGGAGCCTTTTGCGCGGTTTCATGCAATCTCCAGAAATTTTTTATAAACAGGGCGAGATCCTTTATATTTTCCACCGCCCTTCCACCGGCTGTTGCCGGGGCGAATCTTGCGGCTGTAAAGATGCTCCCCGGTTGCAATAAATCACGCGGGCGGCTGCGGAGGCTTTCCCTGTGGCTGAAAAACGCGGTCATTCAGCGTCTGGGGCTTGAAACACCCGGAGAATATCATATCATCCCCATAATCATCGGTGAAAATCAGGATACCCTCGCGCTGGCGGGGCACCTGCTGAAAAATGGCATGCTGGTCAAGGCCGTCCGGCCTCCGACCGTACCGCGTTCCCAGGCAAGGCTCCGGATCTCGCTTACCGCGAATCACAGCATGGAAGACCTCGAAAGGCTGGTCAGGGCACTGGATAATGGAATTTCAAAGATTTCACAGGGGGTTTGACCGGGATCTGCTTCTCATCCCTGGATGGGCCTATACCGCCGGGGTATTTCTTGATCTGTATCTTCCATTTGATTACCTGTTTCTTCCCGGTCCGAACCTGCCCGTGATGCTTGACGAATTGCCGACGGCCCTGTCCCTTGCCGGCATAAAAAAGGTTACGATTCTGGGATGGTCCATGGGGGCATTCCTCGCGGCGGAATTTGCCAGGAGGCACCCTGAACAGGTGGAGGCGCTGATCCTGATCTCCGCGGCCGGTTCCCTTGACAGGGCGCAGGTCGAGCAACAGGAACAGGCGGTAATGGCGGACAGGGTAGGGGCGCTTGAACGTTTTTACCGGCGATGCTTCTGGTCCCATTCCGACGCCCTGAAACAATTCAGGAGGCGCCATCTTGGAGAATGCGTGAAGGCATGGAGCCATGATCTTCTTCTGGAAGGGCTTTCTTACCTGAAAAAGGCGCACCTTTCCCTGCAGGACCTTTCCATTCAGTCTCTGACAGTTATCCATGGGGAAAAGGATCTTATTACCCCTCTTAAAAGGTTGCCTGAACTCCCGGAAGATATCGAACCGGTAATATTGCCCGGTGCGTGCCACCTTCCTTTTCTTGAACCGGAATTCAGTAATATAGTTTCCAGACTTGCGTTGTAACTGCCATCCCTGGGCGGGAATCCTTAAAATCCGGGGGTGCCTTTACCGTGAAAATAGCTCATGGGTCATAGCTCATAGCTCATGGTTTAAGAAACAGGGTGATTTTTTGTGACTATCACCTATGAGCCATGAGCCGACTTTCATGCTCAGGGGTGCGAAGCGCCACTTAGCATGAAAGTTTAGTGCATAATGCCCTTGCATATCGTAAAAAAACAGGAAATGATGGGGCGTCCATGAACATTGTCGACGACCTCACTCCATGAAAATGATTTATCCGAAAATACAATGTTAAATGGTAAATTCTGAATGTTAAATTGAGGTGCTAAGTTATTATAACTTTCTGAATTTAATAAAAATTTGCTTGCCATAATTTATAATTCACCATTTATCATTTAACATTTTCATGCTCGAGGGTGCGAAGCACCACCTGGCATGAAAGTTTGAAACACTGAGACTGTTTTATTATGGGCATAAGCGCGGAAAAAAAACGTATAGAACACTCATTTTCCCGGGCGGCCGCGACCTACGACCGGTTTGCCATCGTGCAGGAACAGGCATCGCGCATCCTCCTTTCCAGCATTTGGGAAGCGGATTTCGGGAAGATTCTTGAGATCGGCTGCGGCACGGGCAATTATACGAAAATGCTCCTTGACACCTTTGACCCGGACAAGATCACCTCTGTTGATCTTTCCGGGCCCATGATCCGCAGGGCCGGGGAAAGACTTGGGGCCGAAAACCGGGTGCGGTTCATCCAGGCGGATGGTGAGGCCCTTCCTGCCGACGTAAAAGGCCCGTTTGACCTCGTCACATCCAGTGGTACCATGCAATGGTTTCAGGATTTCCAGGGATCACTGAACGCGCTGGCAGGGCTTCTCAGCCCGGGGGGCACAGCATGCTTTAGTATCTTTGGCCCCGGGACACTGCGAGAGCTGCAGGAGGCGGTCAATGCATATACGGATACGCCATGGTCGCTTCCCGCGGTCTTTTTCCCCGGACGCGACGCCATAACCGCATGGCTCGGAGCGCTTTTTAACAGGGTGGTCTCCCGTGGACACATGGTTACCCTGGAATATCCGGATCTCTACAGCCTTCTGAAAGTTCTGCGGAGCACTGGTACCGCGCCGAAGGGCGGACAGGGGACTCTCATCACGGGTCCCGCGTGTCTCAGGCGGCTGGAAGAAAAATATATCCAAATATACGGGGCCGTTTCGGCCACATACGAAATACTTATTTTCAAGGCATGGGAGAAAAGGCAGACATGAATCCGCATCATACATCCACGAACCAGATTTTGAGGCTCTTTGAACTAGACCGGAAACACCTGTGGCATCCGTATACCCAGATGAAAGATTACGAAAAGCGGGACCCGCTGTTTGTGAAAAGGGCCGAGGGGATATACCTTTATGACATCCACGGCAGGAAATATTTTGACACTATCTCATCATGGTGGTGCATTCTGCATGGTCATAACCATCCCCGCATAAAACAGGCCATCTGCGACCAGTTAAACTCCCTGGAACAGATTCATTTTGCCGGAACCACCCACGAAGGCGCCATCCGTCTGGCAGGATGCCTGGCAGAGATCACACCGCCTGAACTCACACGGGTATTTTTTTCCGATGATGGTTCAACTGCCTGCGAGGTGGCAATCAAGATGTCCCTGCAGTACTGGAAGCAGTCCGGTGCGCCTCAACGTGAACTCTTTGTAAGCCTTGAACACGGGTATCACGGGGACACCATCGGAGCGATGAGCCTTGGAGGGGTGCCCGCGTTCAAGGGCCCATTTGACTGCCTCACCTTCTCTTCCCCAAGGATACCTGCCCCTTACTGTTACAGGTGCCCGGCATCCATGCATGCGGGGAACTGCGATTTTCAGTGTCTTGAGCCCCTGGAACACCTGCTTGAAAAAGAAGGGGAAAGGATAGCCGGCATAATTCTGGAGCCCATGATGATGGGGGCCGGAGGCATGATTATGTATCCGGCCGGCTACCTGAGACGCCTGTCTGATATATGCCGGGGGCATCATATGCACATAATCTTTGACGAGGTGGCAACCGGCTTCGGCAGGACCGGCAAGATGTTCGCGCTGGAACATGCCGGGGTGACACCGGACTTCCTTTGTATATCCAAGGGGCTTACCGCGGGAGTCCTGCCGCTTGCGGCGACCCTTACAACGGAGCAGATATACAGCGCCTTTTACGCGGATTATACCGAGGGCAGAACCTTCTTCCACGGTCATACCTTTACGGCCAACCCCCTGGGATGCGCAGCGGCGCTCGCCTCCCTCCGGGTCTTCAGGGAGGAAGGGGTCATGGAGGCGCTTCCTGCAAGGGTAAAGACCCTGCAGGAGGGAAAAGATCGGTTCGCAGAGCTTGAAAACGTGGGAGACGCAAGGGGAATCGGCATGGTTGCCGCCTTTGAACTGGTAAAAGACAAGGCAGGCAAAACGCCCTTTGACCCGGCGGAACGCGTGGGCTGGAAAATTTATCTGAAGGGCCTTGAACAGGGCCTCATACTCCGTCCGTTGGGGGATGTCATATACCTATTACTGCCTCTGTGTACCACAAAGGATGAAATTGAGCTGATACTTGAAAAGACCTACGGGGTGCTGGATAACTTTTTTAAGCAGCCATGATAAGGGACGTCAAATATCCCAGGCAGCCAACAGTTGCCTTTCGCGGATGTAAGGCAGAGATTGCCAAGGCAAAAGCGTGGGACGTCTCCAGTTACCAGTTAAACGAAGTTAAGGATCCAATGTCAGAGCCAGATGCCGGTCAGGAGATAAGACAGAAATGAATATATGTCCAACAAGTTCTTGACCATGAAATTAAAAGCTGATAATGTTTTGTATTTAACAAGCTAACTTAGTTATTTTTTTATCCTTTTTGGGTTCTTATGAAACATCGGGGGCCAATGTTTCTGTTATAATTACTTATAAAACAATAAGTTCCCCAGACCAGACTGGACCAGGTTGCCTGCTGTGCACAGTAAAATTTCGTATTTTCTTTCCAGAATTTTTTCATATCCTGAGCAGGATCCTGTCAGGGCAGGCCTCACACAGGCGCTTGCGGGGCTTGCGGCAGACATGGATCTTGACGCCGCCCCAAGTACGGATATTACCTGGGATCTTGCCAGGGTGGAATACACCCGCCTTTTCGTGAATGCCGTTGGCGGGGTTCCCGCGCCACCCTACGCCTCTGTTTACCGGTCCGGAGCCAGGATTCTCATGCAGCAGGGGCTGGACGAGGCCATTGGGTATTACCGCCAGGCGGGTGTTGAGCCGGATTCCGGGCCTGAGCCTGCCGATCATATTTCTGTGGAGCTGGCCTTTGTGGCCCGTCTCCTTGAAACAGGAAACAGGAAACTTCTGAAAGATTTCCTGCGGGACCACCTTCTTAAATGGTATCCTGTTTTTTTTGAGCGATTGCTGGCGGCACAACCACATCCCTATTACGAGACGGCCGCCCGGCTGACGCGGCTTTTTCTGCAAAACCTATGTCAGGAGGATTCCTATGAACAGACGACGGTTTCTTAAACTTTCGGCCGCAACCTGCGCGGCCCTCGCCAGCCTTGAACTGGAAAACAAGGGTATTTTCAGGCCAGTGGCATCCGATGCAGCGACCTGCAAGGGGCTTCCCGGAAGCCTTGGCGCCAAGGAAGTCACCAGCGTGTGCGAGATGTGTTTCTGGCGCTGTCCCATTGTTGCCAAGATCAAGGATAACAAACTTGTAAAGATAGAAGGCAACCCCAAGAGCCCCACCAATGGACACAGGGTGTGTGCCAGGGGCAATTCCGGGATACAGCTTCTCTACGACCCGGACCGCATGAAATACCCCATGAAACGTGTAGGGGCGAGAGGAGAAGGTAAATGGGCCAGAATTACCTGGGACGAGGCCCTGGATGAAATCGCCCATAACATGAAAGAGGTGAAGAAAAAGTACGGCCCGCATGCCCTGGCCATGTTTGACCATGGTGCCTCCGCCGAGTTCTACAGGGAGATATTCAGGGCCACCGGCACGGAAAATTTTTCCAATGAGCCTGCATTTTTCCAGTGCCTCGGTCCTGTGAGCATGGCCTATCTCACCACCTACGGCTATCAGGTTTCAGAGAGGGTGGATATGGCCAACGCAAAGGCCATGCTTTTCTTCGGCAGCCACTTAGGAGAAAATGTGCATCTTTCCCATGTGCGTGAGTACATGAAAGGGCTGTTGAGGGGAGCAAAGTTAGTGGTAGTTGATCCCCGCTTTTCTGCCGCGGCCGGAAAGGCGGACATGTGGCTTCCCATAAGGCCCGGAACGGACACAGCCCTTATCCTTGCCTGGATCAACTATGTGATTCAGCACGATCTGTACGACAAGGAATTTGTACATAAACACTGCAAGGGCTTTGAGCAACTGAGGAAATCGGTAAGGGACTGCACAATGGACTGGGCCGCCCGTATATGTGATCTGAACGTGGATGACATGACAAAGGCCATTAAAATGGTAGCCGAGGCCAGGCCCAGAGTATCTCTGCATCCGGGAAGACACGCGGCTTGGTATGGAAAGGGTGACGTTCAGCGTCACAGGGCCATGGGTATCCTGACCGCCCTGTTTGGATCGGTTGGTGTTCCGGGAGGACTATATTTCCCGACCCCCATTCACCTGGGAGAGGCGGATTGCCTGGGAGAGGATGAGGTGGATGACCTGATTGAGGATGTCAAGCCCCCTGAAACCTCTCTCAAGGATGGTTACGCCTTTGCGGATATCTTCCCCGGAAGCCCCACGGACGCCATAATAAAGGCTACAAAAACCGGGAAGCCATATCCGGTAAAACTCTGGGGTGTATGCGGGGTCAACCTTCTTCAGACAATATCCAACCCTTACCAGACCATGGATGCCATCAAGAAGCTGGACTTCATCTTCACGATCGAGGTGCTTCCCACGGAACCTGCCATATGGGCAGATATCATACTTCCAGAGGCAACCTACCTGGAACGTTATGACGCCGTTCACAAAAAGGGTAATCTATATCCTTATGTGACCGTAAGACAGCCCGTTGTGGATCCCATGTTTGAGTCAAAACCGCCTTACTGGATCGCCCGGAACCTTGCCAAACGTCTGGGCTATAACCTCTTTACATGTAAGGATGAACGCGAATTTCTTAATGAGCAGCTTGAAGAAATTGACCTGTCCCTTGATAAATTGAGTAAGGCCGGCGGCATTGTCACGTTCAAGGCCAATCCCTATAAGGATTTGAACAAACCCCTGGGATTAAATACCGATTCAGGAAAGGTCGAACTCTACGCCGAGTCTTATGACGACGAGGATCTGGATCCAATCCCCAGGTTCGAACCCGTACCAGCACCGCCAAAGGGATATGCGAGGTTGGTATATGGCAGGGTGCCAATGCATACCTTCAGCCGTACCATGAATAATCTCTGGCTCAGTAACGAATGCCCGGAGGGCAAACTCTGGATCAACGACGAGATAGCGACCAGAATCGGCGTCAAAGACGGAGAAACCGTGATCATGGAAAACCAGGCTGGCTACAGGTCCAACCCGGTCACTTTATTTGTAACCGCCGGAATCAGGCCTGATACTGTGTACCTGCCCCACGGCTTTGGAAGCAGATCCCCTCTCCTCACAAAAACCTACGGGAAAGGGGCAAGCGACCAATTCATGATAACGAATTATAGACAGGATCCGTTCATGGGCGCATCAGGCCACAGGTCAAATTTTGTATGTCTTATCAAGGATGGGAAGAAACTCAGCATTCCCGAACTCAGGCCGCTGCCGCCTGAAATTCCCCGTTTTAAGATGAGAAAGGCGTCATAGGAGGATTCAAATGAGCCAATATGCCATGGTAATAGATCTTGACCGTTGTGTGGGATGTCATGCATGCGCCCTTGCCTGCAGGGCGGAATGGAACATTCCTGTGCCATATAGAAGAAACTGGGTAAAGAGACTGGGGCCTGCCAAAACGCCCTATGGAATGTCATATACCTTTTATCCCGGGCTTTGCAATCACTGTGATCATCCTGTCTGCGTGGAGGTTTGCCCGGCAGATCCTGTGAAGAGGGAGTTTACGGATTCCAAGACAGGGAAAAAGATCACTATGGAAATCGCGGCCACCTACAAGGATCCCTTTACCGGGGCGGTTCTGATTGACAAGGAAAGGTGCCTCGGATGTGGCTCCTGCGTGGAGGCTTGTCCTTATGGTGCCAGATACCTTAATGAAAACCTGGATAACCCCAAGGCGGACAAATGCACTTTTTGCATGGAAAGGGTGGAACACGGAGAGGTGCCAGCGTGCGTGAAGACCTGCATCACGGACGCCCGCATATTTGGAGATCTGTCTGACAAGTCTTCAGATGTCTACAAGCTTGTGCATGAAAAGGGGGCAAAGCGCCTGACCTCAAGCGAGGTGAACATCGGGCCCAACGTGTATTACATGGGATCTAAGAAGGATCTGCATCTGCTGGCTGAGAAATGTACACCGCATGAGAAAACCTGGGAAAACGTGAAGGCTCCCACAAGGCGTGACGTACTCATGGCGGCCATAAAGATGGTGACAGAAAAGGCATAATCCGGGATGATAGGACACAGATGAACACGGATCACGCAGATTTTTTCTTTATCTGTGTACGCAGTCTGTGTTTATCTGTGTCCGAAAACAGAGCTCCCATTCCGCTTATTATTCCTGTCCGTGTTCCTCCTCCCCCAGATACCTTATTCCAAGGGCCATGTAGTGCATGCCCGAGGCAACGGTGCTGAGGGCTACTGCCAGGAACAGCAGAGACATGAAGGGGGCGATCAGGTCGTATTCGTAGCGCCAGAACGCGCAGAATATGGTAAGAAGCTGGGTAAAGGTAGTTAGTTTACCCAGCAGCGTGGGTTTTATCTCAACCCCGCCGTGAATCAGGAATAGCAGCAACACGCCGAAAACGATGATTACGTCCCTGCTTATGACCACTACCGCCAGCCATCCCGGGACAAGGCCCATGATGGAAAGTGCCACGTAAGACGAGTTCAGGAGAAGTTTGTCCGCTATTGGATCGAGGATAGCGCCAACCCTGGTTTTCTGTCTGAGCAGTCTTGCCAGGAAACCGTCCAGGGCATCGGTAAGGCCTGCCAGGATAAATATCCCGAACGCCTCAAGAATTTTACCGTCTATAAGCAGGATTACCATAAGCGGGGTAAGGAGTATCCGTAGGAGGGTGAGAAGATTGGGAAAGTTCAAGGTTCAGGCTCCTTTCCCTGCGAGCCTTCTCCAGATTGAATCTGCCTGCAGCAGTTCGTCCGGATGGAACCACCTGAACCCGCTGTCGGCGCGAAACCACGTCATCTGTCGTTTCGCGTAGCGTCTGGTGTCTCTTTTAAGCAGCCTTGCCGCGTCTGCCAGCGGGCATGTTCCTTTCAGATAATCGGTCATATGCCTGTAACCCAGTGCCTGGAGTGATTTGAGTCTGGGAGAATATCCCCTGGATAAAAGATTTTCAACCTCCTCAATAAGGCCTTCCTTAAGCATCTGGTCCACCCTTGAATTGATACGCTGGTAAAGCTCGTGCCTTGGACGCGCAAGCCCTATCTTTATACAAAAGGCGGTGTGTGTCTCCATTTTTTTTTGCATCCTGCGCCACTGTGTCATGCTCCTGCCGGTAAGCTCACATACCTCCAGCGCCCTGATCACCCTGAAGACATCATTGGGATGTATGGAGCGGGCGGCATCAGGGTCCCTTTCCATGAGGATGCCGTGAAGCGCCGCAGCCCCCATGGATTCAAGAAGCCTGCGAAGGTACGCCCTGACCATTGGATCCGCCCCGGGGCCTGCCGCAAGACCCGAGAGTAATGCCCTCAGGTACAGCCCGGTGCCCCCGACAAGCAGAACCGTCCTGCCACGGCTGGTGATGCCGCGGATGACGCCCCTGGCCTTTCTTGCGTACATGGCCGCGTCAAAGGGTTCATCAGGGTCCAGTATATCGATCAGGTGATGCGGCACCTCGGACCTTTCCTCTGCGGTTGGTTTGGCGCTGCCGATATCAAGGCCCCTGTATACCTGGACCGAATCAAAGTTCACGATCTCGGCGTTTATTTCCCTGGCAAGCCTTAGAGAAAGATCGGTTTTGCCCACGGCGGTAGGCCCCGCAATTGCCACCCATGGAAAGCGGACCGGGAGATTGCTCATCTTCCGAATCTCCGCCTGATCTCGTTCCAGCATACATTGACCGCCACCGGCCTGCCATGGGGGCAGTGTGTCACCCCTTCATGGAGAAGATCTCTGAGAAGGGATTCCATCTCCCGTGTTGACAGGGCCTGGCTGGCCCGTACGGAACTGTGGCAGGCGATGGTGGCGAGAAGATCGTGTACCACGTTTTCAACCGCGCATGAATCAGGGGTCTCCATCACCCTGCACAGGATTTCTTCAATTGCCTTTTTGTTGCCCGCTATATCCGGGGGCAGGGCGCGGATCGCAATCTCGCCCGGCCCGAATTCTTCTGCCTGAATTCCCACCTCAAGGAGCACCTTCTTCGCAGCGGCAAACCGTTCCATCTCGCGGGGGGATCTTTCAAAAACCATGGGGACCGCCAGAAGCTGGAATCGTGCGGTTTTTTTTGCCTTGCGGGCTTCCATTAATTTTTTGAAATTTATGGCCTCGTGAGCCGCGTGCTGGTCTATAAGTAAAAGCCCGTCCGGACTTTCCACCAGGATATATGTGCCGGAAAGCTGTCCGATTATCCTGAAGCCCTCAAGCGTGGAAGTGCCGTAGTCCGGTTCAGGCTCTGCCGCCTGAGGGGCCTCTGCTGCCTCGGGCGCGGAATCAACAGAATCTGCCGACTCCCATGGCAGGGGAACGCTGACCGCGCCGGGGCGGAAGATCCGGGATTCCGGAGCAGGCGGTGTTCGGAAGCCACCCATTTTTCCTTCCGTTTCCCCTTCCGCCTCGTTTGCGGGATCAGTGGCAGATGGCTGTCCTTCAAGCGACCTTTTTATCGCGAAATGCACCATCCTGAAGACCTGGTCCTCGTCATGAAACCTTACTTCCTGCTTGGAGGGATGGACATTGACATCCACTCGGGACGGATCCATCTCGATAAACAGCGCTCCCACCGGGTAATTGCCCTTCATGTAAGTTCCCTTCAGGGCAAGGGATATTGCCTTGTAAACCAGCCTGCTCTGAATGAATCTTTTGTTCAGAAACAGGTAAAAGCTGCTGAACCTGGTGGCCGCGTCTTCCGGCCCTGAGATATAGCCTTCCATGTTCAGCCCGGGAGTGCGGGCCCTTACAGGTGAGAGCCTTTCCGCCGTCTGCCTGCCCACAAGGGGCCATAGGGCGCCCGGCATGGCAGCGCCCGGATTTGAACGAAACAGGCATCTGTCCCCGGAATAAAGCTCAAAAAGCACATCCGGATAGGCCACGGCCATAACCTTGACCACCTGGGAGGCCCTGGACAGTTCGGTGCGGTCCTGTTTTAGAAAACGCCTTCTTGCCGGGATTTCAAGAAAAAGATCCTCTGCCAGGACCACGGTGCCCACAGGGCACCCGACCGCCCGCAGTTTTTTGTCCCTGCCGAAACAGACCTGTACCTGCCACCCCTCATCACTTTCGCGCGTGCGGGAGGTAATGGTAAGCCTTGAGACGGCGGCAATGCTGGGTATGGCCTCCCCCCGGAAACCGTGGGTACGGATGGCGTATAGATCCTGTTCCGAGGCGATCTTGCTCGTGGCATGACGCTCCACGCACAGGTCAAGATCGCCACGTGTCATTCCACAGCCATTGTCAGAGACGCGGATAAGCCTCTTGCCGCCCTGCTCAAGATCCACCCTTATCCTGTCCGCCCCGGCATCCAGGGCGTTTTCCAGGAGTTCCTTTACCACCGAGGCAGGGCGTTCCACCACCTCTCCTGCAGCGATCTGGTTGGCAATGTGCTGGGGCAGTATCCTTACAGGGTTGTGATCCTGGTTCATAATCCGTCCGGTTCCTCTTTGTGAAAATGCTGATAGATGGCCCGCGCCAGGACGGAGGAAACCCCTTTTACCCGGGACAGGTCCTCCACAGAGGCCTTCTTCAGCCGGGCAAGGCTGCCAAAATGCCTGAGCAGGACCCGCTGCCGCGCGGGCCCGACTCCCCTCACATTGACAAGCCCGGTCTGAAGCCCCTGCCTTGTCCTTTTTTTCCGGTGAAAGGTGATTCCGAACCTGTGCGCCTCATCCCTTATCCTCTGCATGAACAGCAGAACCGGATCGTGCCTTGGAAGATGCAGGGGCTCGGTTCTGTCTGGCAGATATATCTTCTCCCCCTCTTCACATGATTCCTTGGCAAGGGAGGCAAGGGCCACCTTTTCATCAAGGCCGAGCTCCCTTACCACGCCTATGGCCCTGTTCAACTGGCCCGCCCCTCCGTCCATGACCATCATGTCCGGCAGATTACCCTTTTCGCACGCGCCGGCAAGCCTGCGCCGGACGACCTCCTCTATCATGGCGTAGTCATCTATCCCTGTCACTCCCCGTATATTGTAGTGCCTGTATGCCTTCTTCAGGGGACGGCCGCGCCGGAAGGCCACAAGGCTGCCCACGGGATGCCGGCCCTGGGTGGTTGATATGTCCACGCATTCCACGTGCTCAAGCCTGCCTTTGCCGTGCCAGTTCACAAGGTTTCTCAGTGCAGCCTCGACTGGCCCCCATTCATCTTCCCTGTCACCATGCAGCCTGAGGGCGTGCCAGGCGTTGTTCATGCCAAGGGAAAGAAGCTGGAACCTGGCGCCGCGCCTTGGCCTGTGAATCCTGACCCTTCTTCCGGCCTGTCCGCTGAGCCAGCGGGCAATAAGATCCTGTTCATCGGGTTCGGTGGATACCAGCACGAGTTCGGGTATGGGGGCGGAGAGATAATGCTGGCGCATGAACAGGGACAGCACCGAGGCATGGGATTCCTCACCCGGGACGTCAAGTACATGCACTTCCTGGGAAATCACGGCGCCGTCCCTTATCCCCAGCACGGAGACCGCGGCCCTGTCTCCCTCAGCGGCCATGGCAACCACCTCCCAGAGTCCTGAGACACCTGATGAGACCCTCTGGCGTTCAAGCACGTTTTCCACCGCCCTGATCCTGTCCCGGAGCATGGCCGCCTTTTCGAATTCCAGATGATCCGCCGCCTTTTTCATGGAGACCTTCAATGATCTTAATAAAGATCCGGTGCGGCCTCTAAGGAACATCTCCGCCTCTGTCACCCGTCTCTGGTATTCCTGTCTGGAGATGGCGCCCACGCACGGGCCTGAACAGAGATTGATCTGGAAGCGCAGGCATGGCCGGCCCCGTCTTTTCATGGCGGTGTCCGTGCATGTCCTCAGACCAAAGGCGGCAGACACGAACCGCAGGGTCTCCCTTACCGCTCTTGCCGAGGGATATGGCCCCATGTAAAGCCCCTTGCCGGACCTTTTTCTCTGTATGCTTATCCGCGGGAAGGCATGCCCGGTGTGTATGCACAGAAAGGGATAGGCCTTGTCATCCCGAAGACAGATATTGTATTTGGGGCGATGTTCCTTTATGAGAGTGGCCTCCAGTATGAGGGCCTCTTTTTCCGTGTCCGTGAGGATGTACTCAAAGGTCTTCGCCTTGCTCATCATCAGCGCCGTCTTGGCAGAAAGGGCATGTGCCGGTAAAAAATAGGACCTCACCCTTTTTGAAAGATCCTTTGCCTTTCCCACATACAGGATCTTTCCGTCCCCGTCCCTGAACAGGTAGACCCCTGGCGAGCCCGGCACAGCGCCTGGTCCGGGTGATACCTTTGCGCTAAACCTGATTGTCCTCATCCCTTTCCAGTGCCTTTTTCATAAATGCGGGCAGACAGAAGGCCGCACGGTGTATATCTGGTGTGTAGTAACGAAGCCCGGAGGCAAGGCCCTCTAATCTGTCCTCATGAAAATCCTTCAAAGGATGGTAATCCCTGCCGGCCATTACCCAGCTCCAGAATCCGCCTGGATAGGTGGGGACAGGCGCCGTGTAAAAATAAACAGAGGAAAAACCGGCGGCACAAAGCGCCCTTTTCATTTTTACCTGCAGTTCAAGGTGATAAAAGGGTGATTCGCTCTGGGCCACGAGTATTCCTTCTGGCCTCAGGGCGTTGGCGCACTTCCTGAAAAAGTCCTCCTCAAAAAGTCCTGTGGCAGGGCCGACCGGATCGGTGGAATCCACCATGATCACGTCCCAGCGGCCGGAACAACTCTCAAGGAAGCGTATGCCGTCCTGAATGTTTACTTCCACCCTTGGATTACCTTCAAGTTCTGCTGACAGGCCGGGGAAAAATCTGCGGGATACATCCACCACCATGGGGTCGATCTCGCAGAGAACCGCCTTGCTGACCTCAGGGTGTTTTACAGTCTCCCGAATGGCGCCGCCGTCTCCCCCACCGATCACAAGGACGTTTTCAGGCTTCTGATGCACGAACAGAGCCGGATGGGTTATCATCTCGTGGTAGATATATTCATCCCTGTCCGTGGTCATGACCAGACCGTCCAGAAGCAGAACCCTTCCGTAATCCACGGTATCCAGGACCTCGATGGACTGATACCCGGATTTTCCCACGTACAGGGTCTGCCTGACCTTCAAGGTGAGGCCTGTGTTCGGCGTATGATGTTCTGTGTACCAAAGTTCCATATGATCTCCAGAATTATCCCAGCAACTGTTTTTTTGGCCTTCCTGATTAAGAGGCTGGGATTATTTCCCGCGCACCGCAGCCACGCAAACCGGCCCGGGCGTCACGTATTTCATGGCAGAATTTTTACCATATTTAAAACAAACGTCCATGAAAATGGTGAAGGTTAAATTACGAACGGTGAAAAGAAACGGTAGAATCCATCAGCCGATTACATTAATATAATCCCCGGCATTGATCCTTTTGCTGTCCGGGACGACCTGCGTGAGCATGGATGACTGGCGGGCGGGTATCAATGACTACTGATATCCACTGATCGGGTGACTATGGGATTCTTTTCTTCAACAGTAAGTATAAGCAGATACGTGGTATCTGATCCCCTTCCTGACAACTTCTGGAACCATGCGGTAGAGGCCATAAACAGGCACCATTTTTCCGAGATGGAATACTCCCTCCGGGAAATAAACACGGGCTGGGTATCTCCCACAGATCCATTCAAGAGTGAGGTGGCCCTGCCTGACATATCTTTTGGGAATTACCTGGTCGTGTCCATGAGGATCGATGAGAGGAAAATACCCCAACCGGTGCTGAAAAAACATGTATTGCTTGAAGAGCGCAGGATCATGGCGGAAAAAGATCTGAAACGCCTTTCAAGGAAGGTCAGGCTGGAAATCAAGGAAAGGGTAAGGCAACAGCTCCTGGCCAAGGTTCTGCCGGTCCCGCACACGTACGACCTGTGCATGGATATATCAGACGGGACGGTTCTCTTCATGTCCTGTCAGAACAAGGCAAGGGAGACGCTTGAGAAGCTTTTTTACAATACCTTTTCCACAAGGCTTGATCCGGTGATACCATTCACGCTGGCATCAAGCCTGCTCAAGGATTCCGCATCCCTGATGTATTTAAACAAGATCGGACCATGGACATGGAAATAAAACAGGACAGGCTTACACTGATTCAGGAAAAGGCCTTTATTGGCAGGGAATTTCTCACCTGGCTCTGGTACAGGACCGAGCTTCGGGGAGGAGTAGTGGATGTGCCGGGTGAAGGCGACCTTGCGGTCAGCTTTGAACGCTTCATCGTGCTGGATACCGGGGAGGGAACCGCCAGGGAATCGGTTACCTGCCAGGGACCGTCCGCGGAGCTGCTGGAGGCGAAAACAGGGTTGAGAACCGGTAAAAAGGTGGCAAGGGCCCGTATCCGCATGGGCAGGGACGATGACCAGTGGCTCTTTACAATAGACGGAAAGACCCTGGACATTACCTCGTTAAAAATCAAGCGGGGAATCAGCTCGAATGATGATGAGGCCGATGACGACCTCGCCCTTGAGGCCAGGGCCATAGAAAAGGCGCATATGCTTTTCAGGGCCTGTGAAAGCCTGGATCTGCTCTTTAAGGCCTTTATGGAGATACGCCTGGATCCTGACGCGTGGCAGGAAGAATCAGGGAATCTGGAAAAATGGCTTTTCCCGTCTTAATCAGTGCAAGCAACCAGTCTTCTTTGAAAAAATGCTGACCGGCATTTTATCCCGGATTATGTTGCTTTTAAATGCCTATGGCCAGTCTGTATATGCGAGAAGGGCGTGGACAGAACCTGTAACGGATACTGTTACTGCCGTACTCCCATGTGCAGGTGCAGTTTCAATGGTAAGGGCTTTGTCATGGATGTTCAGTGATCTGCCGAAGAAGAACGGAAATATGCGGTAACCTTTTACGCCATTCTTTTAAAAATCTGGCTTGACCTGTGCCATATTATAAGTATATGTTTACTCTGTAACAATTATGGGAGAATAATCTTGAGGATGAGGATCAAGGGGCCATCATCAATGCAGAAGCCGGGAGACAGGTCTGGACGGGCCATAACCATTGCCCTTTCCCTGACCCTGTTTTTTTTACTGATAATATGGGTGGCCGGCCCGTTTGGCCTCTGGAAGCTGCATATGTTAAAAATGGACAGGAAGGCGCTTTACATGGCCAATATGCGTTTTGACGAGGAAAATGCCCGTCTCCGAAAAGAGATAAAGGCGCTTATGACCGATCCATCCTGTCAGGAGCAGGTCGTCAGGAAAAAACTGGGATGGGTAAAAGACGGCGAGCTTCTATACAGGTTCGTGGATGAGGGAAAATAGTCTTTCAGATGCTTACCGCAAAGGATATATCGGAATTCAAGGAATATTTGCAGAGCGGCAGGTGGGATGATGACTTTGGTTTCCGTACCCCTGACGGTCAGGCAGAGATGCTGGACCTGGTGGAATCCCTCTTTGAGCTCTGTGAAATAGCGGATGAGGTGCTTACGCGCAGATTGTACAAACAGATGAGCGGCACTATGGACAGGGACCCCGTCTCTGTTTCCTTAAAGGGTGAGTAATTTTCGTTTGCTGCTATGGCCACAATGATCCGAACCCATACCTTTTTAAAGTATGCGAGAATCAATCTCCAGGAGGCCGAGGCCGCTCTGCAGGAAGATCATCCTGAGTTGGCGGCAGGCCGTTGTTCAGACGCGGTATCAGCCCTCATTAAGGCGCTGGTTGCAGCGGTGCCTTTGCGTGCCCCTCTTTCGGAATCCCCGGACCATAACGACCTTAAAAGAATAATTGAAGATCTGGCCGATAACCCGGTGGATGTCCGGGAGCTTCCTGCGGCCCTTCTTGAAGCCAAATCCGGTTCCACTGTGCGCTCAAGGGCCGAGGCCGAGGCCCTTTTTTCCCGTGCGGGCCAGTTGTTCAGAGCCGTTCATGACCTCTGCGTCCAATGACCTCGGGTTGATCCTGGATAAACTTCCGGCGGATAGAGACCTCCCCTTTCCCCATGTGTTGAGGGTGGATGCATCTGCCGGTTCCGGCAAAACCTTTTGCCTTGCCCAGAGATTTATTCAATTCATCCTGTCCGGAAAAATTCCCCGAAACAGCCTGGAAAATCTTCTTGCCATTACGTTTACCAACGAGGCCGCCCGGGAGATGGGCTCCAGGGTGCTCAACCAGTTGAAATTGGTGGCCCTTGGAGATGCGAAGGTTCTTGAGCAATTATCCGGACTCCTGGCCGGTGCCTCCAGGGAATCTGTCCAGACCAGGGCGCTCATGGCTATTGACGAAATTCTGGCGAATTTTGATCTTTTCCAGGTCCGCACCATTGACAGCTTTATCCGCCGGTTGGTCATGTCCGCCCCCCAGGAACTTGGAATAAGCCCGCTGCAGGACATAGATCAGAACAGTGACAGGTTTCTCAGGGAGGCATTTGACCGGTTGCTGTTACTCTCAGAAAAGGACAGGGATATCTTTCGTGTGTTGAAGGACGCCCTGGATCACAGCATCCATTTTGAAAACAGGCTGTCATGGTGGCCTGTGGACGGGATGCTTGCCAGGCTCAAGTCTTTTTTTGAGACGGAAGGCACCTACGGCGGTATATCCTTTGACATTGACGACATAAACAGGGCGCGGCGTCTGGCCGGGGAGCTTGCCGCCAGGGCGCGGGACTTTCTGGAATCGGCGCAATCTGAAGGGCTTCAGATGAAGGCCAAGGCAATCGTCGCCCTTGAGTCCGCCGCAGGGGGTGACCTTGCCAGATCCCTGGGTACGTCCTGGTGGAAAAAGGAAGACCTGGTTGCCCTTCTGCTGAAGGGATCACCTTCCCCCTCCGGGGAGATGAAAAAATTCTGGATCGGTCTCAGGAAATTGGCCTTCAGGTACTGTGAGGCCAGGGCATACCAGGGTCCCGGGGCTTATCTCAGGCTGTATTCCCTGTGGTCTGAACAGCTCAAGGTGTTGAAAGATCGTGCCATGGTCCTGTTTTTCCAGGATTTTAACCTTATGTCCAGGAGACTGCTCGAGGACTTCGGCGTTCCTGAGGTGATGTTCAGGCTTGGAGAAAGGCTGTCGCATTTTCTGATAGATGAATTCCAGGACACAAGCGACCTCCAGTGGAAAAATCTTCTGCCGCTTGTGACCGAGGCGGTTTCAAGGGGAGGCTCCCTGTTCTACGTGGGGGACGTAAAGCAGATGCTGTACGGTTGGCGGGGCAGTGACCGGCAGCTGTTTTTTACAGTCCCCGGTTCGTTATCTTCAGTGGCGCCTGAAGCAAGGATCAACGTGGTGCTCCCGTATAACTGGAGAAGTTGCCGCCGCATCCTTGATTTCACGGGTTCCGTTTTCCATGAAAGAAGCCTGAGGCGTGTGCTGCGT
The DNA here is from genome assembly GCA_027023445.1 of Deltaproteobacteria bacterium. Classification (GTDB taxonomy): domain Bacteria; phylum Desulfobacterota; class Dissulfuribacteria; order Dissulfuribacterales; family JALVPX01; genus JALVVK01. The sequence continues at coordinate 57,385 of JALVVK010000126.1, read as the reverse complement.
GAGTATGACAGCCATGTCTCGGATGACGAGATCGGAGATGTGCTCAAGACCTTTGCCCACGTGTCTCAGAGGGTCCCACCTGAAAGATCCGGGCGGCATGAAGGCATGGTTTACGTGGAGCTGCTTAAGGGATTAAAAAATGCGGCTGATATAAGGGCCGCGGCCGCCGCCTGGACGGTGGACAAGGTGCTTCGGGTTCTTGATCGCAGGAGTCCCGGGGATGTGACGGTCCTGGTCAGAAGGAACGGGGATGTGGAGAGAATCACGGCCGCTCTTTCTTCCGCCGGTATTCCTGCCAGCAGCCACAGGCAGCTTGACATCCGTTACGATCCGGTGGTGAGAGAACTCATTAATTTTATCGGGTTTCTTGAGGATCCAGGAGACAGCGCGAGTCTTTGTTCTGTCATCACGGGAAAGATTCTGGAGGAGTCATGGCATAAATACAGCCCGGGCATCTCTTCCATTAAATGGGTGGAGAATCACTTGGTCAGTCAGGGAGACGGCGCCTGCGCAGGACTTCTGCAGGCCCTGAGACAGGAGCTTCCCGGGTTTTTCAGGGATTGTTTCGAGGGGCCGCTGCGCGCGGTGGGCTACCTGCCTCCCTATGATCTTTTATGCGGGCTTATCCGGAACACGAATCTTCAACGCAGGTTTCCCGAAAGCATTGGAGCGCTTGAACATCTGCTTGGGCTTTTTCACGAATCAGGTCCCATGGGAGGCATTGGATGGGGGGATATGGGCCGCCTGGACGAGGAACCGCCTGAGCTTTTCATGGCGGGCGGCTCGGGCGGAATAGATGCCGTGCGGATAATGACCATACACAAGGCGAAAGGCCTTGAGTCCCCGGTGGTTCTTGTCCCCATGGCAGCGCTCGTGACAGACAGGCTGGGGCCTGTTCTTCAGCGGGAGGAAGAGGGGATGAGAATCATTGACCTTTCCGGGCCCTGCCGCAAGATTTCCGCCGGATTGAACAGCCTGTACCGTCAGGAGAAACTCAGGGCCATCACGGATGAGCTGAACGTGCTTTACGTGGCTCTCACCAGGGCGATGGAGGAATTGTACGTGCTCGTCCCGGAAAAGGGCGGAAATTCGAAAAACCTTTTCCCGCACATGTTGGAAGATGTTATGGGAGACTCGGATTTTGCCGTCTTGGGTGAGGTGCCGGATGCTTCATCAGAGGCGTCGGGCAACGGACAGGACAGGCGCCAGGGTGCTTTTTCGGCCCGCGCGTCTTCAGGCCTAGCCTCCGGAGGGGCGTGGTATAGATGGCGCTGGCCGGTCAATCTCGTGAGAAAGGAACGGGATATTGAAGCACTTTTTTCTCCGGACAGGCGGAACGCGATGCGCGTGGGTGAGAGGATCCACAGAATACTTGCGCTGCTTGATCGTCCTCTTGAGTGTCCTTGTGATCCGTATGCGGTCAGGAAGTTGATAGAGGGCCTTTTGCCTGAGCAACTGCGGGGTGGGCTGAACATGGAGATCCCCAGGATTGCGGCTGCCATCTGCCACAGGCGCCTGAGTCCTTTTTTCTGGGTGAAAGACGGGGATGAGATCTGGGTGGAAAAAGATCTTGCCGACAGCAGGGGAGGGCTCCACAGGCTGGACAGGGCCGTAGTGTCCGGTTCGTCCATAACCGTGCTTGAGTTTAAATCAGGCATGAGGCGCAGCGCATCTGATCCGCCTCAGCTGCAGGGTTATCTTGACATACTGAGTGGCATATATCCAGGGAAAAAGGTAAACGGGTTTCTTGTATATCTTGAAAGGGGCGAAATCATCGGGCGGGAGGGCATGGTTTGGACCTTTTGATCCCGAAAGCGGACATAATCCTGCCCCCTGACGTCTCCATGGTGGATGAAATAGCGGAAACGTTGCTTGCCCGGGTGGATCATGGCGGAGATTTTTCCGGATTCAAAGTGGTTTTTCCTGGAAGAAGGCCCGCGCTTTACCTGAGAAAAAGACTTGGTGAAAGGCTCCAGAGACCCTTTCTGCCGCCTGAGATCTTCGATGTGGACAGTTTCATGCGGTATCTGGCGGAAATGCTGCCTTCTGCTGGCAGGCGCGTTGAGCTTGAACAGGAGCAGCTCATATACCTGCTCTATCAGACAGCGAAATCCGTGCTTGAGTGCAGAGCGGATCTCCTGTCGATGTTCAGCGGTTTTGACCGGTTCTATTTCTGGGGCGGGCAGCTTCTTAACGTCATGGATGAACTGGGTGTGGGGCTTGTCCCCGCGTCGCGTATAGGTCAGGCGGTGCAGGCCGCCCTTATGGACGCCGGGCTCATAGAGCATGCAAGAGGTTTATGGTCGGCTCTCCCTGATCTGTACCGTGCATGGCAAGAGGCGCTCTCCGAAAAGGGTGTGTGGTCCAGGGGCGAGATATACAGATACGCGGCCGAGGCTGCGGAGCAGGGGTGCAGGCCTGATGGATTCCTTTATTTATGTGGTTTTGTGGCCCCTAACAATGCGGAACTCAGTGTGATCAGGGCCCTGCGCGCAGGCCACGGGACCGTTGTGGTCAGCCAGGAATCCGGGTCCCGCCCTGATGGGCTGTCATCTCACAAGGCTGTCTATTTCCACCAGGCCCATGATCTTCACAGTGAGGTGAGGAGGGCAAGGGATATACTGCTTTCCCTTCATGAGCCGGGCCGTCCCGGAACCCCGGAAGATGTCGCGCTGGTGCTCCCCAGGCCGGAGCCCCTTGTGCCCGTGCTGGACTGGATTCTGGAGGATCTCTCTGTCCCGTTCAATATCTCAATGGGTTATCCGCTTTCCAGAACCCCTGTGTATTACCTGATGGACCATGTTTTCCAGGCGCAGGAGGGCAGGGAGGAAGGGTACTACCAGAGGCATTACCTGGCGGTTTTGACCCACCCGTACGTAAAAGGCCTGGGGGCCGTGAGATATGATGTTGATGACATGAACACACCCTTCCGGGGTCTGGTCCGTTACCTTTGCCAGAGTATTAAAGAACGTCGCAACATGTTCGTGACCCTGAAAGAGGTGGAAGACATTGCCCGGGAATTTGTGGAATCCGCCTCCCCGGCCATGGCCACTCTGAGACTCGTGCACAGGGTGGCGTTCAGGTCTTTTGAACAGGTGGATACGGTTGGTGATCTGGCCCGGGGACTGATGGATTTTCTTTCTCTTCTGGTCAGGGAAGGACCCGCTGGCAGGCACCCCCTTTCAAACGAATTTGCCGGGACCGCCCTTGACCTGTTTGAACGTCTTTTTACAGGGCCCATGGCTTCAGAGGCCGCAAGCCCGTCCGGTCTGTTTGCCATGTTCAGGCATCTTGTCCGCCAAGTCAGAATTCCGTTTCAGGGCAGCCCCCTGGATGGCCCGCAGGTCCTTGGCTTCCTTGAGACCAGGTGCCTGAGGTTCAGGAAAGTGGTTATCCTGGATGCCGCGGAAGGAATCCTTCCACCCAAATCCGCCCCGGAGCCGCTGCTTCCGCCTGGCCTCAGGAAAAGGCTTGGCCTGCCGGATTCGCGCCTCTCCGTCGATATAAGCCGCGAGCACCTGTTCAGGCTTCTTTCCGGTGCGCAGGAGGCACATATTTTATTCGTGGAGGGCCAGGAGGTATCAAGAAGCCGTTTTGTGGATGAGATAATATGGCGCAGGGAAAGGCATGCCGGCCGGGTGGAGGCAGTGGGCATAGATAAGGTGGAATCTTCGCTCAGGCCCCGCATTGCTCGGCCTGAGGAAGTACCCAAGTCTGTTCAGGTCGTTAATCATCTGCGGACCCTGCGTTTTTCCCCGACATCCCTTGATACCTATGTCCATTGTCCGTACCGTTTTTACCTGAGGTATGTCCTCGGGCTGGACCCTGCCCGCAGAAATTCTGTTGAACAGATCGACGCACTGTTAGTGGGGGATGTTGTCCACGAGACCCTGCGCAGGCTTTACACCCCTTATCTTAATAAAGACATGGATTACAATGATCTCGAGGAAAAAATGCCTGGCATACTGGATCATGTTTTAAGGGAGAAGACCCTGCAGAACAGCGGGTTGAAGGGCGGGTTCAGGCTGCTGTACGAGGTGATCCGGGTAAGGTTAGGGCACATGCTGAGAATAGAGGGGGAACAGCCGCGCCGAAGGCCCATCGCGCTGGAGCTTTCGTGCCGTTTTTCTTTCGGACCGGTATCCGGTCACAGGGTTACCCTGCAAGGCACCCTTGACAGGGTGGACAGGGACTCGGATGGATCGGTCATCGTGATAGATTATAAAACCGGTTCCCATCTCCGGCTTCCAGGTCATGCCCCGGGAATGTCGCCGGTCATTGACCGCCGGCAGCTGAAGGAACAGATCCGTTCCCTTCAGCTGCCGGTTTACCTTTTCCTTATAAGGAATCACCTGGGTTGGGACCGGTATCCATGGGAGAGTTTTTCCGCATGTCTCTATTCGCTCAAGGGGCTTTCCGGAAAGAGTGGATACAGGGATCTTGCCAGGCCCCTGTTCAACAGTCCGGAGGTGGCAGGTGAACTTATGGACGGATTTTATTCGCCTGTGATTAAGGGGCTGCTTGAAGAGATCCTTAACCCGGATTTATCCTTTGAACAGGATGTGTCAGACTCCGCTTACTGCGCCAACTGCCCTTATGCCGGGGGAATGTGCGCGGCAGGGCAGGGGTGATGTTGAGTATCTAATGTTGAATCTTGAATGATTAGCGGTGAATAAGGATGAAAAAGACAGATTTTACCTTTGGATGGTGGACCACCGGGAGAGACCTGGCGGCTATCGACCTTTTTAACGAGGTTTACAGGGCTGTTGAAAACGGAACCATTCCGGGCGGTATTGCCTATTGTTTTTCGTCAAGGGAGCCTGGAGAATCAGATACAAGCGATCAGCTCATAAAAAGGGTTGAGAGCTGCGGTATCCCTGTTTTCAGCCTGTCTGCCGCACGTTTTGAACCGGAACTCCGCAGTGCCGACCGGCTCAGTTGGCGACATGAGTACCATCACAGGGTCCTCGGACTGCTCAGCGGGCAGCGTGTGGACGTGGTGGTGCTCGCGGGTTACATGTGGGTTGTGAGTCCAGAGGTCTGTTCCACCCTGGCGGTGATTAATCTCCATCCCGCGGCTCCCGGAGGTCCGGCAGGCACCTGGCAGGAGGTTATATGGCAGCTTTTGAAGAATAACGCCTCGGAGACAGGGGTTATGATGCACCTGGTTACGCCTGAGCTGGACAGGGGGCCTGCTGTAACCTGTTGCACCTTTGCCATAAAAGGTCCTGGATGGGATGAATTGTGGAGCGGGTTCAGAGAACAGGCCGCAAAAGTGGGCATGGACGGGGTGATGGAAAAGTACGGAGAGGAACAGCCCCTGTTCAAGGCAATCAGGAAGGAGGGTGTAAAAAGGGAGCTGTCCCTCATAGTTCACACCTTAAGATCTTTTGCCACGGGAGATATCTCAATACGCGGCGGTCGGTTGTATGACAGGCGCGGGAAGGCCATGGACAGGCCCTATGATCTTACCACGCAGATTGAAAAGGAAATGGATTAGCTGTCCTTGTCACATTTTCGGTTAAGCGAGTGCAGCCTGCTGCCGATAAGTCCACTGAAAACCAACTCAAGGGACAAGTGCCTGCAAGGAGGAATAAGATGGCATCAGATTTCAGTGGGGTAAAGGTAAGCCTGGGGTTGCCGATGGCTGGTTTGTTTGTTTTAAATTTTTTAACCGGAATTTTTGTCTACTGGAAAGCGGATGGGGCAGGCGCTTCCACTTTTCATGCGGTGGGCGGTATAATACTGGCTGTCTCTGCCTGTCTTTTTGTTTATGGATGGTGGGCCCTGCGCTCTGGCCTTATCTATCCTTTTAAAGAATGTATTGCCACGGCCCGGCAGATGGCTGACGGGGACCTTTCCGCACGTATCCGGGTCAAGGCGTCTGGAGAGTTAGGACAGCTGGTGGAGGCGGTAAACCAGATGGGGGACAGGCTGGCCCGTATGATCCGGGACGTCAGTCACGATACTGAGGAGGTGACACGCGCGGCAGGCACGGTCCATGCCGCAGGGCAGGAAGTTTCCGAACAGGCAGGCAATATGGAGATGACAGTGGACGCGGTGGTTGAGTCTGCTGACGTGGTGAATGAAAACATTCAGCTTGTATCCAATGCCACGCAGGATCTGGATACGGCCGCAAACGAGATTGCCCAGAGTGTGGCCGAGACCGCCAGGATTACCAACGAGGCCCAGGATAAGGCCCAGAACACGAATGAGGTCATAAACAGGCTTGGAGAAAGTTCAGACAAGATTGGCGATATCATCCAGGTGATAAACACTATTGCTGAACAGACGAACCTTCTTGCCCTTAACGCGACCATAGAGGCCGCCAGGGCAGGGGAGGCGGGGAAGGGGTTCGCCGTAGTGGCAAATGAGGTTAAGGAGCTTGCAAGGCAGACTGCCGATGCCACCCAGGAAATCACCACCATGATTCAGACCATCCAGGCCGATACCAGAGAGGCGGTAAGCTCGGTGGAGGAGATCACAACCATTGTGGCCCAGGTGAACGACCTGGCCAATACCATAGCCAGCGCGGCTGAGGAACAGACCGCAACAGTGTCGGAGATCAGCTCCAACGTGTCTGACGCGGCTACCAAGGTCGAGGATGTGAAAAATAAGGCTGATGGCACGAAGATGGTTGTTCAGGAAACCGTTGCCATCGCGCACAAATATCTGGAGGCGTCCGGTGTGCTGGCCGATCTTTCAGTCAGGCTCCAGGAGCTGCTGAAGGGATTCAGGGTTAATTGAAATAAGAAAAAACAGGCAGGTCATGGCTCATGGCTAACAGAGGCCATGGGTCGTGGCCCAGGGCATTGACTTTCAGCCAATCCACGGATTATACCTTAGCGCAACCACGCATATTCCCCATCCAGGTCTTTCATGTCATGTCATGTGTTTTAAAAAGTTGAGCTGGAAATTTTTGCTGGCGGTTATTGGCAGTGTTGCCATGGTGGCGCTGACTTTAAACTTGGCTTATATCAATCAGAAGACCTATGAAAGGGCCGCTGTTTACAACAGCCAGTACCAGCTCCTCGCGGCGGCCAGGGCAACGGCAAAAAGAATACAGGAATATATAGAGGATCGCCAGCGTTATCTGAAGATCCTGTCGGATAATCCGGATGTGCAGCATGATATTTTTATCAGGAAAAGACAGGTGCGGGATAAAAAATCCTATTGCCTGATAAGGTCTGTTTTTAGACTTCTTTGTCATGATACCGATGCTGTCACCCTGCTGGATGCCACCGGAGTAATGCTGCATCGTCATCCTTTTATTCCGGATGAGATTGGCAAAGATCATTCAGACAAACCAGGAGTATCCGTTGTTATCCGTACACATAAGCCCTATGTGTCCGGCCTGTTCGTTAATGACCGTGGCAATTACGCGATATCCTTTTCAAGGCCTGTTTTTTACAGGGGAAAGTTCGCGGGGTTGGTACGTTTTATGGTTCAGATGGATACCATCTACCGAAGATTTTTAATGGAAATGGAGCCAGATGGACAAACCTGCGCATGGCTTGTTGATTCAAAGGCTGTTGTGTTGAGCCATAAAGATAGGCAGAGAATCGGCAGGCCTTTTTTCCCTTCTGATCCGAGTGGGCAGGGCGGGGGCAGCCTTACCGCCATGAAGGCGGTTCTCGCGGACATTGCGTCCGGCAGGGAGGGATGGGCGGTTCTTCCAGGTGAGGACGGCAGGAAAAGGATTGTTGCCTATGCCCCGGTGCGCGTTGGGAACAGGCGGTGGTCAGCAGGTATCTGCCGGGGATACTCTGAGGTGGCGGGTCCCATAATGGAACATGCACGTTACACATGGATGCTCTCTGGCGTGGTATTGTTATTTTTCCTGGCCGGAGGCCTTCTTTTCCTGAGAAGTAACAAGAAAAAGGCCGAATTAAGGGCGGAGGCAAAATATTTCAGGCAACTGGCCCGTTCAGCGGAAAGGTTGAGGGAAAACGAGGCAAAACTTTCAGGGATTATTTCATCTATTACGGATTCCATGTTCATGGTGGACAGGAATTATGTCATTTCCTGGGCAAATGATGTTGCTCGGGAACTGTTTGGGCAGGAACTCGTGGGCAGAAAGTGTTACGAGGCCTTTCATGGCATGAATGAACCCTGTAGGCTCTGTATGGCTTCAAGGTGTCTGAGAGACGATGGTGTGCACGAGTCCGAAACGCAGTTCAGAATGCCAAATGGCGACGAATTGATATTATGGTGTACGGCAAGCGTGGCGGCAAGAGATTCTGAGCAGAAACCTGAAATGGTTGTTGGAATCTGCCGGGACATAACAGGGCGGAAGATGGCGGAAAAGGAGAGAGAGCAATTGATCCGCGAGTTACAGGAGGCGCTTTCAGACGTGAAGGTCCTGAGTGGAATGCTTCCTATCTGCGCATCATGTAAGAAGATTCGAGATGACAAGGGCTACTGGAATCAGCTTGAGGAGTATATCAGCTCACACTCTGATGTCGTCTTCAGCCATAGCATATGTCCTGAATGCAGGAAGAGACTTTACGGGGATTGGCTTGAGAAAGACCCTTCGGAAAACGATCCCGGGTGAGGAGAGTGCCCCCGGAGGCGCCTCTTTTCCAAGGTGAAAAGAAGATCCGGGGGGGACAACCTTTACGGGATGATGACTTCCACGCCTTTCAGCAGATCCTTTTTTAATTTTTCTATGCCTATTCTTTTGACAAATGGCCGGAGTCTTTTTTCAGCAGAAAGGGCGTTTTCCTTGTAATAATTAAGGATTTTCCCCACAAGGGGAATAACCTGGTCCAGCCCGATCATGGTTACAAGGATGGGGCCTTCCGTTACAGGCCAGGAGCCACCTCCTCCTACCGTAATACTTACCCCTGTTTTTTCCGCGATCCTGACCGATGATGGGCAATACAGCACGCATCTGCCGCACATGGCGCAAAGGTTGTAATCCGTGACGGATTTTTTGCCTTCCCCAACAGATGCCGCGCCTACTTTACAGACCTTTTCACACATGCCGCATCCCTTGCATTTTTCTTCGTCAACCAACCGTGGCAGAATCCTTCCGATAATGCCGATATCGTTCAACTGGGGGCGTATGCACGGGAACGGGCAACCGGCAACGGCCATTTTAACCGCTCCCGGAAGGTCCATTTCCCCGTATTTTTCATCAAGTTCCCTGGCAAGGGCAGCCGGATCCCAGGCGCAGTTTTTACACCTGTCACCAACGCAGCTCATGATGTTTCTGACCCTCATCCCGGCGGAGCCGCCCTTCAGCCCTGCCGCTTCGAGACGACTTATGGCCTCCTCGACGTGTGCCTCCTCAATGTCATAGATCAGGACCTCCTGTCTCGCGGTCAGGTGGATCTGGCCTGAGCCGTAAGTTCCTGATATGTCTTTAAGCGCCAGGAGTTGTTGCGCGGTGAGGTTTCCGGTGCTTACGCGTACCTTCAGTTCATATTTTCCGTTTTTTTTGGTCAGGTATGGTCTCTTAGGTTTTTGACTGCCTTTGGTCGTACCAGATGTTTTGTTGTCCATGTCTATACCTCTGTCTGTCTTTTCTGGTGAAATGAAAAATTGTGCCAGGAAATGTTTTTTAACCGGTTTTTTGGGCGTATTTTATGGGCTCGCGCCCATTATATCAGCCAGGGTCTTTTTGTTGTCAAGCGGATTTTGTTTTTTTACCCTGAAAATACATTCGGATTGGACGAAAAGGCAGCGCATTGCTGCTTCGCACCCGTGAGCATGAAGGTTGGCTGAAAGCTTAAAGGTGACAGGTCATGGCGCTTGTTTTTGCGGTCTCTGCCTCTTGTCTGGCATGTTCAGGCGCTAAAGGGGATGCCTTCACGGGCAGTATTTTTTCATGGCCGATTCAAAGGCGGAAAAAATTGTTTCGTTGAACAGCACGAATGTTACAACGGCTAACTTTCCAGGGCCTGACTTCAACTCTCTTATTACCGAGGACACGGCGATGTCCGCAGCCTCCTGTGCAGGGAATCCATAGGTGCCCGCGCTTATCGCAGGAAAGGCCAGGGATTTTATCCCATATTCCCTGGCCCTTTTCATGCAGTTTTCATAGGTCCGGGAAAGCGCCTGCCCTTCGTTTTCAGCGCCTCCCCTCCATACTGGTCCGACAGCGTGAATGATATGGCTGGCATCAAGGTTGCCTGCCGTGGTTACCACCGCTTCGCCTGTGGGACAGAAGCCGATTTTCCTGCATTCCTCCATGATAGCAGGGCCTCCAGCCCTGTGAATCGCTCCATCCACGCCTCCTCCTCCGGCAAGCCCGCTGTTGGCGGCATTCACTATGGCATCGGCCTTCTCCCTGGTAATGTCTCCGGATTTGATTTCAAGGGTTACATTGTTTATTACGCACATTTTTGATCCGTCCTTTCCGGAATTTCAGATTTATAAAAAATACAGGCCAGTCATACTGGCCGAATCGGCCGATTTGTTTCGTCGGCCAGGCTGCCTGAATCCAGTTAAAACAAATATCCCATGGCTGACAAGTCCTGGCGGTTTTTGAATTTTCCAGGGGGTTCACGGAATCCAGGATGTCATTCGGTGCGCAGGATTAATAGTTGAGGTATTGACAATATATTTACATATAGCTATATAATAAGTATGAGGTTGTTATGCGTATTCTGTGACATGACAGATAATCCCAGTAAATTGGGTACGGGAGTGTTGAAAGGATTCCTGGTGCCGGGGAGCGCAGAAACGTGTTGAGACTTTTTACCATTTTTGCCGATCTTGTCACCTACAGGTGGCTCGGCCTTGAACCGGGAGCGCACCTTGCCGGGGCGGTCCACTTCTTCATTGAAGACACCACCAAAATTTTCTTCCTGCTTGCAACCATCATCTTCTTTGTAGCCATAGTCAGGAGCTTTTTTTCTCCTGAGCGCACAAGGCGCTTTTTGAGCGACAGAAGACTTATAGCGGGCCATATGCTGGCGGCGGCCCTGGGGGTCGTGACTCCTTTTTGCTCCTGTTCCGCCTGCCCGCTTTTTATAGGGTTCGTGGAGGCGGGCATTCCCCTTGGGGTTACATTCAGCTTCCTGATCTCCTCCCCAATGGTGAACGAGGTCGCGCTCATCCTGCTTTTCGGCCTGTTCGGCTGGAAGATAGCGGCCCTTTATCTCTTTACAGGGCTTGCCGTGGCCATGGTGGCGGGCCTGATAATAGGCAGGCTCAACATGGAGCGCTTTGTGGCGGATTACGTGTGGAAGGTCCGCATGGATAAGGCTGAGATGCCGGAGATGCGCTGGCAGGAGCGGCTGGAGTATGCCAGGGTTTACGTCAAGGACATCATCGGCAGGATCTGGCTCTATGTTCTGGGTGGCATCGCGGTGGGGGCGTTGGTGCACGGCTACGTGCCCCAGGGTTTCCTGCTTTCCTGGGCCGGGCCGTCTAACCCGTTTGCCGTTCCGGTAGCCGTTGTGCTCGGTGTACCTCTTTACAGTAATGCCGCAGGCATCATACCCGTGGTCCAGGCCCTCATGTCCAAGGGTCTGCCGCTTGGCACGACCCTGGCCTTCATGATGGCGGTGACCGCCCTTTCCTTCCCTGAGATGGTGATCCTCAGCCAGGTCCTGAAAAGGCGGCTCATAGCCACGTTTGTGGGTACAGTTACGGTGTCGATTATCACTGTGGGCTATGTGTTCAATGCGATCATGTAGGGGGCTGGACCAGGATTCTGAAGATAAAAAAGGAGGTCTTTTTACATGAAGATAGAGATACTCGGGCCGGGGTGTCCCCGTTGCAAGGCCCTTGAAGCCAATGCCAGACAGGCTGCCAGTGAGCTTGGAATCGCCGATGCCGAATTTGAAAAGGTGACGGACATGGGAAGGATCGTGGGCTACGGGGTTATGTCCACCCCTGGAATCGTGGTCGACGGCATTCTCAAGGGCTCAGGCAGGCTCTTTCCCGTGGAAGAGATAAAGGCCCTACTGCAGAAGGGATGAAACCGTGTATCCTGCTCCTGCAAGGGCCCTTTCAGGCATCTCTCTTCCATCGGGCCGCTGGATCAGTTTTCAGACTTCAATAGTTTCGCCGGGTTGCATGGCGGTAATCTCAAGGTCCAGGCCAAGTTCGCCAAGCTCTTTTTTGAATGCATCAACCGTCCCTGTAAGGGCGGTGAAGGTGGCATAGTGCATGGGAATCACCTGCTTCGGCGCAAGGAGCCTTGCCGCGTGCGCCGCCTCCCTGGGGCCCATTACGTAATGGCTGCCAATGGGGAGCATGGCGATATCCGGCCGGTAAAGCTCGCGGATAAGGGCCATGTCTCCGAAAAGAGCCGTGTCCCCGGCATGATACAGGCAGATTCCGTCCTCCAGGGTAATGATAAAACCCGCCGCCTCTCCGCCGTAGTGAATTTCGTTGCCTTCCTGTATGGATGAACTGTGCAGGGCCTGGACCATTGTAATTGATATGCCCTTTGTTATATATGTCCCGCCGATGTTCATCCCGGTGACATTGGGAAGGCCCTTGAAGAGCAGATACTGCTGTATTTCGTGAATGGCCACCACCTCTGTTTCAGGGGATCTGGCAAGGTTGAGTGTGTTCCCCAGATGGTCACTGTGAGCATGGGTGATGAGTATGATATCCGCATCCGTTGAATCGATTGTCTTGGGGGCCATAGGATTATCGAGCCAGGGATCTATCCATATTTTCAAATTGTTTCTGGTCGTTATCCTGAATGCGGAATGGCCGAAAAAGGTGAGTCTGTGCGCCATGGCATTTCCTCCTGTTCGTGATCAGGTTCGTATTGGTTTAGGAGCAGCAGCATTTCCGGGGCCATGTTTATAATGGAAAATATCCGTTGTTCAAGCCCCCTGGCCCATTCCAGCCCATGAGTGATGCTGATCCGTCTTTCGGCAGTGTGTCCATATCGGACCATAAGATCTGCAAAGCGTTCATCAAGGTTTACGACGTCGGAGTGGAGAACACGTTTATCCGCATAGCTGAGGACATGGGCCTCTGTTACACGATCCGTTTCAGGGTCATCAACATATACGTGTTGCCTGACAAGGTTTGCCACCTCAGGATACCCGAGGCCTTCAAGAAGCCTTGAGCCTGTAAGGGCATGGTCCTGGCCATTGATTATGGCGTCCATCTTGGTGACATCATGCAGCAGCGAGGAGGATATCACCAGCTCCCTGTTGAGATCAAGGCCCCGTTTATTCAGCGCCAGGGCAATAACCCCCGCGACCTGAGCGACCCTGAGACAGTGGGATTGTATGTGGGCCGGAACCCCGTGGCGCGCGAGGATTGCCATGCACGTCTTTCTGTCTGGACAATTCATGGGAAAACTATGCCAAAACCCCGCATGGTTTACAAGTGTCCTGTGTTTCGTTTAATCCCCAAAGTTCATAACCCATGTCCTTACTGTCAAAGAGACGAAAGGTGAGTTAAAAGGCAAAAAAAGGAGAATTTTGTAGATTTTGCAAGGTGATTTTATTGTGGATAATTGTTGAAAACTTTGTTGATTGTTAATAATTATTTGATTTTACAGATATTTTTTTTGTTCTTAAAAAGCCTGTTTTTAAGCGGGGTTATAGGTTTTAAGTCAGAAAATGATTAGATGTTGAGTAGATATGCCCCTGTTTAAAACTCAAGCTCCAAAATCGGAGAATTCCAATTCTTTCGCTTTGACATATGAATGGCCCTTCAGTATGTATTGCGCAAACGATTTCAGTGCATAGTAATCAGTAGTATTCAAAAGAATACGGTACGTTTTTCTGCGGTTGGGAGTTCGGGGAGTTATGGAAAACTTGTGGAATTCACTGAAGGAAAGGCTGCGTTCCAAGCTTGCGGAGAGTACCTACAAGGTCTGGATCTGTCCCCTGACATATTCAGGCGTGGAGGGGGACACCATTTTGCTCAGGTGTCCGAACCAGTTTTTCGCCTCCTGGGTGCAGGAGCATTATCTTCCTCTGATAAAAGAGTTTATGGTCCAGGGGGATAAGACCTGGAAGATAAAACTTTGCCCGGTGGAAAAGGTAAGGGATGCTGCGAAAGGCCAGCTTCATCTTCCCAGGTTCGCTCCTAATGAACTGCCGAGGCCCAGGTTCTGTGACCGGTATACCTTTGATGAGTTTGTGGTGGGCAGCAGTAACCAGTACGCGTACTCAGCGTGTCTTTCCACGGCAAATGGGGATCCGAATCACAGCAAGGTGATCTACCTTCACGCAGGTTCAGGCCTTGGGAAAAGCCATCTCACCCAGGCTGCGGGCCGGCTTATTCTGGACAGGCGCCCGCAGGCAAGACTATGTTATGTTACGGCAAACGAATTTACGCACCAGGTGGTAAGAGCCGTCAGGAACAATGAAATAGACGACTTTAAAAAGAGATACAGCAGGACCTGTGACGCGCTTCTTCTGGAAGAAGTCCAGTCCGTGTCCGGCAGGGACCGCACCCAGACGGAGCTTGCCCTTGCCCTGGACGTGCTCATGGACCAGGGGAAAACCGTAATCCTTACGGGAAACAGGCTTCCGAGGGAGATACCGAAAGTGAACGATATTCTGCGTTCACGCCTTGGCAGCGGACTTATTACCACCATAAATCCACCGGATTTTGATACCAGAAAAAGGATATTGCGGAGAAAGGCCAAGGCCCAGGGAGTATTGCTTGATGAGAGCATAGTCGAATTTTTGGCCAGCAGGCTCACTGGTGATATCCGTCAGATAGAAGGGGCGGTAATAGGGCTTATTGCCAAGTCATCCCTTTTGAAACGTCCCCTGGATATGGACCTGGCCAGGGAGGTGGTCCTTGATCTGGTGGGCGAGCCGCCCGAGGTAACAGTAGCCCTGATAAAGGATATGATCTGCAGGCATTTCAAGCTCACAGAGCAGGAGATAATTTCCAAGTCCAGAAAACGGGCCATCACCTGGCCGAGGCAGATAGCCATGTATCTTGCCAGACGGTTTACGGATTCCTCCCTTGAGGCCATAGGAAGAGAGTTTAACAGGGATCACGCCACGGTGACCCACTCGATTAAAAGAATCAGGAAGGAACTCAACACTCCGGGCAAATCAAGACATCAGATTGAGTTTTTCATGGACCAGGTAGAGAAAAAACGCTGGCAGTCTTAGGCATGAAGAGGTCTCTGGCCAGGCAGTTTACAAAGATCCTGGGCCGGGAGAATTTTTCGCTGGATCCATGTGATCTGAGAACCTATTCCTACGATGCCTCAGGGTTGAGCTTCATGCCGGAGGCCGTTGCCCTGCCCACTGACCTTGAGCAGGTAGTCCGGGTCATGAAACTTGCCAACTCGGCGGGTATTCCCGTCTATCCGAGGGGCGCGGGCACGGGAACCACCGGTGGCGCGCTTGCGGAGATCCCCGGCCTGGTTTTGTGTCTTTCGAGGATGAACCGCATCCTCTCCGTAAACACGGCCAACCTTACCGTGGAAGCGGAACCCGGCGCCATAACGGGCAGCATTCAGGCGCATGTTGAAAAATCAGGCCTTCTGTATCCTCCTGACCCGGCAAGTCTCGGTTTCTGTACCATTGGCGGTAATGTTGCCACGGGCGCGGGTGGTGCAAGGGCGGTAAAATATGGCGTGACCAGGGATTACGTAATGTCCCTCCAGATAGTACTGCCTGGCGGAAAGGTGGTTGAAACCGGCACCAGGACGGCAAAAGGAGTGGTGGGATATAATCTCGCGCGTCTCATGGTAGGTTCAGAGGGTACGCTTGGCGTAATCACCAGGGTTCTCCTCAGGCTGGTTCCCGCGCCAAAGGCGGTTGGAACCCTTCTCGCCTTTTTCCCCGGTCCGAGTGAAGCCTGCAAGGGCCTGGTTTCCCTGTTTACCCGCGGCGTGCTTCCCAGGTGTGTGGAATTGCTGGACAGATTAAGCCTTGAATGCGTGAAGGACAGCCTTCCTGTTTCCATGCCGCGGGGGACGCGCGCCATGCTCCTTGCGGAGGTGGACGGCAGTCTGCCTGCTGTCAGGGAAGAGACGCAGGAGATGGCCTCGGTGTTTCAGGCAGCCGGTGCGTCAGGGCTTCATGTTGCTGAATCCCCGGAACAGGCCGCCCGGTTCTGGAAGGCCCGCAGATCACTCTCTCCTGCCATCAGGAGGCTGGGTTATCCGGACAAGGTCAGCGAGGACATATGTGTTCCAAGAGACGCGCTGCCGGAAATGATGCGCAGGCTGGAAGACGCGGGCCGGAGGTTTGACATAACCATTCTTTCCTTTGGGCACGCAGGGGATGGCAATCTGCACGTCAACCTTTTAACTGACCTCGGTCAACCGGAGCTCAAAAGGCACTGCCATGAGGCGGTTGACTGGATCATGGAGCAGACCCTGTCCCTTGGCGGGACTGTTTCCGGCGAACACGGTACAGGGATTACAAAGAGGCCTTATCTTTCCATGGAGCTGGGGGCGGACGCCATTGGCCTCATGAAAGGCATAAAGGGCGTGTTTGATCCCAGGGGTATACTGAATCCGGGAAAATTATAACTCCGGAGATGCCCTGTTCTTTTCGCTGTCTGCCGCAATAATTCACAATTCACCATTCACAATTCACAATTCACCATTCACAATTCACAATTCATTATTCACAATTTATCATTTACAATTCACCATTCACAATTTACCATTTTCCTGTATCAGGTGTGTGAGGTACTTCCTGGCATGAAAGTCTTTTAGATCGCGTACAGGATTTGATTATATGAAGGTGTCAGCCATTATAGCTGCCGGCGGAAGTGGAACCCGCTTTGGCGGTAACATTCCCAAACAGTTTACGCAGCTTTCAGACAGGCCGGTTATTGCCTGGAGCCTTGGGGCATTTTCCCGTTCCCCCATGGTTAATGAAATAATAGCCGTGTCTCCAGCTGGAGATGAAGATAGGGTTGCTGAGCTCGCGCAACGCTGGGTCGCGGACAAACCCGTAAGGGTTGTGCAAGGAGGCGCCACACGGCAGGAATCCGTAAGGGCGGGGCTTGATGCCGTTTCCTCTGCCAACGAGTGGGTGGCTGTCCATGATGCCGCAAGGCCCATGGTCAGCCCTGATCTCATAGAGGCCGTGTGCCTCATGGCGCAGGAGGTGGGGGCCGCTATACCCGGGATCAGGGTAAGGGACACGGTCAAGGAGGTTTATGACGATGGCCTTGTCCTCCGCACATTGGAGAGGACACGCCTGTTCCTCGCCCAGACACCGCAGGTCTGCAAGAGATTGGATCTGCTTTCCGCCTATGAGCTGGCAGACGAAAAAGATATCCGGGCAACGGATGAGGCGGGCCTGCTTGAAGCGATGGGCGTACCTGTCGGGGTTGTCCAGGGAAATTCCCGTAATTTCAAGATCACCACACAGGATGATCTGGCCCTGGCAGAGGCGATGGTCAGGCTCAGCGAATTCTCCTGATGCCGTGTTTTGCCATTTTGTATCTCAGGACCCGTTCGCTTATTCCCAGCATACGGGCGGCAGCGGTCTGGACTCCGCCTGCCTTCTCCAGGGCTGAAAGGATGGTTTCCCTTTCCACTGCTTCCAGCCTTTCATTAAGGGTGCCGGTGGATATGGCCTGGTAATGCCGTATTTCAGGAGGCAGGTCCATGGGTTTTATGACACGTCCCCTGGAAAGGGTTACCGCCCGCTGCACGATGTGTTCAAGCTCCCTTACGTTGCCTGGAAGGGGATACTTGATGAGTATGTCCATGGCCTCCGGCGATAACTCCATTGGTCTGGTGCTGTAGCGTTCCATGAAGAATTTGACCAGGGCCGGGATATCCTGTTTCCGGTTGCGCAGGGGGGGGATGTCTATTTCGAACACGTTCAGCCTGTAATACAGATCCTCCCTGAAGGAGCCTTTTTCCGCGAGTTTTTTGAGGTCCCTGTTGGTGGCGGCAATTACCCTTACGTCTGTTTCCAGGTCCTTTTCACTGCCAACGCGGCAGATTTTTTTCTCCTGAAGCGCCCTCAGAAGTTTCGGCTGTAACGCGGGTGGGAGTTCCCCGATTTCATCAAGGAAAAGGGTACCCTCCCGGGCCATTTCAAATTTTCCCCTCCTTCGTGAAACAGCGCCTGTGAACGCCCCTTTTTCATGACCGAACAGCTCGCTTTCAAAGAGATTTTCAGGGATCGCGGCACAGTTGACCTCCACGAAGGGACCGTCACTTCGCGGGCTCAAAAGGTGAATAAGTCTCGCCATAAGTTCCTTGCCTGTGCCCGTCTCACCCCTGATCAGTACGCTCCAAGGCGTGTCAGCCACGCGCCGCGCCATGGACAGTACTTCCTTCATCTCAGGACTTTCCGCCACGATATTTATAGGAAGAGAGGAAAGGGATACCGAGTCCTCCACCTCGTTAACGTCTTCTTCAACCGAGATTTTCTGTTCAAGTGTCTGGATTTTTTCAAGCAGAACGGAAAGATCCACAGGTTTTTCCAGGAAATCGTCCGCCCCGAGCTTCATAACATTTACCGCTGTGTTTACCGCCCCATAGGCAGTGATCATCATTGCCCTGACAAGGGGGTTTATCTCCTTTATTTTTTCAAGGACTTCTTCCCCGTTCATGTCTGGCATCCTCTGGTCCAGCAGAACGACCTGTATGGGTTCCTTCCTGAACAGGGAGATGGCCTCCCGGCCGTCTGCCGCGCAAAGGACATCATATCCCTGGTTTTCAAGAAAACCCTTGAGAAGTTCTCTCTGGTCCGGTTCGTCATCCACAATGAGTATCTTCATGTTTATCCTTTCCTGCTGTGCTGGCCGTTCAGGGGGAGCTCCACCTTTACCTCGAATACATCCTTTCGAAGGTTGAGCGTGATTTTGCCTCCATGGGCCCGTACTATTCTGTTTGACACGGCAAGGCCAAGGCCGGTTCCCCGGGTTTTCGTGGTAAAATACGGCTCAAGAAGCTGCCCGGCCTGGTCGGGGCGTGGAACATGGCCCCCGTTTCTCATGGTAAGAACCATTGTTTCAGGACGTGCCTTCAGGGAGATGTGTATGAATCCCCCCCGGGGCTGCGCCTCCATGGCGTTTCGGAGCAGGTTGTCCAGTACCTGGGATAGAAGGTCGGGATCTGCCGTGACGGGTCTGCCGGAATCCAGGTCCATTTCAAGCCGTATTCCAGCCTGTTCCATCTGTTTTTCGTAAAGCGTCACGGCGTCTGAGATCATGGCCATTAGATCAACCTGTCCCAGTTTGAGCGAGGGTTCAGACATGCCAGCATACCGGAGAAGTCCGGTTACGATTCCGTTTGTCCGTTTAAGGGAGTCAAGAACGATGTCAATGAGCCTTTTCTGCTCTCCGGAAAGACATGTTGCCTCTATCTTCAGGCGTTGAAGCCCCATGGCCATGGCGTTTAAAGGATTCCTTATCTCGTGGGCGATGGATGCCGCTGCCCGGCCAAGGGATGCCTCTTCCCTCTGCCTGGAAATCTGTCTTTCATATTCCTTTACCTGGTTGACATATCTTGCCTGATGTCTGTAGAGGAACCAGGACAGCGTGGAACCCAGAATTGCCAGCAGGATGCTGAATATAATAAAGTCCCTCCACAGGTCTCTCCTGATTTTTTCAAGCGGCTGGGCATCAAGCCCCACTGTGAGTAACCCGATATCAAGGGGCATTTTGATCTCTGCCACAAGATCCTTACCGGATTTTATGATCTTTATCCTGCCAGGCATGGATCTGTGTGCGGCAGCCGGATTTTTAATATTCTTGTCCAGCCGGATATACCGGATTCCCTCGATCTGTTCCATGGCCCTGAATGTCTGTGGCAGCCCGATTTCTTTTTGCAGTAGTTCTGTTTTTTCCGCCCTGATACCTGCCGCCACGTATCCTTTCCCCGTGTTGAGCGGGCTTGCAAGGACTATGAGATGCCTGTCAGGAAAATGAAGCAGGCGGTTGCCCTTTAAATCTTTTATCTTTATACCGTCAAGCCATCCCCTGGGCCCGTGAATTGCCGTGCCGTCCGGGTAAAAAATACTGATGCCCGCGAGTCCTGATTCCTTGGCAAAGGCGGTGAGCTCATCGGAGTCAAAGGGTTCAATGGCATTCAGATATTTCACAAATCTTGTGGTGTTACCCAGAAAGGTCTTGAGTGTGGTCCGGATAATCTGTTCCGAGAGTACAGTGCCCCTTGCATGGACCCGGATAATATCTGCAACGAGTCTGGCATGGTTTTCCGCATCCTTGATAAACATCCTGTGGGCATTCTGTACCTGGAACATGAAGTAGGCGACTACCACGAGAAAAAGGATTCCGAAGACCAGGGCGTTCCCCTGCCAGGAGGCGAGCCTTGGGAAAGATTTTGTCCCTGTGTCTCTATCGGCCACGGTGCCACCTAGGACAGCTGCGGATATGGCGGCCAGACCATCTTCTGTGATGCCAGGCCCTGTTAAGACGGTATCTGACACCTGTTCTGTCTTTACACCAGCATCTTTTAAGCAGGTTGATTTCCTTTACCCTGCAGATATTTTTTCCTCTTGTGCAGGATACGGTAGCCCTGACAGCCTGGCCCTTTTTGATCTGCCCGATGTCAGTCGCCTCCAGGTAAATAATGGTTCCCGCAGGAAATTTTTTTGAATCCGTCCGGATAACCTCAATGCCTAACCGTTTCTGGTCCAGATTAACCGAGGTCACTGTGCCGACTATGGTGTCTGAGGCGTGAGCTACGCCTGTTATCAATAACATAAGACAGGTGATTATTCCTGTTATTTGTGTCTTTCGGTATGCCACTTTCAACCATCCTTATTTTAGTATAAACCAACTTTCATGCCAGGTGGTGCTTCGCCCCCCGGAGCATGAAAGTTGGTTCATGGCTCATAGGTGATAGTCACAAAAATCACCCAATTTCTTAAACCATGAGCTATGAGCTGTTTTCACGGTAAAAATAGTCAAAATGCGTGCCGTTTTTTCCGTTTTCCATCAATCATCGCATATATTATCCCGGATTATGTATTTCAAATGCACGAGAAAACGATTTTAATTGAATAATTAAACAGTTGTTCTTAATTCTGCCAGGTGTTTCGTTCACCAACTTTCATGCCAGGTGGTGCTTCGCCCCCCGGAGCATGAAAGTTGGTTCATGGCTCATAGGTGACAGTCACAAAAATCACCCAATTTTTTAAACCATGAGCTATGAGCTGTTTTCACGGTACAGATTTTTAATCTTTTACTTTAAACCTTGAGCTTTCAGCTTTGAGCTGTTTCCTCAAGTTGTGTCTCATCCGTCTTGTATCTTTGCAAAACTTCAATGCCTGTGATGTCTGGTGTGGATTGCTGGATACAGGATTACTGGTATTTGATTTCGACAATGGTATCCTGGCTTCGACATTTTTGTCGTTACCAGAGCCGTTGTTTCTGAACCGGTTATATAGTTTTACCCCAGGCAAAGACCAAGATGTTCAGTGTAGACCCCTGTTTTTGCTATTTCAGAGTCCAAGGCCAATAAGTATCATAATTAACGACCCTTATGCTGGCAGGTTCAGGGGGCGGTCGTTCCCAAGAGTAGTATTCACTTGATGTTGCATCCGCGTGGTATATAATCTGCTACAGTTATTCTCCAGCAAACCGCCAGGAGGTATTTGGATTATGAAAAAGATGAGTCTGTTTGCCTGTTTGCTGCTTATGGTAATGGCAGCCTGCGCCCCCCCTCAGACGCGCACACAGAAGGGTGCCGTGTATGGAACCGCAGCCGGTGCTGCTGTGGGTGCCTTGGTGGGGCAGGCCATAGGTCACGATACAAAGGGCACACTTGAGGGCGCAGCCATAGGGGCGGCCATAGGCGGATTGACCGGCGCCGGTGTGGGCAGATACATGGACCAGCAGGAAGAGGCCCTGAGACAGGCGATGGCAGCCTCCCAGGCCGCATCCATACAACGTGAAGGTGATATCCTCGCGGTGACCTTTAAAGGAGATTTCCTTTTTGATGTGAATTCAAGCGTCTTGCATCCAGGGGCGTATTCAGAAATAGACAGAATGGCAAGAGTGCTGACCCGTTTCCCAGATACAAGGATACGGATTGAGGGCTATACGGACAGCACGGGAAGCGAGGCATACAATCTGCGCCTTTCCCAGGAAAGGGCCGATGCGGTAAAGAGACTTCTGATTGCCAGGGGAGTCTCCCCTCAGAGGATTACGGCCATAGGCTATGGTGAAAGCAGACCCAGGGCAGGAAACGATACGCCCCAGGGCCGCCAGCTGAACCGGCGGGTCGAGGTCTTTATAGAGCCGATGTGAACAGGAAAACACCCTGCGGAGGCATACACGATATGCCTCCGTTTTCTGAAACATCAGGTGCCGGTCAAGAGAACCGCGCGGTACCATCCAACCCCTGGATTTAATCCTCAAGGGTGGAGGTATCACCAAGTTCCTGACCCAGTTCCTGCGCCTTTAAGAGTCTTCTCATAATCTTTCCAGAACGGGTTTTGGGCAGCTTATCCACAAATTTCACCTCACCAGGCGTGGCAATGGGGCCAAGTTCGTGACGGACATGTTGGATTATGGTCTTTCTGAGCCCTTCAGATGCTTTTTTCCCCGCTATTAATACCACGAAAACCTTTATGTTTTCCCCCTTTACAGGGTCAGGCAGGCCTATAGCCGCGGCTTCCGCCACTGCCGGATGGCTGACCAGGGCGTTTTCCAGATCAGCGGTTCCTATCCTGTGGCCTGCGACATTGAGTACGTCATCAGAGCGGCCTAACACTGAGAAATAGCCGTCCTCATCGCACACCGCCACGTCTCCCGTAAAGTAACATCCGGGAATGATATTCCAGACTTCCTCATATCTTTTGGGATCGCCATATATTGTACGCATCATGTAGGGTAGGGGCTGTCTCAGGATCAGGTTGCCTCCCCGTCCGGCCTCTATGGGAGATCCATTTTCATCCACCACGTCTGCCACTACCCCTGGCATGGGTTTGCCGCAACGTCCGGGTTTGTTGATCATTGTTGGCATGGTGCCCAGAATCGGAGAGGCCACTTCTGTCTGCCAGAAATTGTCTATACAATGGCCATTGTTGTCGAGTATGACTTCCTGGGCAAAATGCCATGCTTCTGGGTTGAGGGGCTCGCCTGCGCAGGCAATGATACGCAGGGAAGAGCGGTCGAATTTTTCTATGTGTTCCTTTCCAAAGCGCATGAACATACGCAGCGCGGTGGGTGCCGTGAATATTACGGAGACACCGTATTTCTGGACCTTTTCCCAGATTATGCCAGGATGCGGATAATCAGGGGCTCCTTCCCGGATAAGTACCGTGGCTCCAGCCACAAGGGGCCCGTAGACTATATATGAATGGCCGACTATCCACCCGATGTCAGAGGTGGACCAGTAAATATCCCTGTCTTTTACGTCAAAAAAGGCCTTGGTCAGGTAGTAGGTGCCCACCATAAATCCACCATGGACATGGACTACACCCTTGGGCCTGCCCGTGGTGCCCGATGTATAAAGAATGAAAAGCGGATCTTCTGAATCCATTATTTCAGGGGAACAGTGATGGCTCTGGGCGTTTAGAATTTCCCAGAAATCATCCTCCCATTCGCTCAGTTCTATTTTTGGAGCCTGGCGTCTGAGAACTATCACGCTTTCCACATACTCGATGTCTTTAAGCGCGTCATCCACTGTGGCCTTGAGACGTACCACCTTGCCGCGCCTGTACCCCACGTCAGCGCATATGACGGCCCTGGCCCTGGAGTCCTCGATCCTTGAACGCAGGGCACCTGCACCCATGCCGGCGTATACCACTGAATGTATGGCTCCTATCCTGGCGCAGGCAAGCATGGCTATGGCGCCTTCAATGGTAAGCGGCATGTATATGATGACCCGGTCCCCCTTTTTTATGCCCTTTGCCTTGAGGGCATTGGCAAACTGGTTCACCCTGTCCCTGAGTTGGCCATAGGTGGCCGTTAGCTCTTCTCCCTCCTCCGAGAGCCAGATGAACGCCACCTTGTTCCTGCGCCACGACTCAGCATGCCTGTCCAGGGCATTCAGCGTAATATTTGTTTTGCCGCCCACAAACCATTTGTGATAAGGAAAATCTATCTCCCTTACCCTTGTCCAAGGACTGAACCATTCCAGTTCCCTGGCTATTTGTCCCCAGAAACCCTCAGGATCCCTTATGGAGTAGGCATAAACCGAGTCGTAATCCTTAATAAACGCCTCCTCTGTGATTCTGCGGGGAGGCGTTACCTTTTCCGTGATTTTGGTAAGGGCTTGGATCTTGGAATCAAAATTTTCACTCACTTGCAGACTTCTCCTTTTCTGGCTCAACTCTTGGAGTAATTTTTGTGTAGGTTTTTAAGGTCAAAACAATCTTCCTGTCAAGTTGGTCCTTGTGCGCAACCGCAATGGCAGTGGCTGGTTATTTTATCAACTGCCTTGGGCATATTATTCTATCGTTGTTGTGAAAATTACCCGTTGATTCAACAGGTTAAGTTTTCTCCGATGCCTTTTTCCCAAGTACCTCCACAAGTATGCGGGCGAGTTTTTCAATGGTAAACGGCTTCATCAGAAGAGGAATTGCCGTATCAGGGCCTTCCTCCACATCGAGAATGTCCCGGGGATAACCTGACATGTATATTATATTGAGCGAAGGTAATATTTCTCTGGCCTTTTGGGCCAATTCTCTGCCATTAATCCCCGGCAGAACAATATCTGTGAGCATAAGCTCGGGAGGTTTTGCCGCATGGTGAAGAAGGTGGAGGGCCTCTTCCGCAGATGCAACGGAGACGGTTTCATAGCCTAATTTGCGCAACACTGCGGATACCGTATCCCTTGCGAGTGCATCATCTTCCACCAGGAGTATCTGGCAGGGTTGCTCCGGGCCGGAGGAGATACTGTCCTGTTTTTTCTCCATATCTTCCTTTGATGATGCCAGAGGGAGGAATACGGTCACCCTGGTACCCTTTTTTTCTTTACTTTCAATGATCACATGGCCCCGGCATTGTTTGACGGTTCCATAGACCATGGCGAGTCCAAGGCCTGCCCCTTTTCCTACGGGTTTTGTGGTAAAGAATGGATCAAAGGCCTTTTCCCTGATTTCAGGCGGCATGCCGATGCCCGTGTCTTCAATACTGAAGGCGGCGTAAGGACCTGGGGGCAGCGGCATGGAGGAGTTTTTCCCTTTTTTGTCCAGGAAAACCATTGATGTCTCTATCTTTAATATGCCTTCCTGCGGCATGGCGTCTCTGGCATTCAGGGCCAGGTTCAGCAGGATCTGCTGGATCTGGGTGCGGTCTATATTGACCATGAGCGGGCGGTCTGCAAGGTTGATCCGTACGCGTATGTTTTCGTCCAGAAATTGTTTGAATAGTTCCACTCCCTCCTGGATTACAGGGTTAAGATCTGTATGCTCCATAAACAGATGCTGTTTTTTGCTGAAGGCCAGGAGTTGCCTGGTGGTTTCAGCCGAACATCTCGCGGCCTTCTCGACCTTTTTCAGTTTTCTGTAGATGGGGCTGGATTCATCTATTTCCTGGAGTATGATCTGGCAGTATCCCAGGATGGATGTTAGCTGGTTGTTGAATTCGTGGGCCACTCCACCGGCAAGTCTGCCCACGGCCTCCATCTTCTGTCCCCTCCTCAGGTGTTCTTCCAGCTGATGGCGGGCGGTTATGTCAAGTCCGGTCAGGACCACCGTGTCCTGGCCCTGGGATGCGCCTGGGAGCACGGCAAATGACCAGGACATGATTTTAAACCCCCTGTCTTTTGTAATACATGAGGTCTCCAACGGGCCGGATTTTCCAGCCAGGAGAGCATGCTGGAATTCATGTCTGAAGGCGGGTGAATCCCGTTCCGGGATCAACATGTTCCACACGGGCCTGTCCAGTATTTCTTCTTCCTCATAACCTGTCAGATCTGAAAGTGCCTGGTTGATACGGAGCACCTTTGCGTTTATGTCAGTGACAATGACAACGATTCCCGTGGAATCGACCACCGCCTGGCTGAAGTCCCTTTCCTGGCGCAGGTATCGTTCCAGCGCCAGGTGTTTCCTGATATCCTGAAAGATGCACAGACCCCCGAGGACCGATCTGCCTGCGTCAAGAAGGGGGGTGGATAATATGGAAACCTGTATTTCCCCTGTGGATTCTCCTGTTGGATACGGGCCTTCGTAGTCATACTCCACCCCGCGGAGGATGTGTCTTGAGATGGTGCGCAGTATCGGGTTATGGGTGGTGAGGGTGTTAAGACCCAGGAAAGAGGCCCTGGATACCCCCAACAGATCGCAAAGCTGACGGTTACAGTCTACCACATAACCTTGTCTGTCGATGAAGAGGATACCCATGGGGGCCTTTTGAAAGATCAGCCTGTATCTTTCCCTGGCCTCGGCAAGTGCAAGCTCTCCCTCTCTTTCTTCTGTTACGTCCTTGAGGGAACAGAAAAAATGAGCCGGGCTGTTTGGACCGGCGTCTTTAAACGTGGCGTTGTGGCATATCCAGCGGTACGAGCCATCCCTGTGGGATAGGCGGTAGGTGATTTCAAACCCTGATGATTTTTTCGCGGCATTTTTAAGGGTGGACAGTACACGTTTTTTGTCTTCCGGATGAATAAGAAATGAAAAGAGCCCGTCATCGTGGTAAAAGTCTTTTGGCTCATATCCTGTCCACTTTTTTATCAGGGATGACAGATAGGTCGTTGATAAAGGATCGTCATGGCGGTAACAGAATATCACCGTTGAGAATCGGTCAGAGATGATATCGTGGGTGCGGTCCTGAATATGCCACAGGAGGCATTGCCCGCATCCGGATCCGGCGTCCAGGGAATGAAAGCTCATCTTGCAGGCATATATACCTGAACGCGGAAGTCCTCCCTCTGTCTTCCATTCAGATACCTGGTGGCCGGGGTCAGGACCGTCTTTTAATAATTTCAACACATATTGGGGGGTAAAATCCGGAAGCAGATCAACGGCGCTGCGGTTGATAAGATCGGGTTCCCCCCTGGCCTTAAAAAGACCATGGAAGGCCTTGTTGGCATGCGTGATCCTGCCGGAGAGCAGCAGGGCGCATGGGGTCGGCAGGGCGTTGATAAACGTGCCGAGGTTTTCAGGGACCGGAACGCTTGTCATGTTTCCTGTTACCTGTGAGATTTTTGTGTATGACGGGCATGAGCCCCTTTATCCTTTGCATCCAGTTTTCCTCCTGAGTCCTTAATGTGGCCTGCCTTCTGTCCTGGTCGATCCAGTCCAGATGCAGCGTTAACGCCTGCTTTGTCCATTTAAGACCCGACATAAGGTAGTTTGCCCACTCTATAACAACAATATGTAGGTTGTCCAGGTATTCATCCAGGCCGATCGCGCCGGGGTCCGCGTCGTGCCCCATGCGGTAGAGATCAACATGTACCAGGGGAATTTCCGCCTCCGGATAATGGTGAAGCAGGCCAAAGGACGGGCTCGTAATCCTGCGGGCGGGGACCCCGAGCGCCTGAGCAAGGGCCTTTGTGAAGGCCGTTTTCCCCGTGCCCAGGTTCCCTGAGAGCAGTATTATGTCGCCTGGATCAAGGGCCTGTGCCAGATGTCTGGCAAGCCTTTCCGTATCCGAAAGATCTGAAAGGCCAATGGTGACCTCCATATCTTTTTGCCTTTCTGTCATTGTATAAGCCTGCGTCTCATCAGAACAGTTGCCGTGTAGGCGGCAAGAACGGCAACCGAAAGGATTACGAGAAAGTTGAATGTCCAGGTGGAGTCGATACGGCCGTAGCACAGCATTCGGGAAAGAGATACCACGTGAGTCAGCGGCAGGATGTAAAGAATCTTCTGCGCTGCGGGATTCATGGCATTGATGGGGAAAAATATGCCTGAGAAAAGAAACAACGGGGTTATTATAAGGGATGTGAAGTAGTTAAAGAATTCATAGTCATGGGCAAGCGTTGTCATTACAAGGCCAAGGGCCGCGAAGAAAACCCCCTCGATGAAAAGCAAGGGTATGAGGAGCGAGGCCCATGGGGAGGGAACAAGGTTGAAAAGGGGCAGGGCGCAAAGCATGATAATGCCGGATATGAGCCCCTTGGTGGCGCCCCAGAAGACCTCTCCCATGGCCAGGCCTTCCACACTTACAGGGGTCATGAGTATGCCCTCAAAGGTGCGCTGGGTTGAGAGCCGGGTATAGGATCCATAGGTGGTCTCAAATGCCGCGCTGTACATTACCGCTGAAGTAACAAGGCCCGGAGCGATAAACTGCAGGTAGGTAAGCCCATGGATTTCCGGAATCTGCCTGCCAAGTCCATAGCCCATGGCCAACAGGAACAAAAAGGGCTGTCCTAGATTGCCTATGAGGCTTGCCCTGATATGTTTTCGCCAGACCCTGGCGTTTCTCAGCCATACCTTGTGGAATAACATCGGCCTAATTTTCTCTCAGCTTTCTGCCGGTAAGTCTCAGGAAAAGATCCTCCAGATTGGCCGGTCTGCGGACCAGGCGGGGATACCTGGCAGCCAGCCTCTCCAGTTCTTCACAGTGTGCGTGGGCGTATATATAGAGTATATCCTTTACCAGCTCGGTTTCAACATCACAGGATTTAAGGCTGTTTCGGAGTTTTTTAAGGTCGGATATGCCATCCTGTACCTCAAACACCTCTATGCCGACCTTTTTTGTTACCAGTTCTCCGGGCCTGCCCTGGGCGACCAGTTTGCCCTGATTCAGGATAAGCACCCTGCTTGCCAGTTTTCCGACCTCTTCCATGTAGTGGGTGGTAAGCAGCATGGTGGTGCCCTGTTCCCTCAGGGCGCGGAGCCTTTCCCACATAAGATGTCTTGCCTGCGGGTCAAGTCCAATGGTTGGTTCATCAAGGATGAGAAGGTCCGGGGCGTTTATGAGTGCCCTTGCGAGGAGAAGCCTTCGCCTTTGTCCTCCGGAAAGGTGCTGTATGATGTCGTTGCTCCGGTTTTTAAGCGCAAAGAAATTCAGAAGATCTCCGGAGCGTTTAAGGGCGATCCGCCGTTTTATCCTGAAGTACGAGGCGTATGTGAGCAGGTTTTCCATGACGGTCAGGTCAGGGTCAAGGTTGTCGTTCTGGGGCACAACGCCTATTCTGGACTTGGTCCATGTCAGGTTTTTGAAAAGGTCCCTTCCGAATACCTTGAGTTTTCCGCTGGTGGGCCTGACAAGGCCGAGCAGGATATGGATGGTGGTGGTCTTGCCCGCGCCGTTTGGCCCTAAGAGCGCAAGGCATTCCCCAGGAAGGATTTCCAGCCTCAGGCCTGCCACCGCCTGTCTTTTCCCGAAGACCTTTGTCAGGCCATTAATTGCCACTACCGGTTCAGCCGTCATGATTTTATTTTCTGCCAACTGCCTGGTGTGACCGGTTCCTGATCATTTTCACGGCAAGATCCACTGCCGCCTCCATACTCTCGCTGTGCGCGATATTCTTGCCCGCGATGTCGTATGCCGTGCCATGGTCAACAGATGTGCGCACAAAGGGAAGCCCCAGGGTGACATTTACTCCGTCCCTGAAGTGTAAGAGCTTGAAGGGGATCAGACCCTGATCGTGGTATTGGCAGATCACCGCGTCAAAGGCGCCCTGTGCCGCGTTGTAAAAAACAGTGTCCGGTGGGAATGGACCGCTGACATCCATGCCCAGCTTGCGGGCCTGCTCCACGGCAGGGGCGATGATGAGTTCCTCCTCATCACCCATGATGCCGCCCTCTCCCGCGTGGGGATTGAGGCCCGCGACGGCAATTTTCGCGGATTCAAGGCCAAGGTCCCGGGAAAGGGCCTGGGACGCAAGCCTTATCTTTTCCACTATCTGTTCCCTGCTTATCTTCCCCGGCACGTCTTTAAGTGCGCAGTGGATGGTGACCAGTATCACCTTCAGCCTTGATCCTGCCATCATCATGGCATAGGACACGGTGCCTGTCATGTCCGCCAGGATTTCTGTGTGGCCGGGATAACGGACATCCGCCATCCTGAGCCCGGTTTTGCTGATAGGCGCTGTTGCCAGGCCGGAAAGCACCCCTTTTTTGCACAGCTCTATCCCCTTTACCACGTACTGATACGACGCCATGCCTGATTCCCTGTTGGGGCCGCCCCAGGGCACTGCGTCCGGGTCGAGCCCGGTTGCCTCGAACACGTTGATGGATCCGGAGGCAGGTTCCATGCCTGGAGTCCAGGGAACAAGGGGAAAATCAACGCCCATGGCAGAGGATGCCCTGCGCAGAACGGCCATGTCCCCGATGACGACGGCAGACGGGTTGAGAACCCATTCCGGCCTGCGTGAGAAGGCCTTAAGGATCACCTCGGGGCCGACTCCTGCCGGACATCCCATGGTAATCCCAAGAATCTTGTTTTGTTCCGGCATTTTCGCTTGCATAAGTTCTACTCCTGACAGTCTTTTACACAGCCCTCTGAGATTCCCATCGGAAAGAGAGCGCCATGTCTTTGGCAGACGTCTTGCCAGACGGCTGAAAAGCTCGGATTCGGTGGGGCATTGCCGCATTGCTCAAGCATGGAGGATGCGGTGTGCCGCAGTTCCGATGGAAAGGCGTCCGTCCTGGTGGATATGTTGATGCCTGTTCCAAGGGCCGTGGCGTCTGCCTCCGGGACAAGTTCACACAGTATGCCTGAAACTTTTTTGTCCCGGATGTAAATGTCATTTGGCCGTTTCAGCAGCTTTTGGCGGCCCTTATGGCAAGATCGTTGGTGGAACCGGTTTCTGCAAGGCAGCATATCCTGCGGACGCTTGGGTGGTCAGGCGGATTGGCTCTGCTCAATCACCACCTCGTCACGGCCTGAAATTTCCTTGAGGTAGACATTTACCCGCTCCCTGGAGGAAGTCTGCAGCCTGATGCCCACGAAATCAGGTTGGATGGGAAGTTCTCTCCTTCCCCGGTCCACAAGAACCGCTAACTGTATCCTCTTCGGACGGCCAAAATCCATCAGTGCGTCAAGCGCGGCCCGGATGGTTCGCCCTGTATAGATTACATCGTCAACAAGCACGATGTTCCGGTCGTCTATGGAAAGCGGGATCTCGGTCTTTCTTACAACCGGGTGCTGGCCAAGGCGGCTCCAGTCATCCCTGTAGAGATTGATGTCCAGAATCCCGGTAGGCGGCTTGCTTCCTTCGGCCAGGGCGATTTTTTCCGTAAGCCGGCTGGCAAGTGGCGCGCCTCCCGTCCTGATGCCGATCAGTACAAGTCCGCTCGCACCCTTATGTTTTTCGACGATCTCATGGGCCATACGGGTAAGCGCCCTGTCTATTTCACTTGAGCTCATTACTGATTTTGTGGCCACAAAACCTCCTGTGTGTTACAGCCGGATGCGGAATCCTTCGTAACCATCTTCCATAAGTGCCCCGACACCTCATTTGTGCTATTGTGGGTTGACATCCTTTTTGTTAAATAGATCGAACAGTTTTGTCAATGGACATTACCACATAACAGGGAAAAGAATAATGGCTGGTGAAAACAGAATCAGACAGGTGCGGAACATTGGCATCATTGCCCATATTGACGCGGGAAAGACCACGCTCACCGAGCGTATATTGTATTACACGGGAAAGACCCACAAGATAGGTGAGGTTCATGACGGCCAGGCCACCATGGACTGGATGCCTGAGGAACAGGAGCGCGGCATCACCATAACATCCGCGGTTACCACCTGTTACTGGAAGGGCCGGGAGATCCATATCATAGATACCCCGGGGCATGTGGATTTTACCATTGAGGTGGAGCGTTCCCTGAGGGTGCTGGATGGCGCGGTCGGAGTGTTTTGCGCGGTAGGCGGGGTAGAGCCCCAGTCAGAGAATGTCTGGCATCAGGCAGACAGATATGGGGTTCCCAAAATAGCCTTTATCAACAAGATGGACCGGTTAGGGGCGGATTTTAAGGGCACTGTTGAACAGATGAAGGAGCGGCTGGGCGCACATCCGCTCATACTGAATCTCCCCTGCGGTTCCGAGGACCGGTTCAGGGGGGTCTTTGATGTCCTGGCGCAGAAACTGATTGTCTGGGATGAAGAGAGCCAGGGCAGCCGGTTTGAAATGGTCCCTGTGCCCGGGGAGTATGCGGATGAGGTCGCGCTGGCCAGGGAGTCCCTGCTTGAGAGTCTGGCGGAGGTGGATGATGTTATTATGGAAAAGTATCTCGGAGAAGAGGATATCTCTGACAGGGAAATCCACGATGCCATCAGAAAGGCATGCATAGGTCTTAATGGTGTGCCGGTATTGTGCGGTTCCGCCCTTAAAAACAAGGGGGTGCAGCCGGTACTTGAAGCCATCTCCCGTTACCTTCCCAGTCCCCTGGATATACCCCCTGTCCGTGGCATTAACCCTGAAACCGGGCAGGATGTCGAGAGGCCTCCAAGGGAAAATGCCCCGTTTGCGGCCCTTGCGTTTAAGGTGCAGATGGATCAGGGCAGGAAGATGACATATGTCAGGATTTATTCAGGGGTCCTGAGGGTGGGGGATGAGGTCCTGAATCCGGGGAAAAAGTGCAGGGAGAAGGCAGCCAGGATACTCAGGATGCACGCGAACAAGCGTGAGAGGATAAAGGAGAGCGGGGCCGGGGACATCGTGGCGGTCATGGGGCTGAAGAACACGGCTACGGGAGATACCATCTGTGGCCCTGACCATCCGATACTGCTTGAGCGGATCGAGACCTATCAGCCGGTCATATCCGTTGCCGTTGAGCCGAAAACCGCGGGTGATCAGGAAAAGATAGACGCGGCGTTGAGTAAACTCTCCGAAGAGGATCCCACCTTCAGGGTAAAGTTTGACGAGGAGACAGGCCAGACCATTATATCCGGCATGGGGGAACTTCACCTGGATGTCCTTGTTCACAGGTTGCTGCGGGAGTTTAACGCGCCTGTGACCGTGGGCAGGCCACAGGTCGTTTACCGGGAAACCATCCAGAAAAAGGTCTTGTGGACCGAACGTTTTGACAGGGAGGTTGCCGGGGCCAGACAGGTGGCGACCGTGGTTCTTGAGGTGGCTCCAAGGGAACGCGGTCAGGGCAACTCGGTGGTCCCGGAGGTCATGGCGGAACAGCTTCCGGAGGGATATCTGGATTTGATTTTGCAGGCATTGGAACAGGGCCTGGAGAGCGGCGTGCTTCAGGGTTTTCCCATGGTGGATGTGGAGGTCAGGTTGAAGGAAGCGGTATTCCAGGAGGGGGCCTCTACGGATATCGCCTTCAGGGCGGCCGCCTCCATGGGGCTCAGGCATGCCTGTGAGCAAGCGGACCCGGTGTTGCTTGAACCCATGATGAGTCTTGAGGTGCTTGTGCCAGAGGCCTTCATGGGGGAGGTTATAGGCGATATCAACAGCCGCCAGGGAAGAATTGAACAGATTGAGCCGCGTGGACCGATACAGGTCATAAGGGCGGTGGTGCCGCTTTCAAGGATGTTCGGCTACTCCACTGCCTTAAGATCTGTTACCCAGGGCAGGGGAACATTTACCATGGTGTTTTCGCATTATGATCCGATAAGTTAGAAAACTGACCGGCCTTCAGGGGCTTGCCTGCCTGCAGATCAGGAGGCTGTGCCGGAATGCCCGGGTTTTTTGTTTGACAAAATATTTTGTTTGAGTCAGAAAGGAATTAACAGGGTCCGTGGTCTTTAATTAAGGAGGTGTCTGCATGGCATCAAAGAAAACACGTATTTTAAAGAAAGAGTGGCCGGATTTTGTCAAGGATTTTAGTCGTCAGAATCAGTTCAGACGCGTCACCTTACTGTTGGGAGACGATGTTCTGGTGGGAAGCCCGGGCCTTCCCCTGGCAGGCGTAACCTATGATCCTGAAGACCGGAAACTGGAGGTCTATCTCGGTATTTCCGATTCCGGGGACCCTGTGCGGGCGTTCCATTCGGTTGAGGTTCCAAGGGCTATTTACCTTATTAAGGATGACGATGCGCCGAATCCCGTGGTTGGTCTGCAGATTCAGGGAGCACCCAAGACCAGGATGAGTTTTGTCTATCTGGAGGATTCCGATCCGGATGAGGCAAGGTTTCAGTGGATTGCCAATGTGGCCTTTTCCATCTACGAGGCCAGGGGAAAGACCCCTGGAGATGATCAGGCCGACTGGTTCCAGGCGGAGGCCCTTGTCAACGAGGTCGCCAGCCGCTTTGTCTGATCCAGGCAGAGGCCATGCCAGGGGAATTACCCTCTGGCATGGAAGATGCTTGTTCAGGATATCCTCGTTAATCATCAGTGTTTTCGGTAAAATGTTGTCAGGAATGGATTTTGAGATTCCATGGTTTACCTGATGCGCGGGCCGGTATCGCCGCCGGGTTGGCAACTTGTAGCGTGCGTATCTGTCGGAAATGGGAAACAATTCTCCTTTCACACCATGTACCGTGCACTGGCACCGTGTACCTTGATCTTGGTTTTTAAATGACGTTTTTAAAAGACAGCTTTAAGGAATCTGGAATAAGATTTGATAAGGCAAGAGGTCCGGCTGAGACCCTGGACTGGGTGTACAGCCGTTTCTCCGCTCTGGATGTGCCTGTTCTCGAAGAAGTCAGAAGGGTTGATAAGGGAAGGCTTGGTATTCCTGTGTATGTGAGCCGTTATTCGCCAGGAGCTACCCGGTTGACCGGATCCGCCAGGCAGATGGGCAAGGGGGTTACCCCTGAACAGGCCAAGGCCAGCGCTGTGATGGAGCTGGTTGAGCGTTTCAGTATCTTCAGTTTTCTCAGGGAAGGCGTACGCAGAAATTGCACCATGAAGGATTTGGGAGCCGATGCCCTGGAGCTTGGGCAGATGCTTTCCGCCCTGCACCTTGGGGCGGAGCCTTCGATGGAGGAGAAGGAGCTTGTCCGTTTACTGCCCATGGAGTGGGTGAGAGCCTATTCGCCTTCATTGGCCAGGTGGTGCTATATGCCTTTTTCCTGGTTCTGGCCAATTAATGAATACAACGGAGCGGCTGCCGGTAATTCCCTGGAAGAGGCAGCTGTTCAGGGTCTTTGTGAGGTGGTGGAACGTCATGTATGTTCCATGATTACCTATGAGAGGCTCAGTGTTCCCACTATTAATCCTGATTCGGTACCGGATGGGGATGCAAGGCTGTTGCTTGACAGATTCAGCGCGGCAGGGGTGAACGTGGTACTGAAGGATTTCAGCCTGGGGCTTGGAGTTCCTACTGTGGGAGTTATTGCATGGGATCCTGCCACGTATCCGAGCAGGAGTGAGATTGTATATACGGCGGGTACCGCAACGCATCCGGAAAGGGCATTGATACGAGCTCTGACAGAGGTGGCTCAGCTTGCCGGAGATTTTGATACGGAGGGCAGCTATGTGGAAAGCGGTCTTCCCAAGTTTGGAACCCTGGCCGAGGCTGCTTATGTCCTTGAGTCTTCTACCACGGTTGGCCTGGATGATCTTCCCAACTGCAGCCATGACAATTTTCGGACTGAGGTGGAAAACGCCTGTCATGTTTTGTCAGAATCGGGCCTGAATCCCCTTCTGGTTGATGTCACGCATCCTGTTTTAAATGTGCCTGCCGTGTACGTGGTAATTCCGGGTAATCATTTTCGTGACAGGACCATAAACATGGATCTGGCATTTCATGCGGCAAGGATTGCCGCCACCTTTGGCACCCCTGAGCATGGAATCAGGACGCTGGGTTTAATTTGTGAGGTTTATCCAGAGAGATACGATGTGGCCTTTTATATGGGGCATGTGCTGGAGAAGGCCGGGCGTTATCCGGATGCGCTGAAGTGGTATGAAAAAGCGCTGGATCTTGATCCGGATTCGGGGGAGCTTGCCAGCATTTATTGTCATAAGGGGCTTTGTTTAAAGGAGCTCGGTGAGTACGCTCCCGCGCTTGAGCAGCTTCAAAAGGCCCGGGAAATGAACCCCAACCTCAAGGAAATTTTTAATCTCATGGGATATTGTTTATTCAAGACCGGAAGACATGTTGAGGCAATCGAGGCCTTTGAGCAGGCAATTAATATTGACCCCGGCTCTGCCATTGATTACGCTAATATTGCCAGTAACCTCAGGGCGATGGGTATGGGAGAAGCGGCTGTTGTCTGGTACCGCATGGCCCTGGAACTGGATCCGGGTCTGAAATGGGCAAAAGACCAAATGGAAGAGGTAATGAACAGTCATTCAATCAGGGAGTGAATTTATTCAGCTTTGATTAAATAATAACTTATTAAGTTTATTGCTTTTTTTGTATAAAATCTTTTTTGCCTAAAAGCAGACAAGCCCGCTTGACAAAGAAATCACCTTATAGTATGAACCAACATTAAGATTTTCGCCATGATTTGTAACGAATCTCAAAGGAGGAAAATATGGCAACAGTTGAGTACAAAGGGAAGACTTTCGAGGTAGACGAGGACGGCTTCCTGGCCAAAGGTATGGAAGAGTGGAGCAAGGAATGGGTTGAATACGTCAAGGAATTGGAGGGTATCTCTGAGCTGAATGACGATCACTGGAAGATCATCAACGTGCTGCAGGACTACTTCAAGAAGAACGGGATCGCTCCCATGGTCCGTATTCTTTCCAAGACTACCGGTTATCCCCTGAAAAAGATCTATGAGCTGTTCCCCTCAGGACCTGGTAAGGGAGCTTGTAAGATGGCCGGTCTGCCCAAACCTACCGGTTGCGTATAGGGGTTGATCGCCCTGTAATTTGGTTTTATTTAAGATAGAGGCCCTTGCCTTAAAAAGGTAAGGGCCTTTTTTGTCTGAATCAGGATCTATGTCCAAATCAGCTTTTAAACCTATTTCTCCCGTTCTGTTTTCCCCTTTTTGCCTGTTCCTCCGAACTGCTGTTTGTTTTTTATTGTTTTTTGTCCTGGCGCTTGCGCCGTCTAATGTTTTTTCTCAGCTCCTTGATCAGGATACCTACGATCAACTGATAAGGACCCTGGAACCGGTGGAGGCCACGGTCGTTTCCGTTTCTGAAGATGGTTCTATTACTCTTTCCTATGAGCCGGGCTGTGATATACATCAGGGAGATCTCTTTACTGTATATGAAAGGGGGCGTCCGGTTTCAGACCCGGAAACCGGTCAAAAGCTTGGATTCCTGAGGCGACCCATTGCCCTGGTACAGGTTGCTTCGGTGAAGAAGTCCAGCTGTCGGTGCCGGGTACTGACCTCAAAATCCCCTGTTCTTTCCGGTTTTTCCGCAATCAGGTATGAAGATGTAAAGGCCTTTTTTACCTCAAGGACCGATCATGCGGCCGCGGTCAGGCTGAGGAAACGGTTGATGCGTGATCTGCCTTATATCGTTTGGGCGCGGGAGGGCAGCAGAGGTACTCAGGCAAAAAATGCCCTTACCTTCGTGCTTGAGGCCCGGAGGCTCGATCTCTATGGGCCAGGCAAAAGGTTATTGAGATCCTTTCCCTTGTCGATGCCTGTTGCGGAGAAACCTGAACAACCGAAAAGGCATATTGCGAAACCGGCCGGGAGCATCCCGCCCGTTTCTTTTAATCCTACGGGATTGCGCTGGAAAAAGGCAAGACCGCTTGGTCTTCTTTCTGCCGGCGCCCTGCAGGTAATGGTTTTTGACCTTGCCGGAGACGGGGACCTCCAGACCATCTATCTTACCAATACCGGTCTTTACGTATATCCCTTCAGGGATCATGGTGTCATGGCCGCTTACAGGTTTCAGGGGCCAGGGGTTCCCCAGGGATTTTCATGTTGTTCGGGCATGGTTGTTCTTAATATCCTCATGCCCGGAATCGGTATGAGATCCGTGTTG
Organism: Deltaproteobacteria bacterium; assembly: GCA_027023445.1. GTDB lineage: Bacteria > Desulfobacterota > Dissulfuribacteria > Dissulfuribacterales > JALVPX01 > JALVVK01. The sequence continues at coordinate 19,842 of JALVVK010000126.1, read as the reverse complement.
CTGAGATATACGGGAAGCCAGCTTGTAACGGTACAGGATGATATTAACCTGTGGCTTTCCTTTGTTGACCGTGATGGGGACGGAGTAGCTGAATCCCTTCTCGCCCAGGGCTTTGGCCTGGAGACAGGGTTTGCTCATGACGTGTACCTGGCTGAGCCTGATGCAGGGGGAATTTACTACAGAGGACGTCTGAATCTGCCCGCTCTTTTTAATGTTACCCGTTCTCTGTGGTGCGATCTTAACGGTAACGGCAAACCGGAGCTTGTAACCCTGGTTTCTAAACACGAACTCAGGATATACGAATCTGGTAATCTCCTGTCCACCATAGATTTAAAGCTGCTCCCTGGGGATGTGCCCTCGCAGTTTACACGTCTTATATCTTTTGATGTCAATGGAGATGGGAGGCGAGAGGTTATATTCGGAGGCAGCAACGGGCCGGAAGGGCATGGCCGCATACTGGCACTTTTCTGGTCAGGTGCGAGATATTCCGTGTCTACGGTCTCTTTGTCTGTAAAGGGATCAATCTGTGGCCTGTCTTTTGACGGCAAAGGACGGCTTTTGGCCGCTGTTGTCAGACAAGATGAAAAAGAAAGGCGGCAAACCCTGCTTTACCTGCTCGAGTGATCAAGGGATCTGAGAAAATTATCTTCCAGGTCCTTTATTCGTTTTTTGTATTCAGGGGTTGATATGGCCGCACCCTTCAGCCCTCCGCGCAGGTTGATTTCCGCAAGATAGGTCTCTCCTGTGGTTGTAACCATAAGATCCAGATGGGCATATGGGAATTTGCCTCTGTTCATCGCTTGTTGGCAAAGTTCCATTTGCTGCCCAGAAAGCTCATATTGATCGCTGTCGCCCCCAAAATACAGGTTGTTTCGAAAGCAGTGGGTATTTTTGCGCCAGTATGCCTCTGTATAATCCCCCATGATTATGACCCGTACGTCAAGGGATGTCTCCACAAAGGGCTGAACCACAAAGGGATATGACAGCGATCCAAAGCATGCCTGGTTATATACGTCTTCAATGGATGGCCAGATATGTATGCCAATGCCGCAGTTATGCCGGTTCTGCTTTGTTATGATCCGGCCGACCCCATGCCCGGCATAACGGTCTATGTTTCTGATCATGTCATGTCTGTCCCTGGCTACAAAGGTCAGGGGAATCATCCATTCCTCGTATACCATGGCCTGCAGGCATTTTGACCGGCTGATCTGCTGGGCAAGGGCCGACGGGTACATGATCACACCCCGTTCCACCAGATCAAGGAACAGAACCTCTTCTGTGGGTTTGATATTCAGAAGCCCTATTAGTACGTCACCCCGGGAAAGCTGGTGGATGTTGGCCCTGAAGGAGTGATTGTCTCTGATAATCAATCTTTTGCGGTTAGTGTTCAAAACAACATCTCTACCAGCCGGTGATGGAACCTGCTGAGGTCTTCCTGGCATTCGGCGCAGTAGAGTTTCACTTCACCGAGTATGCAGGATTCGTCACTTTGAGGGGTGAAACTCCCATCCGGGTTTTGGATGTACCGTGTGGTCAGCATGACGTTTTCAGCGATTTCATAAAAGTGCCAGTCGTTTCCGCATTTGGGACATACGATCCGGCTGCCGATCTGAGGCGCCGGGGAAGGTGGGATGAGGCGGTATGTGTGATGTCCTTTTTGCCCTTTGCTTTTGGGTGTAAGTGCCATTATTTTACCTTTTTGTGAGATAATTCATTTTTATCGGCCAAAATATCCCGTTATACTGGTTTCAGTCAATACGTGGCCTTTGATTGCCTGATGAATTTTTTGTAGTGAAGCCCTGTCCGGAAGATTCAGGGACTGCACGTCCAGTGCGTACAGCGTGAAGACATAGGGATGGTCACCTGTTCCGGGCGGTGGCAGTGGCCCTCCGTATCCGGTTTTTCCAAAGGAATTTATGAGTTCCCTTGCTCCTTCAGGCATGGATACTCCGGAGGCGCCTTCTGCCAGGCCTGTTACCGAAGGGGGAATGTCAATCACCACCCAGTGGATCCAGTTCCTGGCCACCGGGTGTATATCGATTACAACGAGGGCAAGGGATTTGGTGCCCCGGGGCGGGGTTGTCCAGGTGAGGGGCGGGGAGATGTTGCTGCCTCCTGCCCCTGGCATGGTATATTTGATTGGAATTTGTCCATGGTCTGAAAAGGCTGGAGAAGAGAGATCCATGTTTGCCTCCATGGCCAAGGCCTGTTGGCCTGCCTGATAAACTGCGCAGGCGAGGATTAATATCAGTATGAATTTTTTTAGTGATTTTATCATGTAATCTTAACTATAAAACCATGGAATGGAAAAATCCAGTTAACCGGCTGATATTGGCAGGGGCCTGCATGGCGGTTATCCTGTCTGCCAGTTTTTTGCTCCGAGCGCCATTTTTATAAGGCGATCCAGTAATCGGGCAAAGGGGATGCCTGCTGCCCGGGCGGCCTGCGGAAAAAGGCTTGTGGGGGTCATTCCCGGGATTGTGTTGGTTTCCAGGACAAATAATCTGTCGTCCCCTGTGAGTATCATGTCCGTACGGCTGTATGCCCTAAGACGTAGTGCATTATGTGCTTTAAGCGCAAGGTCCCTGGCCCTGGAGGCAATGGCTTCCGTGACCTCAGCCGGACATATTTCCCTTGTGGCGCCAGGCTGGTATTTGGCAACATAGTCGAAGAAATCAAAGTCATCCCCAGGGATGATTTCCACCAGGGGTAAAGGCTCAGGGTTGGGGTCTCCAAGAACGCCTCCTGTTAGTTCCCGCCCGATCAGACAGGATTCCACCAGGACGCAGTTGTCCCATTTAAGGGCTTCGATTATCGCTTTTTCCAGTTCCGATTCTTCCTCCACCCTGCTCATGCCAACGCTGGAACCTTGGACGCATGGCTTGACCATAAGAGGAAGTCCCAGTCGGGTGATGATCGTCCTGGTGTCTATCGGGTCGGTCTTTTCCAAGTATATCCATTCAGGGGTAGGTATTCCGGCATTCTGATAAATAATCTTTGACATATGCTTGTCCATGGCAAGGGCGCTTCCCAGAACACCCGATCCCTGATATGGAATCCCGATGAGATCGAGCAGCCCCTGGATAGTGCCGTCCTCGCCATGGCGGCCGTGTAACAGAATAAAGGCGGCATCAAGGTTGTCTGAATCCCTGACGAGTTTTTCAAGATCTGAGGCGGGGTCATATCTGGTAACGGTATATCGGGTGGGATCAAGGGCCTTTTCTACTTCTTGCGCCCCCTTAAGAGAAATTTCCCGTTCGGCTGATGTCCCTCCACAGATCAGCGCCAGTCTGATTTTGTGTATTGTTTGCATCTCATACTCCCTGTAGAAAGATCCCGGTATGAACCGGAAGTTTGCAGTATGAAACATATTATCCTTTAGGTTACCATGGCTAAAGTTTTATGAAAATGTTTTATGCCGGATTATGCACTTCAAATGTCTGAAGAAAGGAATTTTATTAAATTATGACCTACTTGCGTGCTGCATAATCCGGGCTTGTTCATGCGTAGTAATGCGTTTATAGCGGAATTTATCACAGCGGTTTTACAGGTGGCGGGCAAGATGTCGCAGGATCCTGGCGCGCTGCCTTATATACACATGCCTCTGGTATGTCAATGATGAGGTAATCCCGTGCCTGTCACCGTTTTTGCGGGGGACGCACTGGTCACTGAAACATGCGCCTGGATGATCCTGGCCTCAAGGCAGTGAGCCTGAAACGCCGGCCAAACCATATTCCCCCTGTTCTGGCAAGGCTGTTTATGCTAAAAAAGAAGTAATAGGTCTTCTGTCAATTTTTTACCAGGGAGGCAGCGCCCAATGCCCTTGTTAGACGCATCGATAGCCTTTTTTATCTGGATGACAGTATTGTGTATAATAGTAAAATCTATCAATACCAGCCTTAAAAATTTGTTTATCGCGCGCACTGTCTTTTTAAATCCGGTGGTTGATGCGATGAATCAGGCAAAACTCAGTCTTGAAGACATCCATATTACTTCTTCATCCGAATCCGATTCTTCCAAGATCACGAAGGACAGGGATATTACTTCTTCATCTGAATCCGATTTTTCCAAGATCACGAAGAAAGACCTTCCTGAATTGTTTCGAAAAGATCCGGAAGGATTCCTGGCCTACCTTGAAAGATACAGGCTCAGGATTAAACATGAGAGCGAGATTTTCAGCAAGATAGATCAGGTGCTGAAGATGGCAGGGGGGAAGATAAAGAAAGGCATGCTGATGACCTCGTTTGCGGTCAGTCTTCTTCTCTGCCTGTGCCTGCGAATCAATGCCTTTTCCATTATGAACAAATTTTTTTCGGCCTCCGGGGCGGAATTCCAGATGTGGGAACCTAACATCCAGCATATAGATGTTGTTGAACGGCTTCTCACTGCGTGCATGATCAGTGTGGGGGCCCCTTACTGGCACAACATGCTGGAGAGGTTTATCACCCTGAAAAAAGATATAAACCGGTGAACGTCTTCAGGACAAGGTGGCTGGATTCCTTGATTTACTATTTTTATCCTTTATCTCCACCTTGCTGATCAAAAAACAATTAGGTCTCATGGCATATTCGTTTAATTTGGATTATATTTTTAATTCTGTTAGAAATAGATTTGTTGTCTTTTGCCGTGTTGACCGAGCCTGACAACTTTTTGATATGGTTTCTGGTTAGTTTAAAAGGTTGGAAATGTTTTTTAACAGCACCATAAGGCACAGGCTTCTGCTGATTTTCGCGGTGGTTTTTCTTTTCGCAGTATGCCTTGCGACCGTCTATGCCCTGAACATCTCGGCGTTGAAGTCAGATTTCTACATGATGGAGGATATTTACAAGCTTTCCAATAATGTTCTGGAGCTGAGGCGGTTTGAAAAAAATTTTCTTTATGAACATGACCCCCACTCCCTGCATCAGATAGCGCATTATCTGTATGCCATCAACAAGGATACGAACTATTTTTCGAGGGAACTCCTGACCACCATGGGGAAAAAGGAGTTTTTGAATTTTCAGTATACAATCAAACAATATGAAAAGCTTATTGAGGGTCATCCCCGAATTTCCAATGCCAACATAGAGGAGATACGCAAACTGGGCAAAAGGCTGGTCGATTTTACGGATCAACTTCTGAAAGCCAAGAGAGAAAGTATTCATAAAAAACTGCATTTAACCATGTATGGCTTCATTATGGCAACCGCAGGTGGATTCATGTTTATCCTGCTGGTGTTTCACGTGCAGACCAAAAATATCCTCAGACGTCTTGCCAAGGTGCAGAAGGCAACCAGGGCCGTAGCCCTTGGCCAATTCGTCCCTATTAAGGAAAACGCGTCAGGAACAGATGAAATTTCAAGCCTTATACAGGCATTTAATAAGATGGTAGAGGAAATTGACAATAAGCAGGAACAACTCCTTCAGGCCAAAAAACTTGCGGCCATCGGTACTTTTTCTTCCGGGATAGCCCATGAGCTTAACAACCCGCTTAACAACATATCATTAACTGCCGACACCTTGCTGGAAGAATACGATACCCTGTCCCGCGAGGAGATCCTTGAAATGATTCAGGATATTATTGATGAAGATGAAAGGGCAAGCCTTGTGGTGCGTAACCTGCTTGATTTTTGTCGCAAAAGCCCTCCGTCCAGCCAGTTGTTGAACATAAAGGATGTTGTGAGGAAGTCAGCGGACTTGGTGCGTAATCAATTGAAAATACAGCATATTGAGTTTGAAGATTATATTCCTGAATCACTTCCGCTCATTCGGGGAGATGCGCAGAAGCTTCAGCAGGTGTTTGTGAATTTGTTTTTGAATTCAATGCATGCCATCTCTGATGGCGGCCTTATAGATGTTCATGGAGAAGCAAGGAACGGTTACGTAATAATCCGTTTTTCCGACACTGGTAAGGGAATACCTGCGGAAAAACTTGAGCATATATTTGAACCATTTTTTACCACCAAGCCGGTAGGGAAGGGTACCGGACTGGGTTTGTCCATTGTTTATGGAATAATCAAGAAACATGGTGGTTATATAGAGGTGAAGAGCAAGGAAAATATTGGTACAACCTTCATAATTTACCTGCCAATCGCCAATGATGCTGAGACACTCGGGATTAAAAAAGATGATACGGATAGCAGTAATTGACGATGAGGCTACGGCCTGTCGTCATATAAAAAGGATTCTTGAGCAGGATGGGTTCGAGGTAGAAACCTTTCCTTCTGGTCGCGTTTTTCTGTCTCGCATGAAGGAATTTCCGTTCCATATTGCGTTCATAGATCTGAAATTGCCTGACATGGATGGCCTTGAGGTACTTAAACTCTTAAAACAGGCATTTGAGGATACAGAGGCTATAATGGTGACAGGCCATGGCTCCATTGAAACCGCTGTTGAGGCCACTAAAAATGGCGCTTTTCATTATGTTACCAAGCCATGCAGGCGGCATGATATCCGTTTACTTGCCCGGAGGGCCAGGGAAAAAATTGAATTGAATGAGGAAAACCGAAGACTCCGCCTGGCGCTTGGTACGGACAGTCCTATTCCAGGTTTTATTGGTAAAAGCGAGGCTATAAGGGAGATCTTCGCTCTTATCAAAAAGGTGGCCCTGGTCAACTGTAACGTGCTGATTCAGGCGGAGACGGGTACAGGTAAACAACTGGTCGCAAGGGCGATTCATAACCTTAGCCCCAGGAGAGATCAGCCCTTTGTTTACTTTAACTGTGGCGGTTTTACCGACGAATTGATATGCAGCGAGCTTTTTGGCCATGAAAAAGGGGCGTTTACAGGGGCGACCACCTTTAAGAAAGGATTGTTTGAGACTGCTGCCGGCGGAACTGTCTTGTTGGACGAAATCGGTGAAATGCCCCAGAGCATGCAGGTCAAGCTGTTGCATGTTCTCCAGGAGCGTCAGGTCCTTCGTGTGGGCGGTACTCGTCCCATGGACCTTGACATACGTATTATTGCGGCCACTAATCGTGATCTGGAGGCGGATATACAAAATGGTACCTTCAGAAAGGACCTTTTTTTCCGTCTGAATGTTGTAAATATTCAGTTGCCCAGGCTTGCTGACAGAGCGGAAGACATTCCCCTGTTGATCTCGCATTTTATTGAGAAGTATAATGTCGCGTTTTCCAAACAGGTAAGGCGCATATCCCCTGCCGCACTCCAGATCCTGATGACCTACAATTTTCCCGGTAATGTCCGTGAGCTGGAGAACATAATCCAGAGGGCGGTCGCCCTGACGGATGACGATGAATTGTACGTAAAGGATCTGCCGGAAGACCTGCACCAGAGAATATTGAAATGCCTTTCAGGCAACGAGCTGTTAAGCCTTGAAGAGGTTGAAAAGCATCACATTCGCAGGGTGCTGGAACATACAGGCTTTAATAAAAATCTGAGCAGCAGGATCCTGAATCTGCCGAGAACCACTCTATGGCGCCGCATGAAAAAATACGGGCTTATTACCAAGGACACAACAGATAAAAAGATACGCAGCCACAAAAGTGCGAAGTCCGGTGAAGATCTGTAAGGGGGCGCCAGGATTACCGAGCCCCCCGGTCCAAAAGGGTAGTGTAATCCGGGATAATCCTGAATCGCGCCAGCAACGGTCTATTTAAGAACCAGCACAGATGAATTGGTTGCGTTGATCAACTGGCTCACCCTGTCTTTGGAAAAGATCTTGGCCAGGAAAGATTTTTTGCCAAGCCAGATCCCTACAAGACTTGTCTCCGCGGCACGGGCGGCAAAATCCTCCATCTCATTTTCTTTTACCATGGTGATCCAGGCCTTGACCCCCTTTGAGGCATAATAATCCAGGACCTCTCCCATCTTCATCTCAACGCGTTCATCCAAGCCCTTGGCCGTTGCCAGGCCGACGATTTTTAATTCCGCCTGATGAACGGTCACCATCTGATTGATCAGTTCCAGTGATTCCTGGCTGACATGGTCCTGGTCCAGGATGCCCATAACGGTATTCACCGATTTTTCTTCCTTAACTACGAGAACGGAACATGGGGCCTTGTTTGCCACCTTGGCGGTAAGATCCAGCTCTCCTGTCCAGCCAGGATCGGCTACCTTTGCGGGCGAGCCAATAACAATAAAATCAGATCCATCCTGCGCAGCCTGTTCAAGGATCATGTCAAGTGTACTGCCTTTTTTGACCATAAGGCGCAAAGATTTTTTTGCCGTCTCGGAAGCAATGGAGGTCTCCCAGACTCCATTTCCCGTGGCGCGCCACGGGGCGGGCTCACCATCTCCATAAGGAGACTCCATCTCCCCCGCATTACTGAGAAATGCCTTGCAATAAGCTGACATCGCTGAAGACAGGGCGGCGTCCGGCATATTGTTGGCGGCGCTTCCGGCTGTCTGTATCCCTAAGATGGTAACATCGGCCCAGGTATTAATGGCCAGTTTTGCCGCCTTGCGGGCGGCTACCGCACTGTATGGATTGGTATCTACAGGAACCAGCATCTTCATGGCGATTCTCCTTTCCCCCGTCCGGTCTTTCCGGCCAGGGGACATGACATGATTTTATAAAAATATTTCTCAAGTCCAGTTGTGATTATTTACATATTAATATGGGATTCGGGAGCATGGCCAGCAATTCGTAATGGGGGCATTTCCGGGTGGGAAATGTACTGACTACCAGGCCATAATCCCTCAGGAGATCCGCTACCTTCTCCGGGGTACCTCGCACCACCTGTTTTTTTTCGATGTTCCATCCCTTGTCCGCCAGTGGCGTTATGATCTCATTCAGGTAGTCTGCCATCTCATGTTCCTGTTCCCAGACAGGTGAATCGTTTTCCTGGAAATGAAAATAAAGCAGATCAACCGGTATGGATTCCGGGTCAAACAGCCTGGAAAAACAAGAGGTAAGCTGATCAGGATCCACTCCCTCGGCGGCAAGCAATAATACCCTGTCAATAGGAACCAGATTTTTGACTATAAGGGAGGGACAGGTCATTTTGCGATACAGGCGGCTGCCGAGAAGTGAGTAAAAATCGCGAACGCTTGCCGTATTCAGCCTGCCTTCGATGTAGAGATTGTAGGGGTGATGGCTCATCTCGGAAAGCAATTCCGAGTCCCTGTCTCCCACGCGCACAACAGGGCTCCCAAGGAACCGGCAGTCAATCCTTTCGGTTTTCAGAAGCCGGTCCACTTCCTGAAGGCCAGCTTCTTCAATGCCATGTTCCCAGGTACGCCTGGTCCAGCCCGTGCCAAAATGGTTTTTATTTTCGGGCTCTTCCACGTGAATTACCTGAAGCGCCAAGTCGATCAGGTTTGCCAGCCTGCTTGTGTATCTCAAGGCCATACTTGATGCCAGGTTTTCTTCTATGTAAATCAACGCTGTTTTCATATTTCACCTTTTATAGCTGCTTATTTGGAAGCTCTCTCCCTCTGCCGGTTTTCCGCCCGCTTGATAACCTCTGTGATCTCCTTGATTTTGAAGGGCTTTGCCAGAAAGTCGAACACACCTTTCTGGAAGGACTCCTTTGCCGTTTGCATGGTTGCAAAGCCCGTAATGACGATGACTTCTGTTTCCGGAAATTTTTTCTTTACCTCAGTGAGGAAGTGCATACCATCAATGCCTTCCATCTTCAGATCCGTGACTACAATGTCGAATTTGCGTTCCTTGATCCTTTGCAGAGCGGAAAAACCATCTGTGAATGCCTCAACCTCATATCCCCTCTTTTCAAGTGATGGTTTTAAGCGTTTGCTTACGATTGGTTCATCATCAAGTAACAATATGCTGGTTTTCTCTTTCCCTCTCATTATCATCCTCCATAACCAATTTAAATTTTTCAAGGTATTCTGATATGCTGTGGTCGCTTGCCATCCGCACATCGAGCTGCCTTGAAAAGCCTATAAGAACGCCAATAATGTAAAGCCGTTTCCTCATCATGGGTTCCGGGAATTTCTTAATGCGTGCAACAACCAGGTCTCCATGAATTTCAGTGCGAAAGTCAAAATGCGCCAGCGCCTTGCCAAGGAGTTTTGCCCTTCTTGAACGCCGCATCTCGTCCGTAACCCCCCCGAAAAACCGGAAATACGCGTAATTGTCATTTATGTTTTCAGAGATGTAGGCGTCAACCATGGTAAAATGATATCCGAGCCTGAGGCTTATGTTAGAGTAGTTCCTGGAAATGACCGCCAGGTTCTGGCCCACGTATCTCGGACTGGCAAGTTGCGTTGAAAATGTCCGGGTCATGCTTGACATGAAGCTGCCCAGATCAACCGACATGGGATCATTGTTCCAGGCCCCGGGTCGGGCCAGGCCTTCCAGCACGCTTTGCATGGGGATTGAAACTATCTGTTCGGGAAGGATAACCTTGTTATGAGGGGGCGTTGACAGCCCACCTCCAATATCGATTATGACCATGTCAAGTGGTATGTTCCATTTCAGCTTGCCGGAGGCGGTTCCCTGATCCCTGTGCTTGTAGTATTTGAATTCTATGAGTTCGTTTACTGCCTTCTCATGCACAAAACGTATGATATCGTGCATTGTTTTGCATGCCTCAGGGGTAAAGTGTTTATCCATGGGATCTACAAGATTCAGGGGCTCAATTTTTCTGAGCACGCGTCTGAGCAGCCTGTATTCATAGGTTTCCTCTATGGCTTCCTGTTTCAGGCTGTACTGCTGCAGTTCCTTTACGATTCCCTGGTAAACAATGTTTTCTTCTGCGTCCAGGGTGATTTCCTGGCCATCTTTAAGGATTTTCGTGGCACCCTCTGCCCCCATGATCGCTGGGACCCGGTATTCCCTGGCGATGGTAGCGAGGTGTCCTGTAGGCGATCCCACTTCGGTGATGAGGCCTGACGCCCTTACCAATACCTTGGCCAGAATAGGGGAGGCGAACCTGGAGACAAGAATGGCCCCGGAAGGGAAATGTTGCAGGTCCGTCTCATCTTTCACTATAAACACGGTCCCCAAGGCCACGCCCTTCTGCGCTATTGCCCCCTTGTCACGAAAAATCACGGGATATTTTGTAGAAATCATGGCCAGATCAGAAGCATCGGGAGACTCAATGGATTTTATGGCAAGAGGACGCGCCTGGAGAATAACGAGCTGTCCCTGTTTGTTTATACCGAATTCTATATCCTGGGGGCGTTTAAAGAATTTTTCGATAACAATACCCGCTTCGGCGATCTGTTTTATATTTTTATTACTCAGGCATACCTGGTCACTCTTCTCCCTGGACAATGAACGCAAGGATGTCCCCCCATTTTTTTCCGCGAGCACCTCTGTCTCCTTGTGAACCAGATCCACTTCCTTGATTTTATAGGGAGGTTTTCGGCTGACAACAAAATGGTCTGTGGGCGCCTCACCAGACACCACTGGGACGCCAAGCCCCCAGGTGGCGGATATCAGCATGATATCTTGTCCCGGAGCATTGGGATCCATTGTATAAAGCACCCCGCTGGCCTTTACGTCTACCATTTCCTGGCATCCCACTGCCATGGCCACTTCCCACTCGGTAAATCCTATACTTTTTCGGTATTCCATGGCCTTTTCACTGTATGTGCTGGCCAAAACCCTTTTGTATGCCTCCGGGATCTTGTCCGCGGGAACATTGAGAATGCTTTTGTATTGTCCTGCGAAACTGCGGTGTCCATCTTCACCAAGGGCGCTGCTCCGGACTGCGAAACATTCTATGTCAGGCAGCCTGTCCAGGACGTTCCGGATCGCCTTCTCAAGATCGGACGGAATTATGCCCGCACCGATCATCTGCTGGATTTCCCTGGCTGTTTCTCCGGTGGACAACTTGTCGTCCCGCCACTTGCTGATCAGCTCATTGATGGCGGTATCAAGCTGGTTGTATTTCAGGAACGCCTCAAAAGAGGCGGTTGTTATGGCAAAACCCCTTGGAATCAGAAATCCCAGAACAGATTTTATCTCAGCAAGATTAGCGTTTTTTGATCCAACGGCTTCAACTATATCCCGTGAGATCTTTTCATAGGGCAATATGAGTTCGATATCACGGGGCACTATCCTGCCTGCCAGAAGTTCATCGATGTCCTCCTGAATCCGGTTGAAGACATCGTACAATGCCCTGTATTTTTTGGGTGCGATGCTGTCCAGGTTGAATATGAGTTTCTGTACGAGGTCAGAGATTTCAGCGCACAGGGACCGTATATATTGTTTGTCAAAGATATAGTCTCCGCCGAGTTTATCATTGGCCCTTGCGATCAGGCCCAGCAACCGGTTGTTCATTTCGACGATTTCCTGGAACCTTTTAAAGATTCCGACAAAGGAATATTCTTCAACATGCCGGCGGCTGAATTTATGTCTTATGCGACGGAGAAGATTCATGATGCTCCTGCATTTTGTATGAATTCGCCCGGACATTTCCGCAGATCATTTGTGAATGCCTGCGGAAATGTCCGGTGTAAGCCATTTATTTATAAAGAGATGTCCTGTTCGGGATTTAATGGGCTCCGCCCTTGCTCCCGAACAGCACTCCTATGAGCAGGCCGGCCGCCAAGGCGACACCTGCCGCAATTATACCATAAAGCAGGGGATGGCCGAATGCCAGTTTGGAGAGTTTTGCGGGAAGACCTGTCAGCTTGAGTTGCATTGGTTTTGCCGCTTTCCCTACAACATGACCATCCCTGACCGCGAATGCCTGAACCGTATAGCTTCCCTGATGCATGTGTGGCGGTATGATAAGACTCACCTTGAAAGAACGGGAACCGCCCTCTGCTGGGCCATATGATATAGCATTTGCGTGAAACGTGTACAGGGCTGAGTGTTTTTTCAATTTGACGAATTCCTTGAACAGAAAATCCTTGTTTTCCCCGGCAGGGCTTATTTTTATTACATTTTTCAGCGCTGAGAATCCAATCTCAGAATCAAGGCTTGGGGGGAGGTCGGCGTCCGCATAGATCATATACACGCGCGGTGTATGCTCAAAAGTAACATCGCCTATGTTCATCCAGAGCAGGCCGCCAATTTTCCCCTTTTTTTTCAGATGTACATCTTCTCCTGCCCCTCTGACAAGAACCACTGCCTGGCAGTCTGCGGGGACTGTGCCGGTTGCCTCCACGGTTGTGCCGTCATAGAAGGTTCCTATTTGGACCTCCTGCGGCTTTAGATTCAGGGAGACGCCGAAAGCCGTGGCCGGTATGTATATCAGAAATATAAGCATCAAAGTTAAATAACACCAGGATTTTTTAATCATATTAATGACCTCCTTTGTAGGCTAACATGATGTGGGGAGTCAGCAAAAGGCCTGCTAACATCTTGAAGCACATAAGTAATACCAGGCAGGCAAGGAGTATTTTCAGCTGATCGCCTTTAAGACGTTTGCTGATTTTTGTACCGACCTGGGCGCCGATGGTGGAACCGAGAAGAAGTAAAACCGCTAATACAAAATCAACAGTATGATTGCTCACTGACTGCATGATAGTAACATTCATGCATGTAAAAAGAATCTGGAACAGACTGGTGCCGACGACCACATGCATGGGCATGCGAAGAAGATAAACCATGACCGGAACCATGATGAAACCTCCGCCAACGCCCATGATGGCTGCGAGTACTCCAACCAGGGTGCCGAAAAAGAATGGAAGAATAAGTGAGATTTCCACCCCTGACTTATCAAACCTGGACTGAAAGGGCAGGGCCTTCAGCATGCGGGCATATGTGGATTCGCTTTTTGGAGCCTCCTGTGAGGAAACTGCTCCGGCCTTTTCCTTTTTAAGGCCCTGGAGGCTTTCCATGAACATATATGCGCCCACGCCGCCGAGCATGAGCACGTAGGTAATATTGATCAAAAAATCGGCATTGCCCAGCGCCCTTAAAATTTTGATGATCTGGACACCTACTGTTCCACCGAAAACACCGCCTATGAGAAGCAGTATTCCCATCTTGACATCTACGTTTCCAAGCCTCCAGTGTGCCAGGGTTCCTGAGGTGGATGCTCCCACTATCTGATTTGAATCAGATGCCGCTGCCACCGTAGGTGGAATTCCGAACATGATAAGAAGCGGCGTCATCAGAAAACCGCCACCGACACCGAAGATTCCGGACAAAAGGCCAACAAATCCCCCTAGACCCAAAACGGTCAGGATGTTTACGCTGTTTCCTGCTATCGGAAGGTACATGTGCCACATAACTTTTCAACCTCCAAGAATGTTTTTTGAAACCTTTTCGTGTCCTGGCTACATTGATCCTGCCCGGAAACCATAAGTTATCAGGCGTCCCGCCAGGCAGTGCTTGAGCGTAAAGGACCACTGTCTGGGTGGTGAGTGACGCGGAGACATGTTCCGTGTCACGCATTGATAAATGATTCCCGGTTTCCATCGTTGCTCCACAGTCTTGTTTAGGAAAGTCTCTTTGGTCATTTCATCCTTCTACCCCCTTAAAAAAATTTTGAATAAAGGCAACCGGTCCTGAGACCAATGTCCTTCCTTTTTCTGGAAAGAGCAATTTGGGCTTTGTACTGATTGTAATATTCAAAGGTCTCAGGTCGTTGCACGCGAAGGTACAGCAATGAAGATGCCATGAGTATTTTATAAAAATAACTTATTAAAATAAAAGGCTATTTTTAGAATGATCCATGTAGGGGTGTCTGGATGGGGGCATAGGATGTTTATGGGTATGAGTTATTGATAAAAATTAATAAAAATAGTTAGTTATGTCGTAATGGCAAGAATTGCCCCGGTTTGTTTGTGTCCAATTCAAGTTTCAATATGGAACAAATCGTTTATTTGACTTATTACTCAGTAAATAGCGATAGTTAAGTGCATCCTTAACCATAAATGTTGTTTCAAGTTGAAAAATGGCGCAAACTTGTTTCCTGTCTCTTTCGGTGTCAGTTTGGACATTCCGTATTTTATCCGCGGAATAGCCTTTACTCGGCCGCCTGATACATTTAAGATCATAATAAATTGATAGTGACGGAATACCTGAATATGTATGGAATCCGTTGCTGATACATGTTTCTTCGATGTGCTATTAACCTTAAGGAGGATTCCTCAGACTCAGCCTGGAGGATGGGGGGAGGTGGTCTTCTATGGCTTTGTTCCACGGTTATCTGGCAGCATCAATAGGATTCTTTTTTTTCTTCGTTATCTCTGTTCCCGCATCTTTTCATCATAAATCAGCCGAAACAGACAAGACGTCCCGGCGTGATCCTGTTTTTCGTATAACGATCTATATGTGGATCTCCGTTATTATCTGGACGTGTGTCATATGGGCGTCCCTTGTCTGGAATATTGTCAGGGAAAAAAGGGAAACCTTCGCCGTGGCGAAAAATGAGGCGGGTACGGTATTTGAGAGGGATCTCATCTACTACAGGTGGGCTTGGGAACACAATGGCGTTTATGTGCCGGTGACTCGTGGTACTCCTCCTAATCCGTATCTTTCCAACATTAAGGACAACACGGCTGTTACGCCTTCCGGAATAAAGCTGATTCTGGTTAATCCTGAGTACATGATCCGCCAGGTCTACGAAATGCGCGCCTCCAGCTACGGCGCTCTCGGTCATATAACAAGCCTTGATCCCATACGTCCACAGAATGCGGCTGATCCCTGGGAGACAGAGGCCCTTGAAGCATTTGAGCACGGACATAAGGAGGTGGCGGCTATCCAGGAAATGGATGGACGACCGTATCTGAGGATGATGCGTCCCCTGATAACTGAGCCGGGCTGTCTTAAGTGTCATGCGGTCCAGGGATATAGAGTAGGAGATATACGTGGGGGAATAAGCGTGGCAATCCCAATGGACCTGCTGGAGAGTATTTTCTCACATGATATCAGGATGTTTTTGCTGGCCCATGGGATTATATGGGCGTTTGGGATTCTGGGCATATTCGTTGGTTCATACCGGCTGAAAGAATCCGTGAAGCAACAGGAGATGCTCGAAACGAGGATGAAGACCATAATCAACAACATGCTCGACGGTCTTTTTATGTTGGATAAAGATGGTAAAATAAGGTCCCTGAATACCGCTGCGGCCAGGATATTTCGCTATGATCCATCCGAACTTGTGGGGCAGGACATAAATATTCTGATACGCTCTGGCGACCATCAGGAGCCTTCTTCTGCCCTGATTGAAAAACTGCTTAAAGAAATGGAAGAGGCCGGTGGTTCGCCCGTGGAGGTAAGGGGAGTGCGAAAAAACGGCTCGATGTTTCCGCTTGAGATCTCCTTCAGCCGGATGCGGACAGATGCTCCACCCATGCTGATTGCCATGGTTCGTGATATTTCCCAGGAAAAGGTCAGAAAGGCCGAGGCACTGCGCGCGGGCCATCTGGCAGCCATAGGAGAATTGGCCTCGGGGGTCGCCCATGAGATCAACGATCCGATAAACGGGGTTATCAAGTATACCCATATTCTCCTGAACGATGCCGAATCAGAGGGAGACCGGGCACATGCGGATATCCTGAAACGTATCATAAAGGAGAGTGGGAGAATTTCCGTGGTCGTGCAAAACCTGCTTTCCTTTGTCCACCAGGAGGAAGATTTTGAGGAAGAAATCCGGGTAAGGGATATAATCGCCGACAGCCTTGTCCTCCTGAGTTACCAGATGCAGAAAGATGGCATTCAGGTTCTGGTGGATGCGCCTGATGACCTTCCTCTGATAAAATGCAATCCCCAGCATATCCAGCAGGTCTTTATCAATCTTTTAAACAATGCCCGTTACGCGCTTAATCAAAAATACCCGGAGCAGAGTCCTGACAAGTACATAAAGATACGCTGCTCCGTGGTATTTTTGCGCGGCAGGGAATACCTGAGAACCAAGGTTACAGACTTCGGAACCGGAATCGCCCCTGAAGCTCTCGGACAGATCTTCGATCCTCTTTTCACCACCAAGCCGCTCGGCAAAGGAATTGGGCTTGGGCTCACTATCAGCCAGGAGATCGTAAGGGATCATCATGGATACCTCAAGGTGGAAAGCGTATCAGGCGAGCAGACTACAGTTACTGTGGATCTGCCGCTGTTCAGCATAACATGAGGGCCCTGCCGTATGCCTTTGCCTTGCATCTGCCTGCTGTGGAAAGGTGCAAGATGGACTTGCCAGCCGCGTGATTTAGGATTATCTTTTCCATGTTTCCAGGTTCCGCCAGCGCGGATGAAAAGGGAACCCGGTGAGAATCCGGGACGGGCCCGCCGCTGTGATCCCGCTCTTTTTTGAAAAGTGAAAACCCTTTCAGCCTTGTGAGTCACTGTCTGTTTCGGCAGATGGGAAGGCCGCTGGAAGGGCGGGAGAGTCAGAAGACCTGCCTGGAACACATTAGTCCATGCTTCGTGGCAAATGCATGGATGCGACAGGTAAATTCTGGAATAAAAACGGGACATTCCGGATCAATTTTAATGTTGGTCCGGTTTTTTTATTCCGGGCCATGGAAAAGGAGGGTTTTTATGAGATCAAAGTTTTGTTTTTTCATGGTGGTCCTGTTGTCCCTGCTTGCTGTACAGACAGCCCAGGCAGGAATGCATCACGTGAGACACAAAAATGCCATTGTGCTTGCCATGTTCGGCACCACGGTGGAACCGGCCCTCAAGGCCCTGACAAACATCCGGAAAGAGATGCAGAAGGTCTGCCCCAAAACACCGGTTCACATTGCGTTTACGTCGAACATTATCCGCCGTATCTGGCAGAAACGGGCACACAATCCCGCCTACATCAAGGCTCATCCGGAGGTGCCGGCCGATATCCTGCACGTCCAGGGTCCCCTGGCAGCCATTGCCAATCTGCAGGACGCCGGCTATGATACCATTGTCGTTCAGCCCACACACATAGCGCCTGCTGAGGAATTTATGGATCTATGTGACTATGTAAGGGCGCTTTCCTCTATTCAAACTATAAAGGCAAAATACAAGCCTTTTCACAAGCTCGTCATCGGGCGTCCCGCCCTTGGGACCTTTGGCGTCCGACATCCGTACAGTAAGGATATCACCACTGCTGCCAGGGCGTTGGCCTGTGACGTAGCACTTGCCAGAAAGGAAGGGGCGGCGCTCCTTTACATGGGGCATGGCAATAATTACTTTCCCTCCGCTGGATCATATCTTGAATTTGCAGCCAGGATGCGGGAGTTGTATCCGGATGTGTTGACCTTTATAGGTACAGTCGAGGGCTTCCCGTCTCTTGATAATGTTATTGCAAAACTGAAACACGCGGGTGTCAAAAAGGTGGTATTAAAGCCCCTGATGGTCGTGGCCGGAGACCACGCGATGAATGACATGGCAGGCCCTGGGCCGGATTCCTGGACGTCCGTGCTGAGGAAGGAAGGATTCGAGGTTATCCCTGTAAAACGGGGGCTGGGAGAACAGGATTCGTTTGCGCGGATCTTTGTCCAGCATGCGCTGGACGCGGCCTCTGATGCCGGGATAACGCTGAGATAAATGTTCTGTCGGCCGGCAGCCCCCATCCTGGCCTGCCTGGTTACGGCCACACTGCTCGTCCTGGCCATGATCATTGCTGCCACCATGGGCTACATGCGGGTGCCGGCCGCCGACGTATTCCGGATAATTGTGTCCAGGGTCCTTGGCGCCGGCCCACCGCGGGGGATTGATCCTGTGGCCCAGTCCGTTATTATAGATGTTCGTCTTCCCCGCATCCTGGCAGCCGTGTTGGTTGGAGGAATGCTTGCCTTAAGCGGTGCGGTCTTTCAGGCCATATTGCTGAACCCGCTTGCCGATCCCTATACGCTCGGCATCTCTTCAGGCGCGGCCTTTGGTGCGGCCCTGGTTATCGTGCTGCGTATATTCGGCCTGCATCTACCGTCCTCCGTGTCCATCCCGGTATTCGCCTTTGGCGGAGCCGTGGGTACCCTGGCTGCCGTGATGGCCCTGGCCTCTGGTGACAGGCGCCTTTCCTCCACAAGCCTTATCCTCTCAGGGGTAATCGTAGCGGCAATCCTGTCGGCGGCAATCGGGTTCATGAAATTCCTGGCGGATGAGCAGGTAGGCGCCATCATATTCTGGCTGATGGGGAGCCTTTCAGGGGTTGCTTGGCAGAACATCCTTATGCTTGTGCCGACGGCCCTTGCGGGGCTGGGCATAACGATTTTCTACAGCCGGGATCTCAATATCATGGCAACGGGTGAGAGAACCGCGACTTCCCTTGGCATCAATACCGTCAGGCTGCGCAAGATTCTGCTTGTCACCTGTTCCCTGATGACCGCTCTTTCTGTCTCTGTTGCCGGCATCATAGGTTTTGTCGGGCTTATTGTGCCGCACCTGCTGCGTCATATCACAGGCCCTGATAACCGTTGGGTTCTTGGGTTGTCCTTCCTGGGTGGCGCCCTGCTTTTGCTCTTTGCTGATACCCTTACCCGGGCGGTTCTGCCCGCCGAGGTTCCCATAGGTGTATTGACCGCGCTTCTTGGCGGGCCATTTTTCTGTGTCATCTTCAAAAAGAGACAGCATGACTATGACTCAGCCGGGACATAAAGACCTCTGGATCCTGCAAGGGATTAACTTTTACTATAACGCCGTCCCCGTGTTGAAGGACATCAGCCTCCGCCTTCATAAAGGCGTGTGCTACGGCCTCCTTGGCCCGAACGGCAGCGGTAAAACCACCCTGCTGGACCTGCTTTCAGGCCTTCTCGTCCCGGATTCAGGATCCGTAATCTTCAAGGGCCGTCCCTTGATGCAGTGGAAACCGAGGCAACTGGCACGCTTGCTTGCCCTCGTTCCCCAGGATTTCATTGTACGATACGATTTTACCGTGCGTGAGGTGGTTGAAATGGGTCGTCATCCCCATCTGCACCGTTTCGCGTCCCTGTCCGCATCTGATCACAGACTTGTTGACCGGATAATGACCGACCTTGGCATAATCGCCCTGGCTGACAGGCCGGTTACCCGGCTTTCGGGTGGAGAGAAGCAAAGGGTTGCCGTGGCAAGGGCCATGGC